>CAZIMM010000044.1:0-17517 GCA_964540415.1 uncultured Eubacteriales bacterium
CAAATGCGGACAAAATTGACATTGACCTGACCAAATTGAGCAGCATCATTGCGTAAACCTCTGAATACACCATGGTGCTGCTCAATTTGGTCAGGTCAATGTCAATTTTGTCCGCATTTGAGCTTGTATCGGTGCTGTCTGCCGCATCATCTGCTTCGCTGTTCTTATCCACGCAGGCGGCAAAAGAGAGAAGCATCACAAGAGCCAAAACACTGCAAGCAATTTTTTTCATTTGCCGACACCTCCTTTGATTAAACCGATGAAATAAAAAGCTGCAAACGCCGCAATGTCAACGGCAACAATTGTTGAGCCGACAGGTGTTCCCGCAAGAACAGAAATCAATATTCCGAGAGAGGCACAGCACACAGACAGCACTGCGGAGCAAACAGTCACCGACCTGAAGCTTTTAAACACCCGCATTGCCGAAAGTGCAGGGAAAATGACAAGTGCGGAAATGAGCAGTGAGCCGACAAGGTTCATGGCGAGAACGATGATGACGGCAACGACTATTGCAATCAGCAGATTATACAATCCGGCTCTGGTTCCGACTGACCTTGCGAAGTCCTCATCAAACGTTACGGAGAACACCTTGTTGTAAAGCAGAACAAACACCGCCACAACGGCGACTGAAAGCGCGGCACACAGCCACACCTCTGTTTTGCTGAGCGTAAGTATTGAAGTTGAGCCAAACAGCGTTGAGCAGACATCACCGGAGAGATTGCTCGAGGTTGAAAAAATATTCATCAGAAGATAGCCGATTGCCAGCGCCCCGACGGAAATCATTGCCACGGCGGCATCGCCCTTGATTTTTGCGTTCTGCCCGGAGCGAAGCAGCAAAACGGCACTCAGAACCGTAACCGGCAGCACAAGCAGCATATCGTTCGTGAGGCCGACAACCGCGGCAACCGCCATTGCTCCGAAGGCAACATGTGAGAGTCCGTCTCCGATAAAGCAGAAACGTTTGAGCACCAGAGTTACACCGAGGATTGAGGAACAAAGCGCAATGAGCACCCCGACTATCAGCGCATATCTTACAAACGGATATTGAAAATAGAAGACAAGCTTGTCAATCAGTGCGGTCAACGGTCATCACCTTCCCTTGTGTCGCCGGTGAAAGAACGGCAACAATCACTTTTCAAATATTCCGACGTTGTTCCGAAAAACACAGTTTTGCCGATGTGCAGAATCTTGCTCGCATATTTTACGGCGGCATCGATATCGTGAGAAATCATCACAATTGTAATACCGTTCCCATGATTCAGTTCATCAATCAGGCTGTACATTTCGGACGTAACCTTCGGGTCAAGCCCAGAAACAGGCTCATCCAGCAGCAATATTTTTTGCGTTGCACACAGGGCACGCGCAAGGAGCACACGCTGCTGCTGCCCGCCGGACAGCTCACGGTAACAGCGCCTTTTCAACTCCCCCAAGCCCATTCTTTCGATGTTTTCTTCCGCCAAAAGCTTTTCCGATTTGCTGTAAAACGGGCGAAGTCCGCACCGTGCCTGACAGCCCGACATGACAATTTCAAAGACGGACGCGGGAAAATCCCTTTGAATGACGGTTTGCTGCGGAAGATATCCGATTTCACTTTGCCGCAGTCCGTCGCCCGTTGTTACCCTTCCCCCGAGCGGCGACTGCAAGCCGAGAATTGTTTTCATCAGCGTGCTTTTTCCTGCACCGTTTTCGCCGACAATGCAGAGATAATCCCCTTTTTCAACCGTGAAGCTGAGGCTGTGCAGTATTTCTTTTTTATCGTATCCGAGCGACAGGTTTTCGCAGGACAACTGTGCCATTATGCCGTCCTCCTCAGTTCAGTGCTTGCTTAAGCACGTTCAGATTTTTCTCCATAACCGAAAGATATGTTGCCCCATCACGGACATCGGCGGAGGTTGTTGACTGCATGGAATCCATTGACAGAATCCGCTGATTTTTGTTTTTTGTGTTCGCAATGACCGTTTCGGCTATTTTGTGCTCGGAGCCCTCCAGGGTCAGCACCGCAGGAAGGTTCAGCTCATCAATCTTTTTCGAAAGGAAAGACACCGTTTCAAAATCCGCTTCGCTTTCCGCGGAGCATCCGACAAATGCGGCGTAATAGTCTAATCCGTAATCGTCAACCAGATATCTGAACGGAAAACGATCCCCGAACAGAAGAGTCTTCACCTTTGCGTTATTCACGGCTGCCGCGAACCGCGCGTCGAGGTCATTCAGTTTTTCAATATATGCGGCGGCATTTTGCTTATATATCCCGGCGTTCTCGGAATCAACGGAGCAGAGCTTAACGGAGATTGTTTCACACAGCTTTGCCGCGTTTTTCAAAGAAAGCCAGACGTGCTCATCATATTCCATTTCTTCCGTTTCCTGTTCTTCCTTTTCCGACTGCATGCCGTTTATAACTTCTTCCTCTTTCACCGAATCGCCCAGGGCATCAAGCAAATTTATCACAATCATTTCTTTGTTTGTTGCTTTCTTCAGCACGTTGTCCGCCCAGGCGTCGGACTCTCCGCCGACGAAGATGAAAACATCGCAGGACGATATTTTGATTATGTCGTCCGCCGTCGGCTGATAGCTGTGCAGGTCCACTCCGTTGTCGAGAAGCAGCGTAAGGTCGCAGTCATCGACTTTATTGCCGAGGATTTCCTTCACCCAATCATATTCGGGGAAAATTGTTGCAACAATACTTAGCCTGCCGTCTGCCTTGCCGACAGTGCTGCTGCACCCGGAAACAACGCAAACGCTAAGAGAAAGCATAATAATTATACATATAATTTTTTTCATTTTCAAACCTCCGAAACCGAAATTAAAAATGGACATAAAAATACAAGGAGACAGGCAAGTGCCTTAAGCCCGAAAAAGCCGGGCAGTCTCCTTGAATTGTTGATTTTATTCCGAAAGCTTGACCTTAAGAGCAGTCAGTGTGCCGTATACGCCTGTATCGACAGGCGGCAGAAGTACATTACAAATGGAAAAGACAAGTGCAGCGGCAACCGCAATTGCAGCAACGGCAAAAGACAGTTTGCGCAGCGCGTTTGTGCAAAAGCTTATCTGCAAACAGATGTGACAGCTTTCACCGACACAGTCATGATCCGATTCAACAATAATATACATCGCCGAAAAAAGCATGACAAGACAAACTGCAGCAGCCATAACGGCGGCAAAAATGCGCTTTTGTTTTGTCACAACATGTTCCCTCTTTCGGCTTATATTAAGCTGCGAATATAAATAATTGTAACACTGTTCGGGTAAAAATTCAAGTGAACAAACACAAAATAATCAAACTTCAAAAGATGTATGTATTATTTTCGTACCGCCGGAGATTGGCCGCAAACGGGGTTCGTTTTTTAAAAAAAGCAATAGCGTTTAAAAAAAAACGCGGCAACAGCAATACACGGCAGACTTGACCGATGTTTGTAATGATGAATCTCCTATTTTACGCTCTTGACATACCGATTATGCCGCAGTATAATGTCCGCGTGACATATTTATGCAAAGGAGCTGACAACATGAAGCTTTTATTTGTGTTACCCTTCAAGAAAGCGCTGTCCGCGATTCTTTCGTTTTTGTGCTTCCTGTTTCCAATGATATTCGGCGGTGCTCCCTCCCCTGTTAACGGCGGATATCCCGACTGCTCTTATACCGTTCAGGCGGATGAGCTGACTGTCGCGCTTGACTCAAATGCAACAACCGGATATTCCTGGACCTACGAAATCAACGGCTCGGCGATTTTTTTCAAGAGCAATAGCTACGTTGCCGACGAAAACCCCGGAGGCCTTGTCGGAGCAGGCGGAACAGAGATCTTTGTATTCAAGGGAATTGGTTCCGGCGAAGTTACCCTCGTCATGACCTACGCCCAAAGCTGGTCGCCGGATTCGGCTGTGCGCAGAGTAACCTGCGAATGCACGGTTGACGACGGTGTCATCACAGTGAATCGTTTTGAATCGGCGGATATCACCGCAGCACGGTGAAGCCGTAAGTCATTTTTGCTGTATCCCATATACATAAAAACAGGGTCGCACCGAAACGGAACAATGTCTGTCTGCTTTTGTGCACCCTGTTTATATTTTTATTTACCAAGCTTTTTTGAAAAGTCCGCGAGAGCCTCCGAAATTTTGATCTGCTGCGGACACACCTTTTCACAGCTTCTGCACCCAAGGCAAGCGTCCGGGTGCTTTTCCGTCGGGATTGCCATGAGCGCCATTGGTGCCAGAAAACCTCCGCCGGTAAAGCTGTGCTCGTTATAAAGCTTAAGCAAGCCGGGGATGTCCAGTCCCTGCGGGCAGTGCGGCACACAATACCTGCAGGCAGTGCACGGAACACCTGCTTTTGCAACCATTTCATACGCTGTTTTCAGCAACACGTCCGTTTCCTCTTTGTTCAGCGGCGCTTCGGTTTCAAAAATGCGAACATTCTCCGAAAGCTGTTCGGCATCGGACATTCCGGAAAGGGTTACAACAACTCCGGGCACGCTCTGAATGAAGCGGAAAGCCCACGCCGGAATGCTTTCGTCCGGACGCAGTTTTTTGAGAGGCTCGGCTTCTTCTTCGGTGAGGTTGGCAAGCCTGCCGCCGCGCAGCGGCTCCATGACAAATATCGGAATATTGTGCAAATTGAGCAGCTCCGCCTTTGCCTTAGCATCCTGAAAAGACCAATCAAGATAATTAAGCTGAATCTGGCAGAATTCCATAGCCTCGCCGTAATAATCGAGAAAGCGCTTCATTACCTCAAGACTTCCGTGAGCGGAAAAACCGAGATGTCTGATTCTTCCGTTTTTCTTCTGCTTGATAAGATAATCAAAAGTATTGAAGTTTCGGTCAAGATACTCATCAATGTTCATTTCACACACATTGTGAAAAAGGTAAAAATCAAAATAATCTGTCCTGCACTTTTGCAGCTGTTTTTCAAAGATCTCCTCAACCTTGCCCATGTTTGACAGATCATAGCCCGGAAATTTTGTTGCAAGGAAGAAGCTGTCGCGCGGATACCTGCTCAGCGCCTTGCCGACAAATATTTCTGAATTACCGTCGTGATAGCCCCATGCGGTATCATAATAATTCACGCCGTGTGCCATGGCGTAATCAACCATCGCCTCCGCCGCTTCCATGTCAATTTCCGAATTGTCCGCCTTCGTCGGCAGACGCATTGTACCCATTCCGAGTGCCGAGAGCTTCAGATTCCGAAACTGCCTGTAAATCATTTTTTCTCCTCATATCTTTCAAAAACATTTATCAATTCACTCATAGTGCATTGTTATATAATATTACATGACATATTTGATGTCAACTGCGTACAGCAAAAAAACAGAGGCTGTCTGTTCAACAGCCCCGTCCAAATATTGCCGCACATCACGAAAACGGAGTGCTGATTTTTGAAACGCGGAAATTTGTCGGTGCGCGCTCCTTGTTAAATCTGTAAACACTGAACACCAGCCCCATGCCGATATATATACACAAATTCGACGAACCGCCGGCGCTCATGAAAGGCAAAGTAATGCCGATACACGGCAGGAGCATAAGGCACATTCCCACATTGACCGCAATCTGCGAGCCTATCATCACGGCAATGCCCATGCAAAGCAGCTTTCCGGGATAATCGTTTGACTTCATTCCGACCTTGACAATACGATAAACAATGAACGCAAGAGCGAGCATGAGCGCAATACATCCGACAAAGCCCAGCTCCTCGCCCACAACACTCAGAACCATGTCATTCTCACTTTCGGGAACAACTCCGTTTTGCGTGAACGGTCCCTTGAACAGACCGCTGCCGAGAAGCTGACCGGAACCGAGAGCGCGTTTGCCCTGAAGCTGCTGATAGATTATGTCGGGGTATCTGTCGGGATAGATCAGGGCGAGAAAGCGATCCCGCTGAATGCTGCTGAAAACCTTTATCCACACAATCGGAACGGCGGCAAGAACAACTGCGCCTCCGATGAGGAAATATCTGAGCTTTACTCCGGCAAGGAACATCATGAACACGAAAATGAACGCAAACACAAGAGCCGAGCCGAGGTCTCCCGTCAAGGCAACAAGACCCATGGGCACCACTGCGTGCAGACACAGCAGAAGGACGTTTTTGATTGAACTGACGTCATCTCTGACCAGCTCGAGATGTATTGTGAAAGTAATAATGAAACCGAGCTTCAACAGCTCCGAAGGCTGAAAAAAAACTCCGCCGAAATCCAGCCAGGTTTTTACATCGCTTCTTCCCTCGGGACCGACGCCCCATTTGAACAGCGCGAGCATGAGCAACACACAAGCGCCGGCAATCACAAACCAGAGCTTAAGAACAATCTCATAATCAATGAAAGAAATTGCAAGTGCTATAATCACACCCGCACCGACAGCAATTGCCATAACCAGCGCATCCCTCGAAATGTGGCCTCCCTCCGGGACGTCAACGAGAGTGGCGCTGAAAACCATAAGTACTCCGAAAGCCGAGGTCAGCAGGCAGACGGCAAAGGTGAGAAGATCAGTTTCAAAAAAGGCATCACGAAGCTCACCGGAATGTTTTTTCACTTCCCACCGTCCCTTTCATCTTTATCCGTTAGGTTATTATAACCCGAAATTTAACATATTTCAAGCAATAGGTTGTATTTTCCCGAAATTATGTTACAATTATATAATATGAGTTACACAAAAGAAGTTTATTATACACACTCTGTCGGGCAGACACAGGCACTCGGCGAAGCGCTCGCCGCCGAACTTGTGCCCGGCAGTTTCGTTGCGCTTTTCGGAGGCATGGGTATGGGCAAAACCGCCTTTGTCACCGGGCTTGTGCGCGGGCTCGGGCTTGACGCTCAGGTGAGCAGCCCGACGTTTGCAATTGTAAATGAATACATGGGCGACCCTTCGCTGCTGCATTTTGATATGTACAGAATCGAAAGCTGGGACGATTTATATTCCACCGGCTTTTTCGATTATCTTGACGGCAGGCACATTATCGCTTGCGAATGGAGCGAAAACATTGCCGCCGCACTTCCTGACGACGCTTTGATTGTGACAATCGAGCCGGGAGAAGATGAAAGCAGCAGAAAAATTACTGTTGAAAAAGGAAGCTTACAATGAAGGATATCTATGTTTCCGGAAAAGGCAAAACTCCGGATGACGATAACTCCGGCGACGTATACATCACCGGGGGCAAACACAATGAGAATGCCGGCGGACACTCGGGAGATGTATACATCACCGGAGGCAAAAATTCGGATACTTCCGCTCAGGGGTCGCACGGGAATTATGACTATGAGCGTTTTTCCGAAAGAGGCAGCCGGAACGACCGTCACGGTTCACACAAGAAAAAGAAGAAATCTTTCTTCCGCAGGCTTGTGAGCGCCGTTCTGCTTGTCTGCATTCTTTTCGGCGTTTGCGTCGGGTTCACATTCGCCATGTTCAGCACGGTGAATTACAACGAAACCGGGCACCGCGAAAATGTTTACCTGAACAGCAGCGAGCTCATGCAGGACAGCGCCGTGGAAAACATTCTTCTCATCGGTGTTGACCGCCGCGCGGCAACAGACGATTCACGCTCCGACTCAATGCTCCTGTTCAGCATTGACAAAAAGACCTCCACCGTCCGACTGACTTCCTTCATGCGAGACACATGGGTGTATATTCCGGACTCAAAGAGATATGCGAAGCTCAATGCCGCGTGCAAATACGGCGGTGCGCAGCTTGTTATGGACACAATTGAATACAACTTCAATGTGAAAATCGACAATTATGTGCTCGTTGATTTCAATATATTCACAGATATTGTTGACAGCTTCGGCGGAGTTAAGGTTGAAATCAGCGAGAAAGAAGCGGCGTATATGCGTGACAAGGTTCATCTGCAAAACATCACGGCGGGTGAAAGTGTGGCACTCAACGGCAAGGAAGCGCTGTGGTATTGCAGAATCAGATATCTCGATTCCGACTTTATGCGCACCCAACGCCAGCGCAAGGTGATGACTGCTCTGATTTCGAAAGCAAAGCGATCAGGTGTGATTCGCCTGCGCAATGTTGTCAAAAGCGTTATGCCTCAAATCGAAACAGATCTGACCCCCGCAAAGCTGACCGGGCTTTCCGTGGGTGCCGCATTCAAATACCGTTTTTATGATGTTGAACAGGCGCGCGTGCCTGCGGACGGCACCTGGGAGGATGCAATCAAGGACGGTCAGGAGGTTCTTCTTTCCGACCTCGGTGCAAACCAGAGCTATCTGAAAAAATTCCTGTATTCGGAATAAAAATAAATATTCGGATTATTATAGCTGTTTTCTTGTGCCGAATCGGTGGCAGGAAGCAGCTTTTATTTTATGCTCAAACAATTGCCGTCAAATCAAAACAAAAATAAAATCTTATGATTTAGCGCTCCCCTGTGCAAGCTCACATAATACAAATGTTGAATCTCGCGCAAAACTATGATACAATTTGACATATAGGCAGCGAATATCAACAACAAAACGCGGATGTGAAAAAATGTCTAAAATCACTATGTACCTGCTTTGCATTGCTCAGCTTTTCTCAATTCTTTTCGGCGGAGGTATGCCCGCGGTGTTCCACAACAGCACTGACAAGCCCGGGGCATCCGAATTTGAGAAGTGTGAAATCCGAGCCAATCTTCTCGCGGGGTCTTACTACAACAACTGCTATTTCCCCCTGCCAAACAAACTGATTATGGTTGTCGGTTGGAATGACACCGCAAGCTCCTGCTGGGAATACGGCGCACTGTTCTCCCTGACTGTGAAGATGGCGGCTCTTGACAGCGGATATCTGAAAAAGTGTGAAAAAGTGATTGACGGTCTGCAATACTACCGTCACGACAACGCAGACGGCTCCTTCGGCGGCTATGCGGTGACGCGTGCAAACAAAAAGGGAGGGGCCGACAGCGGAATAGCTTATGACGACAACATGTGGCTTTGCCGGGATTTCGTTGCATTGTATGAGCTGACCGGCAACAAAAAGCATCTTGATTATGCAACGCAAATTGCCGATTTTATCATCGCCAGCGGGTATACGGACCTTGACCCTCAGGTACTGCACGATTACGGCTTTGACATTCCGCAGGGCGTACAGGTGGGCGGTTTTTACTGGGACAGCAGGCACGATGCGCTGCACACCTGCTCAAACGGCCCCGCTGTTCAGTGCCTTGCCGCGCTTTACAGGCTGACCGGCAAAGAGGAATATTTGTCCCACGCCGAAAAGGCCTACACCTTTTTAAAATATCTTGAAAACGCCGACGGCGTTTTCTATGACCTGATGGCATTTGAAAAGGATGACAGCAACAACATCACCGGAGTTATGGGACTTGCGGAGGACTTTTATTCCTACAACAGCGGTTCCCCCATAACCGCCGCCGTTGAACTTTACAGAGTGAAAGGCAGCAAAGAATATCTGGTTGACGCATCGAGATGGGCAAATTGCGCCGACAGATTTTTTGCCAAGGACAGTGCCTCGGGAGTGAAAAGCTATCCCGGCTCAAATGTCTGGTTCAACATGATATTGCTTAACGGCTTTTGTGCGCTTGCGCCGTATGACCCCGCATGCAAGGGATATATTGAAAACATCGGAAAGTCGATTGATTTTGCCTATGACAACTATCTCTACGAGCGCGCCGAACTTTTCGGAGGCACTTTTATTCCGAGAGATTGGACAGCCGGCTACACAGATGACTGGGGCGGAGATTTCAACAGCATCAACGTCAGCGCAAATGCGGAGATTTACGCAACGCTGGCAATTTATTATAAGTAAAGCATTGAATTTTTACAGGCCTGATTCGGCCGGCAAGCAAAGATTGCAGATGATAATACAACCCAATAATTCAGCCCCGTTCATCTGAACGGGGCTGAAAGTTATTTATTGCAACGAAGGATTAAAGCATATCAATGATTTCTTTGATATCAATTTCGCCTCTGATGAGCATTCCGATAAGAAGGAATATAGTCTTGAGCCAACGGAAAGCCTCACCGAAGTTTTCGTCAAACCAAGTCTTAACCTTATCCCAGAAGCTCGGAATGGGGGTTGCGTCAGCAATTGCAAGGGTGAGAGCCTCTGTCAGTTTGTCGATTTCTTCCTGATTATCCTTAAAGGTTTTGCCGGTTTTGTCGTATTTTTCGCAATCGGCAATCTTCTCCTGAAGAATTGCCCATGCCTCATCCTCATAATAATCCTCAAGCGTCATCGACTTGGCAAGCGCAACGGCTTTATCAAACTCCGTGAAATCAGCAGGTCTGAGAACAAGTGCAGCAACAGCGGCATTAATGTTCAAAGCTGCCTGGTGAACCTCATTGTCATACCTGTTGTCGGGGTTCGGAGGAGTGTCGGTTTCGCCTGTGAAGTTATCATAATCGGCCACGTCGATTGCCGCGGTTACAGCAGAAAAGTCAACATAATTCTCCGGAACAAGGGTGAGAGCCGCGCGCTTGGCTTCCTGCCATTCGGCAAGATACTTGGAGGCTTTGCGGTAAAGTCCGTCCGCAGCGGTGTTGATGGCAGCAGTCTGATCGTCAACAACTTTCTGCTGAAGAACGTTTTTACCGGCAACGTTTGCATACAAAGCATCTCTCAACGCCTTTGCCGCAGTTGCCTCGGGAGAATCACCGGAGACAGACACATTGTAGGTTGTGCTGTCAGTATACTTTGCCATGCCTGCCGCTTTCGCCAAGTCATATGCAGTATAGTCGGCGGGGGTTGCTGCAAGGGCAGCGTTTATCTGATTACCGAGCGCCTCAAATTCGGAAGGCTGGGTGTAACCCGCAACAGATGTGTTAACAAGTGCTTCAACAGCGGTGAGGTTGTAGCGAGTCTTGTCGGGGATTCCGTTGTACTTAGCAACGGCGTTGTAATAGACAAGCATTTTATCAATGCCGCCGTTGACTGAAGCTGCAAGCCCGTCGAATTCGGCAACTGTCAAGAAGTCGGAGGTGTCTGTTTCGACAAGAGCGTTCATAACCGTAAGGTCATTCAGCGCTTTTTCTGTGTTGAAACGTGCAACAGCGTTGGTGTAATTCAAGATGTCCTGCGGATTGAGTGTCAATCCCTCAACTGCAACTGCAGCATCGTTTGTACATGTCACAGTGTAAATGCCTTTTTCATCGGCAGTGATAGGTGTGCCGTTGAGTTTTACGGCAACAACGGACTCATCATAAACCTCAGCCAGCTTCACAGTGAATTTAAAGCTGCCGGCGACATATGCGGATTCAAAAGCAACATTTCTCAAATCCTTATAAGTTATGCCGGCTGTTTTTGTGAAGGTCACAACAGGAAGCTTTTTGACGAAGATTACCGGGCGCACACCGCTTGCAACATCGACAAACGATGAAGTTGTGAATGTGTTTGCATTTGTTGTCGGAGCAGTGAAATAACGCTTCGCACCGGCACCTGATGCCGCAGCGGCTGTGGAAAGCCACCAAGCGGCAACGTTACCTGCATAGTTTTGGGCAATTCTGTCGTTGCCGTCAGCAAATACACAAGCAGCATTTCCGATTGTCGCCTCGTCCTTTGTCAGCAAACGAACATAATAATCGGTTGAATTGTTTGTGCCGACACTGTTGAGCAAAAGCTTATCTTCTGCGGAAAAAGCAGTGTTGAAGAAGGTTGAGTTGAGTGAAGCGAAGAGTGAGGTGTCAACAAACTGCGGAATCTCGATTCTGGAGGTATGCATAAGATCGGTGAAAAGAACATTCTCCGAAATAAGAAGCATTGAGCCGTCCTCATTGGTTTTGAGTATTTTCCAGACAATCGGCTCTTTGCCGTTTTGGGTGTTTCCGTCAAGCTCATATGTACCCAGCGTGACCGTTTTCGGAAGCGCCGCCGGGATGTTGTCTTCCTCTTCAACAATATCGCCTGCAAAAGCAACGGCCGGGAACATTGTGGAAATCATCAGCACGGCCATTAACGCGGCAAGCAATTTTCTTGCTCTTGATGAAAGGGTTCGCATTGGTTAATCCTCCTTGAATTTTGAATCGGGTGGAAATACTCCCGTACAATGAGAATTATACCATATCCTGTTTATTTTGTCACTGGTATTTTAAAAAATATTTAGTTTCTTTATTTACCAATTCTGCATAAGTTTACTTTTCCTTTGGCTTTGTAAACAATGACACTACCAAACCGCTGAGCACCGCCGCTGTAACACCCGCCGCACCCGAGGTCAAAGGACCTGTTAACACACCGATCAGGCCGTGCTCCTCAACCGCAAGCTTCGTTCCCTTTGCAAGAGTATAACCGAAGCCGGTTAAAGGAACAGTTGCACCTGCTCCCGCAAACCGTTCAAGAGGAGCATAAACTCCGACAGCCCCGAGAACAACGCCGGCAACAACAAAACAGACAAGTATTTTCCCCGGTGTCAGCTTTGTTGTGTCAATGAGTATTTGGCCGACAGCGCAGATGAGTCCGCCGATGATAAAAGCTTTCAGATAATCCATGCTTTATGCCTCCGCAATTAATTTATTATCCGGATAAAATTATTTGCACATTGCTTCAAAATATGCGTTTACATCCTTTGACTGATTTGCTATAATGAATATGTATGGATTTCGGGAGGTGCAGCATTGAGCAAAATTCTTGTTTTGACAGAAAAGCCTTCGGTTGCGAAGGATCTCGCGCGTGTGCTCGGTTGCCGTCAGAACGGCGACAGCTATGTCGGGCAGAAATATATCATAACCTGGGCGCTCGGGCATCTGGTCACGCTTGCAGACCCGGAAGCTTACGATTCCAAATACGCTTCGTGGAATCTTTCGGATTTACCGATGCTGCCGCAAAAAATGCAGCTTACCGTTATCAAGCAGACTTCAAAGCGCTTCAAAGAGGTTGCGGCAATTATGCGCCGCCCGGACATTGACGAGCTTGTGATTGCAACCGATGCCGGACGCGAAGGAGAGCTTGTGGCGCGTTGGATAATGCAAAAAGCAGGCTGGAGAAAGCCGGCAAAGCGGCTGTGGATTTCCTCGCAGACCGACAGAGCCATTAAAGAGGGCTTTTCCTCCTTGCGCCCGTCAGCGCAATATGACAATCTCTATCTTTCCGCACTCGCACGTGCCGAGGCAGACTGGCTCGTCGGGCTGAACGTCACACGGGCACTCACCTGCAAGCACAATGCGCAGCTTTCCGCCGGCAGAGTGCAGACTCCGACGCTCGCACTCATTGTCCGCCGAGAGGAAGAAATTGAAAAATTCGTCCCGAGAGATTTTTTCTCGGTTTATCTTGAGCTGGACGGGTATTCGGCTCTGTTTCAGGATGAAAAGGGCTACACAAGGTTCTCAAACCGAGAGGAAGCGCAGCGGATTGCGGATTCCGTGGCCGGCAAGCCCGCCGCCTTTACACAGGTTCAGAAGGAATACCGTCAGACCGCACCGCCCGCAGCATATGATCTGACGGAGCTTCAGCGGGACGCCAACAGAAAATACGCTTACTCGGCAAAGCAGACTCTCGTAATTATGCAATGCCTTTATGAGACGCACAAGCTGCTGACCTATCCGCGCACGGATTCGCGCTATATTTCCGACGATGTGGTGCCAACTCTGCCGGAGCGTCTGCGCAGCATCGCTGTCGAAAAATACGCCGGTGCCGCGGGGAAGCTTCTGCTCAGCGGAAAGCTTAACACAAAATATATTGTCAACAACGCAAAGGTTACAGACCATCACGCAATCATCCCGACCGAGGAATATGTTGACCTGAACCGGCTTTCACCGGAGGAGAAGAATATTTACGACCTCGTTGTCAGGCGGTTTATGGCTGTATTGAGCCCTCCGTTTGAATATGAGGAGGTCAAAGTCAGAATTACCTGCGGCGGAAAAAGCTTTTTCGCAAAGGGCAGAACAGTTTTGAAAGCCGGCTGGAAAGAGCTGTACGGATTGACAACGGACGACGATGACAGCTCCTCCGACCTCAAGCTTCAACAGCTTCCGAAAATCACTCAGGGAATGTCCGCAATGCCGAAAAGCTGCAGTGTCCGCGCAGGCAAAACGAAACCGCCCGCGCGGTACACAGAGGCCACACTGCTCACTGCGATGGAAAACCCGTCATCTCAGGTTGACGACGCAAAGCTTCGCAGCGTTCTTGCCGCAACCAGCGGACTGGGTACACCCGCGACAAGGGCAGACATCATTGAAAAGTTGTTTGATATTTTCTATATTGAGCGTAAAGGTAAAGATCTTTACCCCACCTCGAAGGGCAAGCAGCTCATCAAAATCGTTCCGCCGGATCTTAAATCCGCAGAGCTTACGGCAAAATGGGAACAACAGCTTCAGGACATCTCCATGGGCAAGCTCAGGATTGACAGATTTATTGAGCAAATGCGTGAATACGCCACCTCTCTTGTTTCGCAGGTGATTGCAGACAGCTCAGTTTATGTCCATGACAATGTTACGATGGAAAAGTGTCCCGAATGCGGCAAAAACCTGCTGGATGTTAACGGGAAAAAGGGTCGTATGCTCATCTGTCCGGACCGTGAATGCGGTTACAGAAAGAGTGTGAGCGTGCAAACCAACGCACGATGCCCGAACTGCCACAAAAAACTTGAAATGCGCGGCGACGGAGACAAGAAAATGTTCTTCTGCGTTTGCGGATACCGTGAAAAGCTCTCTGATTTTGAAAAGCGCAGAGAGGAGCGCGGTGCAGGCAAGCGTGACGTGCAAAGCTATATGAAAGAGCAGAGCCGCAACGCTCCGAAGGGCAACACAGCGCTTGCCGATCAGCTGGCGAAGTGGCTTGAGAACAGTGAGGATTGACAAGTTATGAAGCTTTACAGGTTTATTTCAGCAATCACATTGCTGGCTGTAGTTTTTTCTCTGTTCGGATGTTCGGGAAACGGCAAGGGTGCGCAGCTTTATTCTCCGCTGCCATATGAGCCGCAGTGTCTTGACCCTCAGGTGGCTTTCGGCGAGAGCGAGCGGAACATAATTGCTAACTGCTATGAAGGGCTGTATAAACTTGACGGCACCGGGGCTCCTGTTCTCGCCGCCGCAGATGAATGTACGGTGTCGGCCGACGGTCTTGTCTACACTTTCAAACTCAGAGAGGGTCTGAAATGGCATCTCAACACAAACCACGCTGCCGTGCTGGGCGAGGAATACGAAAAAACCTTCAACAACTCCCTCACCGCTGCCGACTTTGTCTTTGCTCTGCGCAGGGCTGTGCTTCCTGACACACATTCCGCTGACGCTCAATTGCTCTTCTCAATTAAAAACGCGCAGGATATATATGAAAAAAAAGCGAATCCGACAACTCTCGGCGTTTCGGCGGCGGACGCTTCGACTCTTGTGATAACCCTTGACACCCCCTGTGCAGCACTGCCCGAGATTCTCGCGAAGCCGGTTGCAATGCCGTGCAGCGAAGGATTTTTCGTTGCTTGCAATGGTAAATACGGCCTTTCGGCGGAATATGTTCTCTGCAACGGTTCGTTCTATCTTTCAAGGTGGTATCAGGGCACTTCAATCGTTCTGCGACAGAACCCGGACAACGAAAAGAACATGGCATACCCGTTCTCCGTGACCTACGGCTTCACAACCGACAGCTCACTGATTCTTGAACGGTTGACAAATGACGGCTATGATGCCGCACCAATTGATCAATCGGTGCTCGAAGCGGCAAAAAGCGGCGGCTGCAAAATCACACAGCTTGATAATATCACCTGGGGGTTGCTTTTTAATTGTAAAGTTGATGAGCTTGACAACCAGAAACTGCGTTCGGCCATGTGCCGCGCAACGGATTATAAAATTTTCAATGATGAACAGCTCGGGGAACGTGCATATTGGGTCGTTCCGCCGTGCTGCGTTGTCAACGGCGTTCCTTTTTCGGACAATTCCGGCGGCATACCCTCAAACACATTCAGCGCTGCAGCGGCTGTTTCGGGCTTTTCCGAGGCTCTTGCGGAGCTTGATAAAGACAAGGTTGAGGTCAGTGTGCTGTGTGTCTCCGAGCACGAGACGATCACGCGCCGACTTATCCAGATATGGCAAAAAACTCTCGGGATAAAAATGATGGCAAAAATCGAAATCTGTAAAAGCGTTGACGAGCTTACTTCCCGGGTTGATTCGGGTGATTTTCAGGTTGCTCTGGCGCCGATAAAGTCGCAGTATTCAAGCGCCGTCGACTTTTTGAGGATATTTACGTCAACATCGCCGCTCAACCCCGCGTCGTATTCCTCGGAAAGCTATGACAGCCTGATCCGCAAGCTTGAAACCGTTTCGGCAACCGCCGACATCCTTGAGGGCTGCCGTCGCGCCCAGACAATGCTCATTCAAAGCAATGTGTTCTACCCGGTATTTTCACAGAGCAGCTATTTTGCTGCCGCAAAGGGCGTTTCCGGGGTCACGGTAATGCCGGCGGGAGAATACATCGACTTTTCTAAAGTTCTAAAATAAAAGGTAATCTCGGAGGCATAAATTGACACGTTCCCTAAATAATAAAAACAATACTGTACGCGGAAAGGTTCTGACAATTGTTTCATGCCTGCTGACAGTGCTCTGTGCGGCAGAGATATTCAAGCTTTCCTCACAACCTGCGGAAATTTCCGCACAACTCAGCGGGGAGGCTCTCGGCTTCTTCTTTGATCTGTTCGGAGATTTTGTCAGCCACCGCGTCTTCAGGAAGCTGGCTCATGCGGCTGAATATTTTGCCCTTGCGTTTTTAATTTTCAATGCTATCTACCGTATTTTCGGCTATGCTAGGCCGTTTTTCAGCTTTTCTTTGAGCTTCCTTTATTCATTGACAGATGAGTTCCACCAGCATTTTGTTCCCGGCCGCGCGTGCAGAATCTTCGACATTTTTGTTGATGCGCTCGGTTCATGCGGCGGAATAGTGTTCGGAATTGTCATATTGCTTTTAATCCGGCATATTATAGTTAGCGGCGACAAAAAAAGGAAAATCGTGTAACCGAATTGTATCCGATTGTTCATATGTTTTTAATCTGTTCAGCAAATGTGATTGTTAAAATAAAAATGACGAGGGGAGATCTTGCTCTCTCCTCCGATACAGCAAGCAAAAAATATCTCGTTTGTTTTCCTTCGCCACATAACACCACGAAAGGAAAATGTATAATGGAGCAAAGCACTGTCTCCGCAGTCAAGCACCGGATCGCTTCGGACTGCTTCGGACGCACCTATGAATTCTTCGACAAAGTTTCCATCCTCAATGAGCTTGCGGCAAAGAACACCGACATGACATCTTCGGAGCTGTACAGAAGGACCAACGAGATATATTCGGCAGATCAAAAGAATCAAAGTGAGAACAAAACCGCATAAGTTCAGGAATTTTGAAAACGGTCGTCGGCAGTAGTAAAAAATCAACGCTGACGGCCGTTTTTTTTGATTGATTTCAGAAAAAGCGAAAAAATTTGGTTTTTGGTATTGACACAAACAGAAATTTATAGTATATTATCTACTGTTCCGCGCGTGGTGAGCGGACATTTCTCGGGAGCATAGCTCAGCTGGGAGAGCACTTGCCTTACAAGCAAGGGGTCACAGGTTCGAGCCCTGTTGTTCCCACCATTGTGGCCCGGTAGTTCAGTTGGTTAGAATGCCAGCCTGTCACGCTGGAGGTCAGG
>CAZIMM010000045.1:0-17144 GCA_964540415.1 uncultured Eubacteriales bacterium
GAAATATGCAGTGGCAAGCATTTTGTCCTCGATGAAAGCTCGATTTGTGGACATTAGTCCCCAAAGATTTGCCCAACCCTCGCAGTAAAGCCAATAATATGACACGTTTTTCTCCTGACGGTAGTTCTTGAAGACGGGAAAATCACACCAGATTGCCGACGGCAGTCCGATTACGAGAAAATACAGCGGCCCCAGCAGCAAAGATTGCCAAGTGTGGCCGTATTCATGGATTTGCGTGTCGTGCTTCCAACCGTCCGGACGATCCGGATTCATAAAAATAAAAATGCCCATTGAAACTCCGCCGTAATTTCCCGGAGCATATGTAATTATCGAATAACCGAAGCGTTCATGTGCACATTTTTTGTGCTTTATCAGAAAGCCGATAAAACCGACAAAGTTCTGGATAAATCCCCATGTGAACTGAACAAAATAAAAAAGTACTGCTTTCATTGTTTGCACATTTCCTTTCCGTATAGTTATGCCGTCAGGCAGACAAAGCCTTGCTGTTCGTCAGCGACCAGTGTGTGTATTTCAGGCGTGTCGGCTTTTCCGTCGCAAAGCGGTGATTGTAGACTGTTATCACGGAGCCGTCAGGCTGCTGAACACTTGTTATGCGTGTCACCTCTTTGCCTGCAACCGCGTCAATCAGCTTTTCTTGCGACCAGGTTTTACCGGCATCCGTGCTGAGCCTCATGCGCACTCCGCCGCAGGGCGGACAATAGGCACAAAGCAAATTGCCGTTTGCAAGCATTGTGATGTGAGGTGAGGATCCGAATGAATCCGCAGACTTGAGTGTTGCCGCGTCGGATACACCGGAGCAAAGCACGATTTCTTTTCCGTTTGGCAGCAGGGCAATATCGGGTTCGGCGCGCAATTCGCCGGTGAACTCCATATTGGGTTTGAGCATTCCGCATTCAATCACACCGACATGGCTCACCGCGGTCTTCTCAAAGAAAACGGGGAGCATACGTATTACGAGCGCAAGAATTGTCGGCAGTGACTTAAGCGGACTGCGCAACAAATTGAAAAGCTCGGATAAAGCTCTACGCTGTCTTTTGGTGAGATTCACTTTTCCCGCCTCGCTTCAGAAAAATCAATATTTGTCCATGGAGTTGACATCCAGCACGAACACCGTTGCACCGCCGACGGTCACCTCATCCGGCAGGCCGTTGTCGCGCAGACCCATGCCGAGGGTTGAGGTTGTGGGGTGGATGCTTTTCCTTGTTTGCGCATATTTTCTGATAATGCTTCTCACGCGGTCAACATCACTGTCCTGAGCGCCGATTAACAGTGTGGTGTTGCCGACCATCAGAAAGCCGCCTGTTGTGGACAGCTTTGTCACCATGAAATTCTCCTTCGTAAGCGCGGAGGAGACCACAGTGCTGTCGTCATTGTTGACGATTGCAAGTATGAGCTTCATTTGCTGCAAAACCCTCTCTCAATAATAATCTTCGGAACACGTTAAACCTCGGGCAAAATCAGCTTTATGCTGCGTTTGTCGAGTTTATTTAAATCCGGTATTTCATAACGGTTGTCGTTCCCGTCCTTAATGAGTATTCTCCCGTCATAAAGCGTTTTGATGGATTGATAGCTGTTGCGGATTTCAAAGGTGTAAACGCCTTTGTCCGTGTCAACTGTCCACATCCAGATTTTAAACTTCTCGGTTCGCTTTATCAGACGTGTGATTTTCGGAATAAGATAATACTCGTTGAGACTGCTCATGAGCGCATCGCGTGATTCCGGCTGAAGGCGATTAACGTCACGGATAATGAACTGTTCCTCTCCATCATTATCCAACAAAGATATGTATTTTGTCAAGCCGCTGACGGGAAAAAGTCTTCGAGGCTCAAGTTCTGTGAACTTTTCTCCGTTGTAAAGCTCGGCATCAATGAAAATGCCGTCGTTGACAGTGAGCCTGATATTGTTCTCATCGACGAAATTCCTTGACATATTCCTTCACCTCTTTATTCAAAGTTCTCCGCTTCTTTGTCTGCGGCAACCCGTTCGGACATGGACTGAATTTGAATAAGCTTGTAGTATTTGCCCTTGAGCGCCATAAGCTCCTCGTGCGAGCCGTTCTCAATTATTTGTCCGCCGTCAACAACAAGAATCCTGTTTGCCTTGCGCAATGTGGAAAGGCGGTGCGCAATCATCAATGTGGTTCTGCCTCTGATGATGCGGTCAATAGCATCTTGAATAAGCTTCTCCGTTTCGGAGTCAACAGCGGAGGTGGCCTCGTCAAAAATCATTATACTCGGGTTTTTCAGCACTGCACGGGCAATCGAAAGCCGCTGCTTTTCC
Source organism: uncultured Eubacteriales bacterium (assembly GCA_964540415.1). Taxonomy (GTDB): domain Bacteria; phylum Bacillota; class Clostridia; order Oscillospirales; family Acutalibacteraceae; genus CAZIMM01. Next base: position 2,302 of record CAZIMM010000045.1, read on the forward strand.
CCTCCCGAAAGGCCAATGCCTCTTTCACCGAGCAGGGTGTCATATGCATCCGGCAGACGTGAAATAAAGCCGTGTGCGTTTGCGATATCCGCCGCTTTGATAATCTGCTCTGTCTTCGCGCCGGGCATTGAATAGGCAATGTTGTTGAAAATTGTGTCGCGGAACATCAGCGGTTCCTGCTGAACATAACCTATCTTCGAGCGGAAGAAGTCCATGTCGATGTCTTTGAGGTTTACATTGTCAATGAGTATTTCGCCTTCGTAATCATCGTAGAACCGCATTATCAGATTGATGAGTGTGGACTTGCCGGAACCGGTTGTTCCGACAATGCCGACGATATCGCCCGGCTCAATGACAAGGTTTATGTCCGTGAGCACTTTTTTGGAGCGGTCAAATGAAAAGTTGACGTTGCGGAACTCAATCTTGCCGTCAATGAATTTCATCTCGTTGCCCTTGCCGAAGTTGTTTTCAGGCTCGGCGTTTATGATGTCGAGAATTTTTTCGACTGATGCCAGGGCGTTCTGATAGGAGTCATTCAGTCCGGCAAAAAAGTTGACAGGTGCATAGAACATGCTTGTGTATGAAATAAAGGAGACCAAAAGGCCGAGGGACAGCTTGTCGGGTGTGCTGATGACGAAGTTGCCGCCGACGAACCAGATTATCAGCGAACCGCAGGTGACAAGAAAGGTTATTATGTTCGGGAACGCAGTCGCGGTTTTTGCGGCGCTCTTATCCTCATTCATCCAATCGTCAACATAGCGGGAAAACTTATTTATTGCGCGCTCCTCGCTTGTGAATGATTTGATGATGCGAATGCTGGGGATTGTGTCCGCCAGAATTGTTGAAATTGAGCTTGAACGCCTCCATAGGCGGCGGTACATCGGGGCGATTTTTTTGCCGAAGAAGCGGCTGAACAATATGACCAGCGGTACGGGAATCAGCGAAAGCAGTGTCAGCTTCCAATTCATCACCATCATTATCACGACTATGCCGATCAGCAAAAAGAACTGAACCACAGCCTCCTGTGTTATGCGCAGCATAAAGTTCTGGAGCTGAGCGGTGTCGCTGTTGATGCGGTTGATTATCGAGCCGGTAGATGTCTTGTCGTAAAACTTCATGGGGAGAAACTGTGCCTTGGCGTAGATGTCCTTTTTCAAATCGACAATAATTTTGTCTCCGGTTACGCGCAGATAATAGGAACGAAGCGCACCCACGGAATACTGCACGACATAAACCCCGAGCAGCGCACCGATGACAATGAGGAGCATACGCTTGTCGCCTTGGGGAATAATAGTGTCGACCATCATTTTGGTAACGTAGGGCGGAACAAGTGCCATCGACGTTGTAATGAGTGAAAGCACAATGCAGACAATCAGCATTTTCAAATGCGGCTTGATGTAGCCGAACAGAACGCCGAAAATCTTCCGCTTTCCGTCGCAGTTGATGCAGTCGGCATCGGGGCTGGGCAGCTTCCTTCCGCATTTTTTGCAAAAGCTGCGCAGGTTTTTGAACGCAAGACGGACAACCTCCAGCTCCTGCTCAACCGGTGCTCCGTCTTTGACCTTTGTGATGAAATTCGCCGCCGCGTCGCCGATTTCCGCTGCGGAATATGTGAACCTCAACAGGATGTGCTTTTCGCCGCTTTTCGTTTGAATTTTCAAAACGGCATTGCCATACATTCTCTTGACCTTGATCGTTTCCAACGAATCAAAATCGAATGTGACAACACCGTTCTTGCTTTTTGGATTAACAGCGATGATGCTTTTTTCTTTTATGAATACAGCGCCGTCGCCATATGTACCGTCAGTGTTAAGGTCCCCGACAACCGCAAACAGCGGAGGGCTGTCGTCCAGAAAAGGTTTGGCAAGCTGTTCGATGCTCTCCGGCACCGTTTTGTTCACAAGCAATGTTTCCCGGCTCACAATAACCACCTCGAAGCATCAGTTTGTGTCGCTTATGTTGCGAGAATTATATACTCTTTATTGCATCAAAGTCAACCCCTTTTTGGGTATTTGTGTATTTTTTAATTTTTCAGTGCGGTTGTTACCCGAAATAATGAGAACAATTTGTATTTTAGTTGTTACGGGTGTTGACAAATGCCGAAAAGAGTTATAAATTATCAACAAAGAACCGAGAGGATGAACCGCATGATCATTGATTTTCACTCACACGCATTTCCCGAAAGAATCGCGCAAAAGGCACTCGCCGAGCTGTCTCACCGTTCCGGCGGAATGATACCGTTCAGCAACGGCACGGTTGAATCACTTGTGAGCTATGCCAAAAAAAGCGGCGTGGATTACTGCGTTGTGCTCAACATTGCAACCAACGCGAATCAGCAGAAAAACGTCAATGATTTTGCGATTTCTCAACTGTCAATGGAAGGGGTCATTCCTTTCGGCAGTGTTTTCCCCGACGCGCCGGACGCTCTTGACGAGCTGGAACGCATTGCCGATGCGGGTATAAAGGGCATAAAGCTCCATCCCGACTATCAAAACTTTTTTGTTGATGATAAAAAGTACTTCCCGCTTTACAGAAAATCCGCCGAACTCGGACTGATAACGCTGTTTCATTCGGGAATAGATATCGGGTATCCCAAACCCGTGCATTGCTCGCCCGAACGTATGGCGAAAATCATTGATGTTTTTGAAGGAAAGCCCGTTGTCGCGGCGCATTTCGGCGCCTGCCAGCAATGGGAGGAGGTGCTCGTGCATCTTTGCGGAAAGGACGTTTATTTTGATACGGCCGTCTCGTTCGGAAGGCTCTCCCCGAAGACTGCGCACGAGCTGATTGACGCTCACTCAATTGACAAAATCCTGTTCGGGAGCGATATGCCGTGGAGCGGTACCGACAACGAAATACGCTTCATTCATTCCCTTGATTTGCCGGCGGAGTCGGAGGAAAAGATTTTTTCCGGCAATGCAAGAAAGCTTATGAAAATATAAAGACAAAAATACCGGCGGACAGCATTTCTTCAAACATACTGTCCGCCGGTTTTAATTGTTCGGGATTAAACTCTGTGCTCAAAATGCGCAGAGTTTTATTTTTGCTTTGCCTTGCTCTTGCCCGTAACAGCCTTAATTACAAAAACAGTTGCAAGCATGAGAACGATGCCGATGGGCAGAGCGATGAACGCGCTCTTGACAAACGCGGCGATAATGAATGAAACAAAAGAAACCGCCGCAACCGTCATGGCATAGGGAAGCTGAGTTGAAACATGGTTGATATGGTCGCACTGCGCACCGGAGGACGCCATGATTGTGGTGTCCGAAATAGGGGAGCAATGGTCGCCGCACACAGCACCGGCGAGGCATGCGGCAATGGCGATGATAGTGATGTCGCCTGTAATGCTTGCCTTGTCAAAAATATCCAGAGCAATCGGAATGAGAATGCCGAATGTGCCCCAGGAGGTGCCTGTGGAAAACGCAAGGCCGAGGGAAACTGCAAACATGATTGCCGGAAGCAGTGAGAACGACATGCTCGAGCCTGCAATGAGGTTCGCAACAAAATCACCTGCGCCGAGATAGCTCTTGCAGAAGCCTCCGAGCGTCCATGCAAAAATGAGAATGATTATGGAAGGAACCATTGCCTTGAAGCCTTCCGGGATTGCGGAAAAGAACGTCTTGACTTTTATAACTTTTCTGGGAATATAAAGCAGGAACGTGAACAGCAGCGCAACAAACGAGCCGAGAACAAGGCCGACAGAGGCATCACAGTTTGAAAACGCATTGATGAAGCTTTCGCCGTCAAAGAAACCGCCGGTGTAAATCATTCCGATGATGCAGCAGATAATCAGAACAACAACAGGCAGAACAAGGTCAATAACCTTGCCCTTGTTGTTGGTTTTGTCCTCACTCACCGGAGCTATTGTGCCGGAAGTGAACAGGTCGCCCTTATCAATCGCATTTTTTTCATGCAGCTTCATGGGGCCGAAGTCAAATTTCATCAGGGTGATTGCGATAACCATGACTATTGTGAGCAGTGCGTAAAAGTTATAAGGTATTGTCTTCACAAACAGTGTGAGCCCTTCTCCCTCCGCGGCATAGGAGGAAACCGCAGCCGCCCAGCTGGATATCGGAGCAATAATGCACACCGGAGCCGCCGTGGCGTCGATTATGTAAGCGAGCTTTGCACGTGAAACCTTGAATTTGTCGGTTACGGGACGCATAACCGAGCCGACTGTCAAACAGTTGAAATAGTCATCTATGAAAATTACAACTCCGAGAACAAAAGTCGAAAGAATGGCGCCTGTTCTGGATTTGATTTTTTTTGCAGCCCAGTTGCCGTAAGCCGCCGAGCCTCCCGCCTCAGTGACAAGGCAGACGATAATCCCGAGAATGACAAGGAAAATGAGAATACCCATGTTCCAGCTGTCCCCGGTGTACTCGGTCATAACGGAGAAAATCGATTCAAGCGTCTTGATGGGATGAAAGTTTGAATAAAACAGTGCACCCGTGACGATTCCGATGAACAGCGAAAGATAAACCTCTTTGGTTATGAGTGCGAGCGCTATTGCAATCAACGGAGGTACAAGCGCCCAGAAGGTGGCGAACATCGGGACTTCCTCATCGCGAACAACAGCGGAAGCCTCGTCAACAACTGCCTGCGCGGCGGCGGCAACATCGTCCCCGGAGTCGGCAACAGCCGCGCTGACAGCGGCGGCGTTGATTTCTGCCGCGCCCTCAAGCAGCGAAGGCGCATAGGCAACGGTTGAATCCTCCGAAATTGACTCGGACAATTCAATGATCTGCTGTGCCTGCTCATAGCTGAATCCCTCAGCATCCTCTGCGGCAGAGGCCGATGAGGAAAACGCAAAACCGCACGCGAGCACGGTGACGGCGACAATAAGTGCCGCAAATTTTCTTCCGAATGAGACTCTTTTCAACATGAACACATCCCCAACAATACTTTTCTTATAAATATAATAATTTATAACACCAGTATAATATCAGCAGGGCGGCGTAATGTCAAGGGAAAACGGAAGTTTGAAAGCAGTTTTTTGCCCAACCTTTCTAAAAACTGAATATAAACGGATAGTTTATTTACAGAACGGCAATTATGTTGTATACTAATTTTAACTCCTGAAGAAAGGATTGAATGACATTGGATTGCGCAAAAACAGGAGCGCTTCTCAAAAAACTGCGCGCGCGCTGCGGACTTACCCAGGCGGCAGCGGCGCAGCGCCTGAACATCAGTGACAAGGCAGTCTCAAAATGGGAGAGGGGACTCGGCTGCCCCGATATATCTCTGCTGCCGGAGCTTTCGGTGCTGTACGGCGTTGATATCGAAAAGCTCCTGAAGGGAGAACTCGACGAAAATATAACTCAGGGAGGAAATATGAAGAGAATCAGATTTTATATTTGCCCGGATTGCGGCAATGTTCTCACAAGCACCGCACCCGCCTCGCTTTCGTGCTGCGGCAGACGGCTTGAAGCTCTTGATGCAAAGCCGGCTGAGGGATGTCATGAGCTGAAAAAAGAAATTATCGAGGATGAGTATTACATCACCCTCGACCACGAAATGACAAAGGAGCACTATATTTCATTTATTGCATATGCAAGCACTGACAGACTTCTTATAGCAAAGCTGTACCCCGAGCAGCCCGCGGAAGTTCGATTCCCGGTTATGTACGGCGGCAGTTTCTATTTCGGCTGCACGGTTCATGGACTGTGGATACAAAAATAATCTATACCTTAACATGAAAATGCGGGTTTACGTTTCACCTTTTTCCAAGGTTGACACGGGAGAGACGTTTGATGTAAAATACAAGCGGAGGTGGGTGTTATGCAAATTAAATTAACCGCTTTTTTTACGGCTTTGTTCATGCTTGTTTTTTCTGTGCCGAGTTACCGCACCGAACGTCCTGAGTATTACCGCGATACGATTAATTCGCAAGTCGAATATATAAAGGAGCTTTCACAAGCCGACGGCAGTGTTACAATGTCTCGCCCTGTTTATGACCCGGCGATTGCCGCGATGACGCTGCCGACGGTGAACGGTGTGAGCGGGGATGAATACAAAACATGGAAGTCCTCAAAGGTTTGCCCGTATTTTTCGTGCATTTCCCTCATCGGCGCGCTTGAGACTTCGCCGGAGCAGGGGCGTATCATGGCGGAAAAATACATTGACTGGCACTTTGCGCACCTCAACAATCCGTCAACAGACTGCAATTCCGTTGACGCGACAATATATGATTACCGTCTTTTTGTTGATCCGTCGGATTCTGCCCGCACAGTGTGCGTTTCCGAGCATGAAATATTCGGAGACGGCAGGGATTACGATTCAACAGATTCATATGCCGCGCTGTTTCTCAAGCTGCTGCAGGTCTATTCGGAAGCTTTCCCCGATTCTGATTTTCTCAACGGCAGAAGCGAAGATGTGCAGCGTGTTGCAACTGCAATCCTCTCGACTTATGTCGGGTCTTTGGATTTGACAACTGCAAAACCTGGCTACGATATCTGCTATCTGATGGACAATTGCGAGGTTTATGAGGGCCTTATCTGCGCGAGTAACCTTTTCAAAAATGTTTTCAAAAATCAAAATTTGTCAGCTAGCTTTTCAGAAATGGCCGACGATGTCAAATCGGCAATAAACCGCAGAATGTACAACCCTCTTGCCGGAGCATATTATGCGAGCATCGGAGCTGACGGCAGGCCTTCAAGCTCTGTGAGCAGCTCCGCACTTCCTTCGTTTTATCCCGAGGGCACGTCTCAGCTTTTTGTAATACTGAGCGGTATTATTGAGCCTGACAGTCTGCGCGCACGGTTTATTTACGAAAGATTCAATTTGTACTTCGGCACGGACGAGGCGGGTAAAAACTGGTCGGCGCTCGACGTTGGGGCAAGCTTCCCGTGGGCACTGGTGGTCAGGGCAGCGGTTATGATGAATGACGGCGAGCGTGTTGAAAGCTATTTTGATTCCGTGCAAACGCGGTTCTTTGAGAAAAACTGCCCTTATCCTTATTACTGCGCGGAGGCAGGACATATTCTTTCGGCGGCGGCACAGCTCCTCGGCGAAAAGGGCTGAACAAAAAACTTTGCCGCTTCGGGCAAAAACTTCGTCTCTTCCTCTTGATTTATTTCAAAGGATGTAGTATAATGCAACTCGTAGTTTTTACGGGGTGTGGCGAAGTTTGGTATCGCGCTTGGTTCGGGACCAAGAGGCCTCGAGTTCAAATCTCGACACTCCGACCAAAAAAAGAGCCGTCCATAGGACGGCTTTTTTGTCTCCATGGGCGGCTTTTCACTTCATTTTGCATTTTCTATTGCTTTGCACTTTACTTAATGAAGTACTGATTATTTTGAATTATATTGTTTTCTGGACATTCCAAATACTTTTATAAAAGATTGTTCAGATGTTTCAGTCATTACATCCGCTGAAATCGGATTTGAAAGAATCAGATGTCCTTCAGGGACTACTGTAAAAAGAGAATCTTCTACGAATACATAGATATTATTAAAATGATGTTGCAGTTTTTTAAATGACTCATCTGTACTATGCTGCAGAATGCCAAGAATTTGTTCTTCTAATTCAACATTATCAATCATCCACGCAAAAATAAAAAGATTGTTTTCGTTAAAAACATTGAAGTGCCCATCGTTAAGTTTTTCTGTCTTTTTCTCGTATGCCAAGACCAAATCATGCATGTTTCCCCACTCGGTAAATGTCGCCATCCACCGATCGTCCTGACCCTGTAGAGCATTTATCCAGCCGCTTTCAATAAGCTTTTTGCTTAACTTTGAAAGCTCGTCAGTCTGCTTTCCGGTTATGTCTCTGATTATTGACAGGTTTTGCTGTATCTCTTGACGCATACTTGCTGTAACTTCAACACCGATTGAGAGAGACGGCACAATGATATCCGGCGATTCGCTTAACTGAGCCGTTGAATATTTGTCCGGAAAACAGTATATCAGCAATCTCCGTGCGCGTTCTTCCTCAAATTTATGGATTTCTAATGATGTAGGATTTTTGGTGTGCATTTTTCACCGTCCTTTTATGCAAAGTGCCATGCTTCCATCATGAGTGCATTTTCACATAGCTTTTCTATATCAATTTCTGCAGAATACGTAACATTTTCTTTATCCGACATAAGCTAAGCTTTGCCGAAGTGCACATTATTGAATTAATTCAAAATAACAATTGGCATTTAATATATTATTGCTTTAAATAAAAATTGTCAATTACTTTTGTAAAAAATTGTCGACATAGGGATTTTACCAAAAAATTAAAAATGTGAAATGCATATTAAAAAATTGACAAAGAAAAGGTTTTTTGCCTCTATTCTTTGTCTTTTTTATTTAATAACGATGGAAGCTGTCTTTCTAAACTTTTCTAACTCTTTGAATCTTTACAGTGACTTTCTTGCTTGTTGATATGCTTACCGTTTAGACATTTCTAACCTAAAATGGCTATATACTGGGGCTTTCTAACACTTTTTATAACAACTCAAAGACTGGGAAGAGAAACAGCCTCACAAGGATACCTACGGCAAAAAAGCCGTGTCCCTTGTGAGGCTGCGTTTTTTGTTCTGTTATCGTAATGTTGACCTAATATATTAATAACTATTTCCGTTAATAAACAAACTGCGAAGTTCAAATCACTATTGTATCCGGCAAAATACTGTCATGTATGAGTATTTTGCTTCCGGATCAGCATATTATTATACGCCCACAATAATCAATGTATGGAGGTGCAAGAAATATGCCGAAGAAGCCGGAAAAGTATTTTTGGTTGGGAATCCCTGTCCTGTTTTTTGCCGGCAGCTTGTCTCATTTTTTATATGGTCTGTCCGGTGAGATGTTTGCCGTGGGTATGATTGCTCCGGTCAACGAGAGTATTTTCGAGCACGCCAAGATGTTCCCTTTGTCCGCCGCAATATGGTATGGACTCATTTATCTGCTCCGGAGAGAAAAAATCAACGCCGACTCATGGTTTACCGCAGCTCTGCTTTCCATAGCCGCACAAGCTTCAAGCATGTTATTATTGCATTACTTCTATTCGGGAGCCTTTGGCCTGAAATCAATCACGGCGGATATTATTACATTTCTTGTGTCGGTTTCTATAGGGCAAATCATCGGTTTGCATTAGCTTGAATCATTCTTTGTTTTGTCTTTTACAATAGCTTTTGTCACCTTTAAACAGTATGCTTTATTGTGAGTGTGTTTGTTTCAAGGTTTACGCTGTCCCATTTTAGTCCCAATAGGGTGCTTTTTATACCCTTATTTAAAAGTCAAAAGAAAAGCAGATATCCAGTTCGGTGATGAAAAGACCGGTTTGACGAAAGAAGAAATTCTTAAAACATGTTTGAAAGATTTAGATTTTTTCAGATATATCCGTTTTTTTACAATGAAATTACGCATTAGGAAAGTACGTGAATGAAAAAATTTAAAATAATATTATTATTATGTGGTTAACTTTTAAATTTCCTCTTTACAAACAAGAACTTGTGTGATATAATTATATTAGTTCTTATACCATACCAAGAACTGTTTTGGTTACTGCAATAAGGTAGTAAACCGAAAGCTCTGGCGGCTCGCTTAGGCGGGCCGCTATCTTTTTTTTATTTTTTGTTGAAATTATTATTATAATGGTCTATAATGTAAATGATAAGGAGGAATTCAAAAATGTCATATTGTATCGGTCTTGATTGTGGAATTACTTCTGTAGGATTTGCAGTTATTGAGCTCGATTCTAACGAAGAGCCATCTCGCGTCGTAAAGCTTGGTTCAAGAATTTTTTCAGCAGCAGAAAACCCGAAAACTGGAGCTTCCCTCGCAGCTCCGAGACGTGAAGCAAGAGGAACCCGTCGCAGATTGAGAAGGCACAGACACAGAAACGAGCGAATTCGCATTGCAATTATTGACAACAATATCTTGTCTGATGAGGAAATGAAGATCCTTTTCGACAACACTCAGACTGATATATATGAGCTTCGCGCAAAGGCACTAGATCAGAAGCTTTCACGCGGTGAATTTGCCCGAGTACTAATACATATAGCGCAACGCAGGGGCTTTAAATCTAACCGAAAAGTTGACGCGCAAGACAAAGAAAACGGAAAGATTCTTGCCGCAGTCAGTGAAAATGCTGCTATTATGAAGGAAAATGGTTACAGAACGGTTGGTGAAATGATATATAGAGATATGAAATTTGCTTTATACAAAAGGAATAAGGCAGATAGTTATTCAAACACATTTTCAAGAGCAATGATTGAAGATGAAATTCATAAATTATTCTCCGCCCAGAGAGAGCGCGGAAACCACTACGCTACTGAGAGCTTTGAGCGCTGTTATGCTGAAATAGTGCTGTCACAGCGTTCATTTGAAGATGGTCCCGGAGGTGAAAGCAAATACGGAGGCAATCAAATAGACAAAATGGTTGGCAAATGCACGCTTATTCCTGACGAGAAGCGAGCTTTTAAAGCATCATACTCTTTTCAAGTGTTTTCATTATGGCAAAATATTAATAACATAAGAATAATAAAAAACGGCGATACACGAACTTTAACTGATGCACAGAGAATGCAGATTTTTAACGCTGCTCACAAAACTGCATCGCTGAATTATTCCGGAATCAGAAAAGTACTATCTCTCGGAAACGACGAGTTCTTTTATGGGCTTTCTTACAAAGGAAGTGTCGAAGACGCAGAAAAAGTGAAATTTGAGTTTTTGAAGCCATATCACGAAATACGTAAGGCACTTGACAAGGTTTCAAAAGGCAGAATTAATTATATTTCGGTTGATCAGTTGAACGAAATAGGCAGAATATTTTCGGTATTTAAAAACGATTTGGTTATTGAATCTTCTCTTGAAACAGCCGGATTAGAACGCTGTGATATTGAACAGCTGTTAACCCTCCACGGATTTAGAAAAGTCGGTCATATCTCTGTTGCAGCTTGTGAAAAGCTTATTCCATTTCTTGAACAGGGAATGAGATACAACGAGGCGTGTGAGGCAGCAGGTTTTTCATTCAAAGGTCATGAAAAAAAGGGAAACTTATATTTGCCGAGTTATGCTCCTGAATTAGTTGAGCTGAACAACCCAGTCGTTCGTCGTGCGGTTTCTCAGACAATTAAGGTAATCAACGCAATAATTCGCGGGCAGGCGGAGCAGCCGGTATATATCAACATTGAACTTGCGCGCGAAATGTCAAAAGATTTTGAGGAACGAAACAAAATAAAAAAAGCAATGGAAGAAAATCGGGAAGTAAATGAAAGAATTAAAGAGAGAATCCGTACTGAATACGGAAATGCCAATCCGACAGGTCTTGATATCGTAAAATTTAAACTTTGGGAAAGTCAGGACGGTGTCTGCCCATACTCACAACAGAGGATAGAAATCGGCCGCTTATTTGAAGACGGCTATGTTGACATTGATCATATAGTTCCATACAGCCTTTCTTTTGACGATTCATACAGAAACAAAGTATTGGTATTAACCGCTGAGAATCGCCAAAAGGGCAACCGTTTACCTCTTCAATATCTCAAAGGAAAAAGAAGAGACGATTACATTGTGTGGGTACAGAACAATATTAGAGATTTCAGAAAAAAGCAGATTATGCTGAAAGAGGAGCTGTCCGAAAACGATTTGAGTGGATTTAAAGAAAGAAATTTGCAAGATACAAAGTTTTTAAGTCGATTTTTGTATAACTATATCAACGATTATTTGACATTTACACCATCGTCAGTCGGGAGAAAGAAACATATCAGATCGGTTAACGGGGCGGTAACCTCGTATATGAGGAAAAGATGGGGTATCGCAAAAATTCGTGAAGACGGCGATCTTCATCACGCAGCTGATGCGGCTGTTGTTGCTTGCGTAACCGACGGAATGATTCGTAAGATTTCATCATATTCAAATTGCCGAGAAATTGAATACCTGCCTTCTGACGAAGGTGGCTCGGGTATTGCAGTTAACACAAAAACCGGTGAAGTAATTGATACGTTCCCGTATCCATGGCCGACATTCAGAAAAGAGCTTGAGATACGCCTTTCTTCTGACCCTCAGAGGATTCTTCAGTGCGTCAGGTTGCCCAATTACACAATCGAACAGCAAGAAGCTGTTCAGCCGTGCTTTGTGTCGAGAATGCCAACGAGGAAATCCAACGGAGCGGCTCATCAGGACACCGTTAGAAGTCCAAAAAATATCTGCGGTAAAAACTGCGTTGTAACAAAAACCAAACTTACAAGTTTGAAATTGAATAAGGATGGCGAAATAGAAAATTATTATAACCCTTCAAGCGACCGAAGACTGTATGAGGCTTTAATCAGCCGTTTAAAGGCTTTTGACGGCGATGGCAAAAAAGCGTTTCCCCAGGATGAACTTTTCAGAAAGCCGACCAAAACAGGTGAATTGGGGCCGGTTGTAAGAAAAGTTAAAACATATGAAAGAACTGCACTTGCTGTTGCCGTTAACAGTGGTAAGGGTGTGGCAAAAAATGATTCGATGGTCAGAATTGATGTGTTTCATGTGAAGGATGACGGATATTATTTCGTCCCGATTTATGTTGCAGACACCATTAAGCAGCAGTTGCCATGCAAAGCTGTGGTTTCAAACAAATCATATGATCAGTGGAAAGAAATGAACGATGATGACTTTGCTTTTTCTCTTTATCCAAACGACTTAATAAAAGTAACATCGAAAAAAGAAGTCAAGCTTTCATTGAGGCTGAAAGAAAGCACTTTACCCAATGAACATATTGTAAGGAATGAATTGCTTTATTATGTTAAGGCAAGTATTTCAACAGGTTCGATTACCGTGATGAATCACGACGGAGTATATGAGCAAGCAAGTCTGGGAATAAAAACACTCGAAAAAATTGAAAAATATGAGGTTGATGTTCTTGGTGAATTAAGAAAGTGCGGCAAGGAAAAGCGTACAGTTTTCACGGTGAAATAATATGGCATACAGAAACATTTTTGTTGCAAACACGGCAACACTTTCAGCAAAAAACGAGCAGCTCATTGTCGACAACGGAGAAAGGTTCTCATTTCCGATTGAAGATATTCGTTGCGTTTTGGTTGACGATAATCGCACGTTGATTTCCGCTTCGGTAATATCAAAATTCGCAGATGCCGGGGTTACATTAATTGTTTGCAATTCGCAGCATATTCCCACCGCTGCATTGAATCCGATAAACTGTTACTCGCGTCAGTTGCGCCAACTTAATCTTCAACTTAACCAATCATTACCTTCAAAAAAGCGTATGTGGCAAACAATTGTGTCTGTAAAAATTGCGAATCAGGCACGATGCCTTGAATTAATGCAGCGTGAAAGTTCAGAAAAGCTATATTATTATGCAAAAAATGTCATGTCCGGAGATCCGAAAAATGTTGAAGGCACTGCCGCAGCTGCATATTTTAAGATGTTATTCGGCAACAGTTTCAGACGCGATGATGAAACTCCGCTCAATTCCGCACTGAATTACGGCTACGCAATCATACGGGCAATAATTTCGAGGACGATATGCCTGTATGGCTTTGAGCCTTGCCTTGGCATACATCATTGCAGTGAAATGAATAATTTTAACCTTGCTGATGATATAATTGAACCGTTCAGACCGTTTGTTGATTTGGTGGTTGCAAAAACTCTCTTTTCACGCAATGCTTTTGACACTCCAGACAAAGCCGAATTGTTAAGGTCTGTTAATGCTGCAATTCAGATTGACGGCAAAAATTTTTGCGTTTCATACGCAATTGAAAAGGTAGTTCAAAGCTATGCAGAATGTCTGAAAAATAACAAAAATGAATTGCTGTTGCCAAATCTAATTGATCTTGAATACAATGAATATGAGTAGATTTATGAGAATGATTGTTTTTTTTGATCTGCCGGTCAGCCAAAAGTCTGCGCAGCGTGCTGCAACAAGATTCCGTAATTTTCTGCTTAAAGACGGTTATTATATGGTGCAGTATTCCGTCTATGCAAGAGTGTGCAACGGGTATGACAATGTTGAGGTGCACCGAAAACGTCTTATGGATAATTTGCCAGATAACGGCTCAGTTAGGTTGCTGACGATAACCGAAAAGCAATATGAGTCAATCGAATTGCTGCTCGGAAGACTAGTTGCAGGAGATGAGCCGGCATCTTATGAACAATTGAGTTTTTTGTAAAAATGAATCTTTAACAGTAGATTTCTTATATTTTGATACGTTTTTTTATAACAGAATCCCCGACAACACTTATGCTGTCGGGGATTCTGCCGTGCAGATTATACCATACCAAGAACTGTTAGGGAACTACAACATAAGGTCGCATGTTATACAAAAGTATTTAATTATACCATACCAAGAACTGTTAGGGAACTACAACTACCAGCAGAGAGTTTCTTTTGGGAGCTTGATTATACCATACCAAGAACTGTTAGGGAACTACAACCGATAATTTTCAAATGACCCCTCAGTTTTTATTATACCATACCAAGAACTGTTAGGGAACTACAACAAGCCGTGCCGCTTTGAACTATCAGCCGCAATTATACCATACCAAGAACTGTTAGGGAACTACAACCATTTTGTAAATAGAAAATCCAAGAATTGAATTATACCATACCAAGAACTGTTAGGGAACTACAACCCCCTGCAACGGGGCTTTTTAAAAAAGTAGATTATACCATACCAAGAACTGTTAGGGAACTACAACGCTATTGGGGAATAGCCAACAAGACCATCAATTATACCATACCAAGAACTGTTAGGGAACTACAACCGTTATAGGCAAGGATACAAAGTACAAGTCATTATACCATACCAAGAACTGTTAGGGAACTACAACGAGGGGTATACACACCCCCAAACTTTGCCGATTATACCATACCAAGAACTGTTAGGGAACTACAACTCAATATTGTCGCCT
>CAZIMM010000046.1:0-16380 GCA_964540415.1 uncultured Eubacteriales bacterium
CGCCGCTATCTTGAGCTGAGCAGGTATTTTGTGGATGTCAGGGGCACGGAGGACGACTCTTACACCCAGGCGCATATGCCGGTTGTGCAGCAGCGCGAAGCAGTCGGTCACGCGGTGAGAGCGGTTTATCTTTATTGCGCGGTTGCCGACCTTGCGCTGGAATACGGCGATGCCGAGCTGCTTGAAACGGCACGGGCTTTGTTCAGAGACATTGTTAACAAAAAGATGTACATAACGGGAGGTATAGGAGCCACTTGTGCGGGCGAGGCTTTCCTTGAGGAATACAATCTTCCGAACACCTCATCCTATGCCGAAACCTGTGCCGCAATCGGTCTGGCGCTTTTTGCCCACAGAATGGGTCTTGTCGACCCAGATTCGGCATATGCCGATGTGTTCGAGCGTGTGCTTTACAACGGCTTTTTGTGCGGCGTTTCGCTCGACGGAAAATCATTTTTTTACAGCAACGCAAATGAGGTCAACCTTGAATTGAATAAAAGCCCGAGGGACAGCAGACACGCTCCCTTTATTTCCCAGACAAACCGTGTTGAGGTGTTCGACTGCTCGTGCTGTCCCCCGAATGTGACACGCTTCATTGCAGAGCTCAACAAATTTTGCTGCAAAACGGACGGCGAAACGGTCTGGCTTGACCAATATATGAGCATGGATGCGGATTTTGACGGCTGCGGAATCACCGTTGAAACCGATTATCCGAAAAGCGGAAAAATATCTGTTTCAACAAGATGTAAAGGCGTAACACTTGCCATGCGCATTCCAAATTGGTGCAAAAACTATAACTTGACTCAAAACGGAAAATCCGTTCAAACTAAGTGCGAAAAGGGTTATGTCAAGGTTAAGGCTGCCGCAGGAGACAATATTATTCTGGAACTTGCCATGGATGTGATGTTCATGGAAAACCATCCGGCAATACGCGAAAACTGCGGAAGAATGGCTGTGCAGCGCGGCCCCGTGTTGTTCTGCATGGAGGGAATTGACAATGGCGCTCTGCTTCGTGACATTCGTTTGCCGGTTGACCCGTCGGCTTACAGTGTTGAAACGGATTTCCGAATGAATGTCGATGTGCTGACGTGCACCGCTCGCAGACATACTGTATGTCAAGGCTTACCGCTTTACAGTTGTGACGGCTATAATCTTGAGTCATTCAAGGCTAAACTAATCCCGTATTATGCATTTGCAAACCGTGAGGAGAGCGATATGCTCATCTGGTGCCTTGCGGACAGATAAAAATTAAGGAGTAATTGATTTTGAACAGAAAAAGCGGCGTTCTCATGCACGTGTCCTCCCTGCCGGGCGATTTTTCAATCGGAAGTTTCGGCGACGAGGCAAAAAATTTCGTTGATTTTCTTGCAGGGTGCGGGTTTACCTATTGGCAGGTTCTCCCGTTCTGCATGGTGGATGAATGCAACTCACCGTACAAAAGCTATTCCGCATTCGGAGGCAATCCGTATTTTATTGATTTGAACATTCTTCACAAGCGCGGTCTCATCACTTCGGCGGAGCTTGATGCTCAGCGCCAGCAGACACCGTACAGCTGTGAATATGTTCGGCTGTTCCACACCAGATTTGCCCTTCTGCGCAAGGCTGCGGGACGTGTTACTGATAAAGACAGGATTGAAGCTTTTATTGCCGGGAATCCTTATCTTGAAAGCTTCTGCCGCTTCATGAGCCTGAAAACCGCAAACAATCAGAAAGAGTGGACGCTTTGGGAAAACGACAGTATTGACCCCGAAGAGCTGTTCATGTGGAAGTTCACGCAGTATGAATTTTTTTCGCAGTGGAACGAAATAAAAAAATATGCAAATTCAAAAGGTATAAAAATCATCGGTGACATTCCGATTTATGTGGCGTTTGACAGCTGTGACGTCTGGAGCAACCGCGGGCTGTTCTGTGTTGACAAGGACAACAAGCCCACGGGCGTTGCCGGTGTGCCGCCCGACTATTTTGCCGAGGACGGTCAGCTCTGGGGAAACCCGCTTTATGATTGGGACGCCATGAAAAAGGACGGATATCAATGGTGGATTGACCGCTTGAAGCATATGCTTACAATGTTTGACGGCGTGCGGATTGACCATTTCCGTGCCTTTGAGTCATATTGGGCAGTGCCGGGTGACGCAAAAACGGCAAAAAACGGCCGCTGGCTCAAGGGGCCGGGCATGGAGCTGATTGCAAAGCTGCGCGACACTGCAGACGGCAAGCTGATAATCGCAGAGGATCTCGGAGACATTACTCCCGAGGTTGCAAAGCTGGTGAGCGACAGCGGCTTCCCCGGAATGCGTGTTTTCCAGTTTGCATTCCTGTCGGCAGACAGCACCCATCGTCCGCATCATTATATCAACAACTGCGTCGCCTATTCCGGCACGCACGACAACAACACTCTGCTCGGTTATCTCTGGGAGCTGGACGAAGCAACGAGAAAAACGATGCTTGAATACTGCGGCTACAGCGGCGACTGGCAGGGGGGTTGTGAGGGAATCATACGCACAATTTTTGCAAGCGCTGCCGGATTGACAATTTTCCCGATTCAGGATTTGCTCGGATACGGCTCAGACACCCGGCTGAACATTCCCGGCAAGGCGGACGGCAACTGGCAGTACAGGGTCACGCGCGGTCAGCTTGATTCAATCGACAAAATCAGATTCAGAAGGTTGAACGAGCTTTATTCAAGAAGATAGAGAGGGGTATTAACAATGAAAATCGGCTTTTGCACAGGACTTGACAGAATTACCGCTCCGCAGACTCAGAAATTTGATTACATTGAGCCGTCGCTTAACGGCTTAAGGGAAATTGACATCGGAAAAATCAGGGAGTATGCTGCTCTCGCTAAGGAATACGGTGTCAAAGTGGGCTGCTTCAACTGCTCGCTGAAAAAGTGTGACATCATGGGCGCTGTTCCCGCAGACGAGCCTATGGCGGTATATCTGGAGGATGTTTTGCAGAAGGCTTCGATTCTGGGTGCGCATGAGGTTGTTCTCGGCAGCGGTTCGTCACGCAACATAAGTGATGATATCGACCTCGACCTTCAGCTTGAAAGATACCGTGATTTTGTCAGACTCTATTCTTATATCGCGGGCAAATACGGAATAAGAATAGCTATCGAGCCGCTCAACAAGGGCGAGACAAACTTCATCAACACCGTCGGGCAATGCCTGGATTTTGCACAGAGCATGAAGCTCGAAAACGTGGGTGTGCTCGCTGATTATTATCATATGTGCGTTGAAAATGAGGGCGTTGAAATTTTTGAAAGCGTCGGAGACTTGCTTTGGCACGTACATATCGCAAACCCGAACGGAAGGACTTACCCCGCTTCCGGTGACGGATGTGACTATCACGGCCTGTTCAACGCACTCAAAAAAATCGGTTACGACGGCGGAATTTCCGTTGAGGCACGAGGCGATTTTGAAACTCAGTCGGTAGATTCTGTTGAATTTTTGAAAAGTTACCTGTAATTTTTATCGTCCAGGACTGTTATTGTCCCCGCAGCAGGCAAAACTATTATTGTTTCTTCGATTCGAAAACACGGCTTATTCGGAGAGATATTAATAACTTACGGGGGTGATTCGGTTATGTACAGGAGCGGTTCCATGATGAAAGGCATCGGTATAGGTATGGCAATCGGCGGCGCTGCGGCAATGGTCGGCAGTGCGCTTATGAGCCCCAAGGCGAAGCGCCGCACAAAGAGAAATGCGGAAAAAATGATGAAATCAATGTCCGAATTTGTTGACAGTGTACAGACAATGGTAAAGTAAAAAACTTTACACAGGACGCTTTTGCCCCTGCTCGCGGGATAACGGGCGGGGGCTTGCTCAACAAAGGGAGGAAGTGATTCGTATTGAAAACGGCAAGATTTGCACTGATTATCGCAGCAATTGCTGTTTGTGCGGTGCTGCTGACCGTGGCAATTACAAAGCGCGCAGAGCAAACCTCGCCGGTGCCTTCCACACAGGCACACGAGGTTGAAAAACTCACAGTCATTGAAGTTAAAAAAGCAACAAACCCTACCGCTTCAACAATTATTGAAGCATTGACAACAACAAAACCGCTTCCGGCAACTGCCGCAACAACGATAGATTTCAGCAATTCCAAAAAACTTTCCACCAAAAAAATATGCCACAGTTACGGTGTGGGGAAGGACGGAAAGCCGAATCAGACATCTCTCGATTCACAGCGGCATTTTGACGCTGCCGGACTTGATGCGATAACAATTGATACCGTCACGATTGACAAGGTAATATACTTGACATTTGACTGCGGCTACGAAAACGGTTATACCGCCAAGATTCTTGACACGCTGAAGGAAAAGAATGTTAAAGCAGCGTTTTTCTGCACTTTGCCGGACATCAAGTCAGAGGGTGAGCGCACGCAAAGGATAATTGACGAGGGACATATTCTCGGAAATCACTCGTCAACGCATCCGAGCTTTCCCGAAATCAGCCGCGAGAGAATGGCAAAGGAATTGAACGACTTTGATGCTTATCTGAGGGCGAATTTCAATTATTCGGCACCGTATTTCCGTTTTCCGAAGGGTGAATATTCGGACAGCGCCGTTGAGCTTGTGAATTCAATGGGTTATAAATGTGTGTTCTGGTCGGCCGCTTATGTCGATTGGAATACCGACAGTCAGATGGGCGCGGACTACGCTTTCAGCAAAGTCACCTCGCGGCTTCATCCCGGAGCGGTTCTGCTGTTGCATTCCGTTTCATCGGACAACGCAGCCGCCCTCGGGAGAATAATTGACTGGGCGCGTGAGCAGGGTTATGAATTCCGCTCGCTTGACGAGCTGCCGCAAAGCAGCACCGCGTGAGCAATTCCGGGGATACTCTCGCCCTGAAGAGAGGAGACCGGTGACATGAGTGCGCCGGTGCCCACAAAGAGCACTTTTTTGAACTCTCCCTCGGAGAGCCTGCGCAGAACGTAGGAGCACAGCACGCAGGCGCTGCATCCGCAGCCGGAGCCGCCGGAGTTCACGTCCTGTGCGTCAATATCGTAAAGCATCGTGCCGCAGTCCGCATGGATTGCGGCAATGTCTATTCCATGGTCTTTTTTTGTCAGCTCACACAAAAGTTTTGAGCCGACAGCGCCGAGGTCACCGGTGAGGATAAGGTCGAGGGAACTCAGGTCTGTGCCTGTGTCCTTGAGAAAATCGCATATTGTTGAGCTTGCGGCGGGAGCCATTGCAGCGCCCATGTTGTTGGCATCGGTTATGCCGAGATCCTGAATTCTGCCGAAGGTGACGGCTTCGATTTTCGGGGAGTTGTTTTGGGCTGAACCGCCTTGAACCACGGCAGCACCGGCTGCTGTAGCTGTCCACTGTGCCGAGGGCGGACGCTGACCGCCGTATTCGAGCGGCAGTCGAAACTGTTTTTCCGCAGAGCAGAAGTGCGAAGATGTTGAAGCGACTGCGAGCGACGCCGCGGAGCTGTCCGTCATTATTGCCGCCATTGCAAGGGACAGAGCCATTGTTGAGCATGCGCCGTAAAGCCCCGCAAACGGAATACCGAGGCTGCGCAGGCCGAAGGTTGTGCCTATGCACTGGTCGAGCAGGTCTCCCGCCAGAATGAGGTCAATATCCTTTGCGTTTTTTCCCGATTTTTGAATTGCTCTTTCAACGGCATTCTTGTGCAGCAGGCTTTCCGCCTTTTCCCATGTGTCCTCTCCGAGGTGCGCATCGTCAAAGATAATATCAAATTCTGCGGCGAGAGGCCCCTCGCTCTCCTTTTTCCCCACGCAGGCTGCGTAACCGATAATCGACGGGCGCGTCGGAAGGGTCAGTGTGTATCTGCCTGTTCTTTTCGGCAAATCAAATTCCTCCCTCAAAGTATGCCCTTGCAGGCGCATACAATATAATAAATCAAACCGTACACACTTGCAGCGGCACTTCCGTAAACAATGACAGGTCCGGCAATGGTGAAAATCTTCGCACCTGTGCCCATGATTCTTCCCTCGCTCTGGAATTCCATTGCCGGCGAGACAACCGAGTTTGCGAAGCCGGTTATCGGAACTATCGTACCTGCGCCGGCGTGTCGTGCGATTTTGTCGAACACACCTATGCCCGTCAAAAACGCAGTGATGACAATGAGTGTTGTCGGCACGAGAACTTTTACGTCAAAGTCAACAAGAACCTTGCTGTAAAGAGAGCCGAGAAGTTCGCCGAATGCGCAGATCAGACCTCCGGAAATAAACGCCTTGAGCAAATTCATTAGCTTCGGAGAGGGCGGCGACGCCTTTTTTGACATCTTGTCGTATTGCTCTTTTGATACGCTCATTTTTTTTGACCATATCCTTTCCGTATAATTTTGGAAAACGCTTGCAATACTATTTTTTCCGCCGATGTGTTTGATATTCGTTTCGGCAGAAATTATTGCCGCAGCCAAGAGCGGTGACACAATATTCGCTTGACTAATGTATTTTTTATAGTATAATTAGGTCATATATTGAGACGGCTACACGGAGGTGCTCATTTGAACTTCAAAACAAGCGAAAAAAACGGTTCGGTGACGGGATTTTGCCTTATCAGAACATGCGAAAAAAAGGTTACGGCAAAGGGATTGCCCTATCTTGACATGGTTCTTGCCGACAGCACAGGTGAAATTTCAGCCAAATTCTGGGATTATAACGAGCAGGCTCACAGCGGATTCAAAGCGGACGATATAATCAAAATCAAAGGGACAATAATCAAATATAACGACAATGAACAGCTGCGTGTTGAAAAAATCAGAGCTGTTGCGCCGGAGGACGGCGTGAACATTGCAGACTTTGTTCCGAGCGCGGACTGCTCGGGTGAGAATATGTTTGCCGAGCTGAAAAGGATTACTGCCGGTTTTGCGGACAGGGAGCTTGCAATGCTTGTTGACACCCTGCTCGATGAAAACCGCGAGAAGCTGCTGTTCTGGCCTGCCGCATTCAGGCTTCACCATGCCATGCGCGGAGGTCTGCTTTACCATACACTTTCAATTGTCCGTCTTGCGGAGTGCGCGGCGAAGCTTTATCCGTTTGTTGACAGCGACTTGCTGCTTGCGGGTGCAATTCTGCACGACATTGCCAAGACAACGGAGTATGAGGTCGGCATGTCCGGGATAGCCTCGGGCTACAGTGTTGACGGAGCGCTGATCGGCCACCTGGTCAGAGGCGCTATGATGGTTGAAAAAGCCTCCGAAAAGCTCGGAATTTCAAAAGAAAAATCAATGCTTGTTGAGCATATGCTCATTTCGCACCACGGCGAGCCGGAGTTCGGTGCCGCTTCCCGCCCCATGTTCATTGAGGCGGAAATACTTTCCCAGCTCGACCTCATGGACGCGAGAATCTACGAAATGGCACAGACGGTGTCCGCTGTAAGCCCCGGTGAATTCTCTGCGCGTCAGTGGGCGCTCGACAACCGCAAGCTATATAACCACGGCAGAATGTCTGTTGAACCGAAAGCAAAGCTCTTTGACTGAATTTAATTTGGGAGGAACATTTATATGCGTAATCACGAAGTAACCAAGGTACAGCCCCTGCTCAGGCAGGACGGAACTCTTACCGAACCCGGCTGGTCGCGCAATCTCGTTCAGGTTTATGACCGTTCAATGATTAAAGCTCCGAAGTTCAGAATAAAGGAATGGGATTATTACCTTGTCATCTCCAATTCGGAAAATTTCGGCGTTGCAATGACAATTTCGGACGACGGATACATCGGTCTGCAAAGCGTATCCCTTCTTGACTTTTCCGTGCCCTGCGAGCAGACAACAACTGTCCTCAACGCTTTCCCCATGGGCAAATTCAAGCTTCCGTCCGACACCGGCTGCCACAACACGGTTTACCATGACAAGCGCCTTGACATGGAGTTCCTTGTAACTCCCAACAAACGCCGCCTTGTGTGCGAAATGAAGAATTTCAAGGACGGCAAAACCTTTAAATGTGACATTACGCTTGACCAGCCTCCGATGGACACAATGGTCATCGCAACGCCTTGGAAGGAAAAGAAAACGGCGTTTTACTATAACCAGAAAATCAACTGCATGCGTGCGAGCGGCTCTGCGGAGTTCGACGGCAGAACATATACCTTCAACCCGGAAACCGACTTCGGCACTCTTGACTGGGGCAGGGGAGTCTGGACATACGACAACACGTGGTACTGGGGCTCCGGCAACGGTGTTGTCAACGGCAAGCCCTTCGGCTTCAACATTGGGTACGGCTTCGGCGACACAACTGCTGCGAGCGAGAATATCCTGTTCTATGACGGCAAGTGCCACAAGCTTGACGACATCGCGTTCAACATTCCCGAAAGCAGCTATACCGACCCGTGGACTTTCACCTCAAGCGACGGACGCTTTGAGATGGACTTTGTGCCGATACTTGACAGAGCGGCGAAAATTGACGTCGGAGTTATTGTAACCGACCAGCATCAGGTTTTCGGCAAGCTCAGCGGCAAGGCAATTCTGGACGACGGCACTGTCCTTGATGTTAAGGATCTTCTATGTTTTGCAGAGGATGTACATAATAAATATTGAGGCCGTTTTTATATGCGTAAAGTATTTAAGTCGTTTTCTCCGGCAAGGATAATCGTTCTGGCTTTCTTCTCTGTAATTTTTTTCGGGGCTGTGCTGCTTATGCTCCCGTTTTCTTTGAATGCGGGTATGAGTCTGAGCTTTGTGGACGCACTGTTCACCTCCGCGAGCGCTGTGTGCGTAACGGGTCTGACCGTTGTTGACACCTACACTGTGTTCAGCATGTTCGGCAGAGCGGTTATTGCGGCGCTCATTCAGGTCGGCGGCTTCGGCATTGCTTCAATCGGTGTAGGCTTTGTTATGCTTTCCGGCAAGCACATCACACTCAGAGAGCGTCAGCTTGTCGGCGAAAGCTGGAACATTTCGACACACAGCGGGCTTTTAAAGGTGCTGAAATTCGTTGTAAGAGTGACTGTTTGTGTTGAGCTTGCGGGAACCGTTGCCGGCTATGCGGTGTTCAGACGGTATTTTCATCCTGCGCGTGCGCTGCAAACGGCTGCTTTTAACGCTATTTCATCGTTTAACAACGCCGGCTTTGACATGCTCGGAAACGGTAACAGCTTTATTGATTATTCGGACGATGCAGCACTTGAACTGCTCACCGCCGCACTGATAATAATCGGAGGCATCGGCTTCCTTGTAATCGGCGACTGCAAGAGGAATTTCAAAAATCCGCACAAGCTTTCCCTGCACAGCAAGGTGGTTTTGAGCTTTACATTGTTTCTCCTCCTTGCCGGCACTGCGGTTTACCGCATAACAACCGATGAATCGATTCTCAATTGCTTTTTCGGCAGTGTTACGGCGAGAACGGCAGGCTTTGCCACGTTTGACTACGGTAAACTGGAAAATACGGCGATGGTGCTCACAATGCTGCTCATGTTTGTCGGTGCATCACCCGGCTCTACGGGCGGCGGTATCAAAACAACAACGGCATTTTTGCTGCTGTGCAATATCAGAGGAGCAATTCTCAACAGGGACACTCAGGCGTTCAGAAGAAAGCTCCCGGACGGATTAGTCCGCAAGGCCTTCCTTTTGGCAAGTGTTGCCGCGATGGTTATCATTGCTGCGGTATTTATGCTTTGCGCACTTGAACCCGAAAAAGAGATTCCCGATTTGCTTTTTGAAACGGTGTCTGCATTCGGAACTGTCGGACTTTCGACGGGAATAACCTCACAGCTCTGTTCGGCATCAAAGGTACTTGTGACGTTGGTTATGTATATCGGCAGGCTCGGACCGCTGACAATGGTAACGGTTTGGGCATCAAGAAAACCCCGGAATATCAGCTATTCCGAGGAGGACATCACAATCGGATAGGAGAAGATGCATATTATGGGTATGTTCGGCGGCAAAAAAAGCAATTCCGGCAACGGTGCAACCTTCGGTGTTATCGGCCTCGGACGTTTCGGCACGGCTCTCGCGCAAAGGCTTTCCGAATTGGGCGCTGAGGTGCTTGTCATTGACTCGAACGAGAGAAAAATCAAGGATATAAGAGCATACACGGACTATGCTTTCGTCGTCCGTGAGCTTTCGCGTGAGGCATTGATTGAAACCGGAATTCAGAACTGCGAGACGGTTGTGGTGTGCATCGGTGAAAAAATTGATACCTGCATTCTCACAACCCTGACTGTCGTTGACCTCGGCGTGCCGAAGGTTATTGCAAAGGCGACAAGCTACGAACAGGGCAGTGTGCTCGAAAAGCTCGGCGCGGAGGTCATTTATGCGGAGCGTGACATGGCTATAAGGCTTGCAAAGAAACTGACCTCGAACAGCTTGATTGAATACATTGCTCTGAACAATGAAATTGAGATATCCGAGCTGAAGGCGACCGACAGAATTGTCGGGAAAAGCGTCATGCAGTCAAACATCCGCAAGGAGTACGGATTAAATATCATTGCAATTGAATCGTGCGGTAATACAATTACCGAAATCACGCCCGATTACGTTTTAGGTGACGGAGATTTGATTGTGGTTATCGGCAAGGGAACCAATATTGCCAAGTTTGAAAAATTTCTGCTCAGCTGAAATCGACAGGAAAGAAAATGAAAATAGTCTTAAAAATCGCCTGTGTGCTCATTTGTACTGCAATGCTGTGCTCTTGTTCAGAGGAACAGGAAAAAAACGGGGAGCACGTGGGTCATGAGCACGCAATCACCGCGGTGGGGGCGTCACAGTTTTATCACGCCGGCTTTGAGTGGAAGGACAACTGTGTCTTTGCCGTCGGCATTGTCACCAGGAACGGCGACAAGCTGAATGAAGAATGGGAAAAATATTCCGCTCGGTATGTCCTGAGCTTTGTCGCCGATGAAAACGGAATGCCGCCGCTTGCGGAAGCTGCAAACGACGGCAAAAACGCCACTGATTATATTGTTGTCACGCCCAGGTATGAGGGCAGCAAAATAACTGTTGAGGAGCTGGAAACCGGGGACATTGTTTACACCGGGGACGGCACCTTCATCATCAGATGCGCGGCGGAGTGCAACAAGGGCTATGTTCGGGTTAAGGTTCGCTGTGACGATATTGTCGCAGAGGCTGTTTTGCAATGGAACGCGGACGGCTCGGCGCTGCTGCTGCCGGACGATGTGCAGGATATTTCAAATTACATTATTGATTTGAAGTATTGATCGGAAAAACAAAATCATATTCCGTCAGCCACTGCGAGGAGCCGAAGTTCCTCGCGCGCAGGCAGACCTCGGTTTTATAGACCTCAATAACATAGCCGCAGCCGGGGGAGACCTCTTCGCCGTAAAGACTGCCGGCACAGCAGGGAACATTGATATATGTCACACCGCTTTCGGTGTATGCCCCGCCTTGAGTATAGCCCATGTGCAGGTGCCCGGAGATGTAAAAAACATTTTCGTGCTCCTGCAATATTTTTTTGAGCGCATCGCCCTGCTCCCCGACGTGTCCTTCTCCCCAGGCGTAATTGAACGTGCCGTCAACAGGCTGGTGGCAAAAAACAAAAACCGGTTGCCCGCCGGCATCTGTGAGCTGTCGGTCAAGCCATGAAAGCTGGGCTTCGGAAAGATATGCCTGAACTCCGGCATCAGCCTCAGAGCCGAGTGCAATGAGTCTGAAGCCGTTCAGCTCGGTGCTGTAATATACCTTGTCGGTTTTGTCAGGAGTGAACGCATTCCTGAAGCCTATATAGCGCTTTGTGAGACTGTTGAAACCTGCCTCGCTGCCGCCGTTGCCGAGCTCGTGATTCCCGGAGGCGATAAACAGCTTGCTTGTAAGCCGGGCACTGCGCAAAGCGCCGTAAAGGCAGAGGTTCTCGATCTCCTGTCCGTTCATAACACTGTCCCCGACAATAACAAGAGAGTCATTCCTTTCCGCGGCGGCAACATCGGCGAAAACCCCGCATGTCGCGGCAAGCTTCTGCGGTTCGGTGGACTCGATGTGAGTGTCCGAAATAACCGCAAGGCTCAAAGCGGGCTCCGCCCTCAGCGGCGAATAGCTGTCCGGCTGTGAGGAATAGGCAACGGCGCAGAACACCGCGATACTGAGCACCGCCAGCCTTCTGAACAAAAGCATCATGACTGTGCACCCCTTATTATGAAAATCGGATTAATAGGAAATATATATTCATAATATCATGCTGCCATGAAGATAATATTACAATTAGGAAAAATAATTGTCGCTTTTGCACTTTACTTTTCCGCTCAAAGGGTTGCCGAATACATTTTTGAATAATATACTGCCGCTTTGACAAAAATGATATCAAATCATTACGATGGAGGATGCTCAAAATGATGGATATCGGCTTCAAAAAGACAGGCGGAGTTTCGGGATCAAAGCTCGGATTTTATTCAATACTGTTGCTGTGCATAGTTGCTGCGGGCATAGGCGCGTGGGGAGCGGTGAAGAACTCGGCGGGCTATAAAGACAAGATTGCGAGTGAAACCGCGGGGTATGACAACCGCACTCCGACCGGCGCGCAAACCGCAAGAGCAAACACGCCCGCAACCTCTGTTGAGGATATAAGGGCAACGCTTTCATTAATTATCAGCGAGAACGCAACCACCGTTCCGGAAACAACAACTCAAACTCCCGACAATCTCCCGTTCAAGGGCGAGTTTACCCTTCCTCTCGGAACAAAGATAATCAAGGATTATTCAGCCGGGGAAATGGTGGCGTCAAAGACAATGGGCGATTGGCGTGTGCACAACGGCATTGATTTTGAGGGAGACACCTCGGACGTGGTTCTGGCTGTGCAGCGCGGAACTGTGAAGGAAATGTATACTCACGAGCTTTGGGGAAATGTGATTGAGGTGTCCCACGGCAACGGAATGACAGTCAAATATTGCGGAGTCAAGCCGCTCGATTCTGTCAAAACGGGCGACGAAGTCACACGCGGACAGGAGCTGGGAACACTTTGCGAAATCCCGTGTGAAGCGGCTGACGGATTGCACCTGCACCTGGAAATAACCGTCGAGGGCACTATTGTTGACCCTCTGGATGCATTGAACAGAGCCTGAATCTCAAAAAAAACGAAGCATGGAGCGCAAAACCGGATGGCTGTCGGGCTCATTCAAGTCAATGAGGGAGGCACGGCGTATGCAGTTTTTTCCGAAGCGGGAGCGCAGTGAATCAACACTGCTTTCAATTGCCTCAAGCTTTTCGAGACGGCGGGCGTCGCAGTCAAGAGAAAGCTGAACACATTCGTTCTCATTGACAAGCTCGCAGGCGCGTATCCCGATTGAGCGGAGAGGCTCGCCGCGGCTGTTAACCTCCGAATACAGCTCCAGCCCTGTTTCAACCAGCCTGCCCACAAGCCTTGTCGGTGTGAGCAGACGGCGTTGGTGCTCATATGTGACAAGACTTGTGTCGCGAACCCCGAGCTGTATTGTGCCGGCGAGAGCGTGGTTTTCCCGCAGAGAATGCGCAACGCTCTCGCACAGTGAAATGAGTGTTACCCTCACCTGCTCCTCGCTTTCGAGGTCAAAGGGCTTAGTGGTGCTTCTGCCGATGCTTTTCGGAGGGGGAAAGGAACCGTCTTTCCTGACGGGCGAGCCGTCCATGCCGTTGGCACAGTACCAGAGGTATTCGCCGCCTTTACCCAGGGCGGCTCTGAGCAAAACCGGGTCGGCACGGGCAACATCACCGATTGTCAGCAAACCCATGCGTGACAGCGTGTGTCCCGTTGCCTTTCCGACACCGAGCATATCGCTTGCCGGAAGCCGCCATATTTTCTCGCGGAAGGTATCATGCGGGATAACTGTGGTGGCATCCGGCTTCTTTATGTCGCTTCCGAGCTTTGCGAAAACCTTGTTGAAGCTTACCCCGGCGGACGCGGTGATTCCGAGCTCGCGCTTTATTTCGCCGCGAATTCTGTCCGCAATCGTTTTCCCGTCGCCGAAAAGCAGCAAACTGCCCGTCACATCCAGCCAGCACTCGTCAATGCCGAAAGGCTCGATGAATTCGGTATATCTGCGGTAAATCTCCCGCGCTTCGCGGGAAAAAGCCGTGTATTTTTCATAATGAGGCTCAAGTATAACAAGCGAGGGGCACTTCTGCCGCGCCTGCCAGACAGCCTCGGCCGTTTTCACCCCGAAGCGCTTCGCGGGCTCGTTTTTGGCCAGGATTATTCCGTGACGGTTTTCAACGCTTCCGGCAACCGCCGTGGGCACTCCCTTCAGCTCCGGGTGTTCAAGGCACTCCACCGAGGCAAAAAAATTGTTGAGATCGCAATGCAAAATACATCTTTCCAAAAAAATCACCAAACAAATGTTCGAGATATAAATATAATAGCACAAATGTTCGCCAATGTAAAGCCTTACAATAAAAAAATCGGCGAAAATTTGTGGAAGTTTATTTGCAATTACTGTTGTAATTTAAGATAATTTAGTATAAAATATACATGAAAGCTTAAAAAAACAACCGCTGTACAAAAATTTTTTGGAGGTTTTGTATGAAAAATCAACTTACAGTGCAACAAGCACAAGAGAAGATAACAGCGAATCTTTCACATGCTCACGGCGTCACTCCGGAGGAGGCGACGTTCGAGCATTACTATAAAGCAGTTGCGTCAATCGTCAAGGATATCATGGCTGATAACCGCAAGGGCTTTGCAGAAAAGGCGAAGGCGCAAAAGGCCAAGAGCGTTTATTACCTTTGCATGGAGTTCCTCATGGGCCGCTCGCTCAAAAACAGCCTTTACAACCTCGGGCTTACCGATGTGTTTGAAAGCGCGCTCAAAAAGTTCGACATCAGGCTCGACAGGCTTTACGACCTCGAGCCGGACGCAGGCCTCGGAAACGGCGGCCTCGGCAGGCTTGCCGCCTGCTATCTTGACGCGCTTGCAACAAAGGGCTACAACGCCATGGGTTATTCGATTCTGTATGAATACGGCATATTTGAGCAGCGAATAATTGACCGTCACCAGATTGAGCTTCCGGACTTCTGGCTTCCCGGCGGAAAGGTGTGGCTCACCCGCAGCGACGAGAGCACAAAAGAGGTTCAGTTTTACGGCAATATTATTGACAACTGGGACAATCGTTATCACACCGTCGAAATGCAGAACTGCACAAAAATACTTGCCGTGCCTTATGATATGTATGTTGCGGGCAAGGGCGGCGAATCGGTGAGTGTGCTCAGGCTCTGGTCAGCGGAGGCACCCGAGGCAATAGACATGAGCGAATTCGCAAAGGGCAACTACACCCAGGCGATGAAGGCTCGCACAATGGCGGAGGTTATCAGCAAGGTGCTTTATCCGCCGGATAAGCATTACGAGGGGCAGAGCCTCAGACTCAAGCAGCAATATTTCCTTGTTTCCGCTTCGATTCAGGACATTATCCAGGAGCATCTGCGCAACTACGGCACGCTTGACAATCTGCCGGAGGCAGTCGCAATCCATATTAATGACACTCACCCGACCCTCGCGATTCCGGAGCTTATGCGTATTCTGCTCGACGAGTGCGGCTACGGCTGGGACGAGGCGTGGAGCCTTGTGACAAAAACGGTTGCTTACACCAATCATACGGTTATGCAGGAAGCACTCGAATGCTGGTCCGAGGATTTGTTCAAGGAGCTTCTGCCGAGGCTTTATCAGCTCATCAAGGAAATTGACAACCGCTATCGCTCATATATCTGGAACACAACGCACGACGGCGGCAGGGTTGAACGCATGGCAATTGTCAACAACGGCGCTGTCAGAATGGCAAACCTCTGTGTTGCCTCCTGCCACAGCGTGAACGGTGTTTCTGCGCTTCACAGCGATATTCTGAAGAAAACCCTCTTTGCGGACAGCTTTTCTCTCAACCCCGAAAAGTATACAAATGTCACAAACGGCATTGC
This sequence comes from uncultured Eubacteriales bacterium, assembly GCA_964540415.1. Taxonomy (GTDB): domain Bacteria; phylum Bacillota; class Clostridia; order Oscillospirales; family Acutalibacteraceae; genus CAZIMM01. Next base: position 15,795 of record CAZIMM010000046.1, read on the forward strand.
ATACCGCCGCTGGCTCAACCAGTCGAACCCGGAGCTTGCTTCGCTGATAACCGAGCTTATCGGTGACGGCTTTGTGCTCAACGCAGAGGAGCTTGTGCGCCTGCGCGAGTTTGAAAATGACAGTGCGGTTCTGGAACGCCTTGAAAAAATCAAAAAGTCCAACAAGGAGCGCTTTGCAAAACAGGTTATGCAGAAAACCGGCATAGAGATTGACCCGAGCTCGATATTTGATGTTCAGGTCAAGCGCCTGCACGAATACAAGCGTCAGCATCTCAACGCCATCAGCATCCTTTCAAGATATCTTGCAATCAAGGATAACCCCTCGGGAAGCTTTGTGCCGCAGACCTTTATCTTCGGTGCAAAGGCGGCACCGGGGTTCGATATGGCAAAGCGCATCATCACCTTTATCTGCACTGTGGCTGACCTTATCAACAACGACAAGGACGTTGCGGGCAGGCTTAAAGTTGTGTTCATGGAGAACTATAATGTCAGCCTGGCAGAGTCACTTATGCCTGCGGCGGACATCAGCGAGCAGATATCTCTCGCCGGCTATGAGGCAAGCGGCACGGGCAACATGAAGCTCATG
>CAZIMM010000047.1:0-10103 GCA_964540415.1 uncultured Eubacteriales bacterium
TAAGCTGGTTTTTCTACGCCTCTTTTTATGAATTTTCGGACAGTCTCCTTGCTATATCCGCCTTTCAGAGTGAATATGTTACTGTAACAATATATAGAAAGGATTTTTGCCATGGCATCCGTACTTAAAAACGGCAGCTCATACCGCATCAGGGTTTCACTCGGATATGACGCAGACGGCAAGCAAAAGATTGTATCAAAAACATGGCGCCCCGAACCGGGTATGACGCCTGCACAGATAGAAAAAGGGCTTGAAAAGCAAAAGGTGGATTTTGAGCGCGAGGCAAACCTCGGCACCGCCCTGAACCGCAATGTCAGGTTCTCCGAATTCACCGAACGCTGGTTAGAAACATACTGTCGCCCAAATCTGCGAAGCCACACCGTACGCAATTATAAAAACATCCTCATTCGCTTGAACGCCGTGTTCGGCAACAAAAAGATCGGGGAAATTGAGCCTTATCAGATAGCAAAGTTCTATAATGAACTCGGCACAGAGAAAGTTCATCTCCCCGTCAGATACAAAGCGAAAAAAGACTTTGGCAAATATCTCAAAGCCCGTAAAATAACGAAGCTGGCGCTCAGCAACAGCAGCGGCGTTTCACGAAACTCCATAAACAATCTTTGCAGCAGGCAATCGCAAAGCTGCGCGCCGAAGAGTGGACTGACACCGGCAAGGTATTCACGCAGAAAAACGGTCTGCCAATCAACCCCGATTCGCTCACAAAATTCCTGCGCGAGTTTGTGAAAAAATATGACTTGCCTTCTGTCACCCTGCACGGCCTGCGCCACACAAATGCGTCGCTCCTCATCGCCGCCGGCACGGACATCCGCACCGTGTCAAACCGACTGGGCCACGCGGATATGTCAACGACAATGAACATCTACACCCACGCCATACGCAAGGCGGACGAAGCCGCAGCCGACACCATCAGCCTCGCACTATTGAGGAGGGCGTAAAACAAGATAACAACAGAAAGCCCCACACTCAAGCGAAATGCTCAAGTGTGGGGCAACAGTGTTTTATTGCACTTCTTCAAAAGGTTTTGCCGTTACTTTTTTGATCATAGAATACATATTATTTCTTCGCCATTTCTCAAAAGCTCTCAGAGTATTATTGGTTGCACAAAGTCGCAATAGCATTAATTATCACATTTATAGTATCTTCTTTGTTAAGGAAATCGATTGGTATTGTTACTTTTGTAGAAGATGTAAAAGAACGAGTTCTATCGCGAAAAATATCAAAACTGTATCCGCCATTGGTTGCGATAGATAATTGTAATTATTTTCAGAGGCTTTGTGACCGTGAATGGTGTTTCGCCGATCGTTTCGCCGTCAATGATGAATGTATATTTATCAAAATAGTATTCATCAGATATTTCATCGTTGTCCGAATCGCAACAATCAAATATTGCTAAATTGTCTTCATCAATTATGGATTGCAAACCTTTTTTAACATTCCAACCGCAATTCAGCAAATCGATTCTATCAATAACCGAATAAACAATAGATTTAATAACATCGTTTCTTCCGCTTTTTGTGTCTATGTCCGGCATGGTAAGTTTCTCCTTTTCATTTCCATTCGATAAAATAACTATATCAAGCAACTAAACATATGTCAATATGAATCAACATAAGCAAATCACTTTTACATTTTATACTTTTTTAAACTCCGTTATAGCAAGTACGCTGCTGCCCCAAAAAGAATTCAAATTCCTCAATGCCTCTGCGCCTCTCTCTGCCTAAATGATAACAGAAACGGTGGTGCTTTTTCAGTTCATCTATTCGTTTGTGAAAAACGCTGTGCGCCGAAAACAGCCCACCGAAAATGGTATGTTATTGTCACACGAGGAGGAATGCAAAATGTTGTTTTACAAAATCGAAGCCGTTCTGACCGAACCGCCGGAGAAAAGAGAAGACAAGCGCAGACGCAGAGGAACAGAATATGCCGCTGATTTCTGCAGCATTTCCGACATAATGTATACAGACAGCGACAGAAAGGCTTTTTTGTTCGTTTCTCAAATCAGCAGAGTGTATGTGACCGTCGGCGCAGCGCTGAAAAAAGGTGTTCTGACCGACAAGACGATTGAAGAGTTTTTTAGCCGCTGCAAGATGAAAGCGAAAGACTGCAAAATAAGCGAAATTACAGGCAGTCAGCTTAAGTGTATGCTGCATTGGGCAAGCATGGGTGATTTTGTTTCAGATGATGACAATGTGCTGGAGCTGCTCGGCGTTGACGGGTTGCTCTCCCGTTTTCGGAATTCGTCGCCGTTTGACGAAGAACTTATCGAGGAAAAATTCAGCTTTTCCGAAGCCTTGGATGCTGCACGGCTCAGCTTTTGCTCTCCGACCCTTGTGCCTGAGATTGAACGCATTTTTGACGGTTGCCAAAGCACAGGCTTTGTCGGTCACCCGGTTCAATACCTGATTGAAGCAGACGATGAGGAAACGAAAAATTCTGTGCTCAGCCTTCTCACTTCATCGCTGTTTGCAGTCGGCAGGCTCACCGGAAAGCGTCGAACTCAAATAAACATCCGTGAATCTGCCTTCAGAAGCAAACAGCTTTTAAGCGACCTTTACGACATGAGCGAAAGCACGGCTGTTGTGATTGACCTGTCGAGCGATGATGACGACGATGAATATGCTCAGCCGATAAACGAAATTGTCAAGCGCGCTGCCTGTGAAATGAAAAAGCACCGCAGAAATGTGCTGACGTTCGTTTGTGTGCCGAGCGGAAGCAACAGCCTGAAACAAAAGCTGTATGAATACCTCGGCAACACGGCTGTTGTTGAAATCCGTCAGCAGCCTGCGGAGTATGAAAAAGCGAAAGAATATTTGAAAACCTGTGCGAAAAACAACGGAGTAAGAGCCAACAAAAAGTTGTACAGTGTCCTCGATGACGAGGGCAAAACATACACGGCACGCGAACTTAATACGGCGCTTGATATCTGGCTGACCGAGCACCTGAAAACGAAGGTTTATCCGCAATACAAAAGTATTGAATGCGTCAACAAATCCGTTCTGCTGCAAAGGCCGAAGGGCTCTGCGTATGACGAACTGTGCAATATGATTGGGCTGACGCAGGCAAAAGAAATGATTTCGCAGGCGATAGATTATTACAAGGCGCAGAAGGTTTTTGCCGAGCGGAGAATGGCAGCCGGCCGCGCGTCAATGCACATGGTTTTCACCGGCAGCCCCGGCACGGCAAAGACAACGGTTGCCAGGCTGTTCGCACAGATTATGGCGGACAACGGTATTCTCTCAAGCGGCGAGTTTCACGAAGTCGGGCGTTCGGATTTGGTCGGCAAATATGTCGGCTGGACTGCGCAGATTGTCAAAGAAAAATTCAAACAGGCAAAGGGCGGTGTGCTGTTCATTGACGAAGCATATTCACTTGTTGACGGCAAGGCGGGGCTTTTCGGCGATGAGGCAATCAACACAATCGTGCAGGAAATGGAGAATATGCGCGAGGACATCATCGTCATTTTCGCGGGTTACACCGACAAAATGGAGGAGTTTATCGCCCGCAACCCCGGCCTGCGTTCGAGGATTGCTTTCAACATCAATTTTGATGATTACAGCGCAGAAGAGTTGTTTGAAATTACAGAGCTTCTTTCAAAAAATAATGGCTTAATTCTCGGCAACGGAGTGCGCGAAAAGCTGATTCCTGTTTTTGAAAGCGTATCGGGAACAACCGATTTCGGCAACGGCCGCTATGCGCGAAACATCGTTGAAAAAGCAAGAATGAAGCAGGCGGCAAGGCTTGTTCGCTCGGACATTGACAAGCTGTCGGACAAAGACATCGCCACACTTCTGCCGCAGGATTTTGAAATCACCGAGCCGAAGAAAGAAGAAAAAGTAATCAGGCTTGGCTTTTCTGCGTGATGCGCTGTTTTTGTCACACAAACTGCAATATTATATTGATGAAATGAAAATATTGTGATATAATTCCAATTGAGGTGAATTGCCATGTACACCGTTCAGCCGAAAAAGCTGCTGATAATCAACATTCTCGACATTCTCCGCCGTTACACCGACGAGAACCACCGCTTAAGTCAAAAGGAAATCGTCGAAATTCTCGACACCGAATATCAAATGAAAGCCGACCGCAAGGCGGTTAAGCGCAACCTGATGAACCTCATTGATTTCGGCTACCGCATCGAATACAGCGAAGCAATCCGAATGATTAAAAACGAAAAGACGGGCGCGCTTGAAGAAAGCGCGATTCTTTCCGACTTTTATCTCGAGCGTGATTTCACCGATGCTGAGCTGCGCCTGCTCGTTGACAGCCTGCTTTTTTCAAAGCACATTCCATACAGCCAATGCAAAGAGCTGATTGAAAAAATTGAGGGCTTGTCGAACCAATATTTCAAGGCAAAGGTCAGGCATATCTGCAACCTGCCCGAAGACCGGTCGCAGAACAGAGAACTGTTTTACACCATCGAAATCCTTGACGAGGCAATCGGCAGCGGCCGACAGGTTGCGTTCAATTACTGCTCGTTCGGCTCGGACAAAAAGCTGCATCCGCGCCTTGACAGCGAGGGCAAAACGCGCGAATACATAATCAATCCCTATCAGATGGTGGCGACCAACGGGCGATATTACCTTGTGTGCAACTACGACAAATACGATAACGCCGCAAACTACCGCGTTGACCTGATTACGAATATCCGCCTGCTCGATTCACCAGCAAAGCTGCTCAAAAAGGTTAAGGGGCTCGAGCACGGTCTGGATTTGCCAAAGCACATGGCGGAGCACATCTATATGTTTTCCGGCGAGAGCGTCAAGGCAGAATTCAGGGCGAAAAAGTATATCATCAGCGAGATTATCGACTGGTTCGGCTCGGACGTTGAATTCAGCAACGAGAGCGAGGACGAAATCACGGTTAAGGTGAAAGTGAACCGCATTGCGATGCGAAAATGGGCGGAGCAGTATGTTTCGTGCGTAACGCTCCTCGCCCCGGCAGACTTGGTTGAAGAAGTGAAAAACGACCTCATCGAGGGCGTGGAAAAATATAAGTAATGAATTACAAAAAAGACTAAGTGAAAATCTATTTTTATGGGAGATAGTAACTATGAAAATTTTTGCATATTCAATCGTGTATGACTCAGGATTTGCACCATGTGCCGTTAAAAACGACAGCTTGACATTAGCATGTTGTAAAACAAATTTAAGACATAAAATCGGTTTGCTCTTGGAACAGAATCCAGATGAAGATATATATCTAATCGGTCTTTGCGGCAAACAGCTTGCTAAACGCAGTTCCAAACAAGATTCGGAGTATTCACCATTGTTTATTGCAAAAGTTAATTCCGCAGTGACAACTCAAGAGTATTTCAAATACAATAATGCAACGCAGCGCCCTGACCAAAAGTACTCATATAAAAACGGGAAATGGTTTGTTAAAAAAGGTAATCCACACCATCTTGAAGATATCGGTGAACTGGATGTTGAAAAAGCAAAACAAGAAAGAGATCTGTATTATCTTCCCAGAAAGGATTCAAAACCGACTGATAATTATGTGTTGAATTCTGATGAGTACATATATTATGGCAAAGATATATTGCCTCGCAGTAAACTAAGCAATTATTTAGAAACCATAGCCAGCATCAGAGAAAAAGCTCCAAGAGCAGACCTTCAGCCAATTCCCGAAAACGGCATAAACTCCTTTATGGAATTCTTCAAGGCAGAACTTAACAGGAGCATTAACCCAGACTGTACTCCACTCGAAGAACACTTCGAGAAATCAGTAAAAAAGGGAGAATGTAAAAAGAGATGAGAATAATACTATCTCGCAAGGGCTTTGATACAGGCTGTGGCGGATGTCCCAGCCCTTACTTTGTTGACGAGGGAAAACTGTTTTCTTTGCCGATTCCGAGCGATTGTAATTTTTACTCTTACAATGATCTTAGATTCAACAATGAGCAATCGTGTTTTGAAATAATGGAACAACTGAATATAAAGGCACGAAGCTGTAAGGCACATACCGACCCGGACATTCGCCCCGATTTGTTTTATTCTAGAGATTCCGACTGGATTCCAAGATTTGGTCAACAAGGCAATTCCCAAAAACATTTAGCAAAACAAGGTGTGGAGAAAGACGATGTTTTCCTGTTTTATGGCCTTTTTCAAGATGTAAAATACATAAACGGAAAGCCTCATTTTATTCCAAACACGAAAAAGCAGATAATATGGGGATATATGCAAATTGGATGCGAACCAATAAGAGTAACAAGCAATCCATTCGGCTGTCATCATCCGCATTTTTACAATAGCGAAGAATATGAAATGAACACGGTTTATATAGGTGCAGAAAAGCTATCATTTGAACCTACAGTTGCAGGATACGGAACATTTGATTTTGATGAAAGCCTTGTTCTGTCAAGAGAGTGCGGAGAAACTGCAGATGTCTACAATGTACTGAAACTACCCGAACATTTTTATGAACATAGAATGACTGGGAACGCAGACTGGAGATGGAAAAAGGAAAACGGTAACTGTATACTAACAATGGCAAAACGTGGACAGGAATTTATTATCACAAATGATACTGCTAACCATGATGCTGAAAGTTGGGCAAAAAATCTGATTTTGTCAAACATTAAATAACATCTCCCCAAAACAACCCACGCCTCCTGTTATATTGGTCTCAACCAAATAACAGGAGGCGTTTTTAAATGAATTGCAAAAACTGCGGAACACAATTTGACGACGGGGCAAGGTCCTGCCCGACCTGCGGAGCTGAAAGAGCAGGGGAAACAACTGCGGCGCAAAGTGAGCCGCAAACATTTGTCGATGTGTCATCGTCAACCGAATCAAAGTCAGCCGAAACAAAAGAAAAAGCAAAATCGTTTGCAAAAAAGCAGCTGAACGATTACAAGAATTTCAAGTCGCTTTCAACCAAAAGTAAGGTGATTCACTTTGCCGTTCCGCTGGTCTGCGTGATTCTTCTGTTCAACATTTTCGGCGGCGCGTTCACCAACTACAAAAACGATGAGGAGTTGGCGAAAAGCTGTGCGGTTGCACAGATTCAGCGACAGGTTTTCGCAAAGGACGAAACGGTCTACGATGTCAAGGTTGTCGACTCCGACGGCTGCGGCAGGTTCATCGTCACCGCCACAACAAAGGATGGAGCGTTCGAAACCTGGTGGGTTGTGATTGTTCAGCTGAACAAGGACGGCGAAACATATAACGCGCTCGCAAACTATCACGGTGACGGAATTACCGCTGACCAATGGGTTCAAAAATACAAAACCGAAAGCGATTACGATTGGGGAGTTGAGCAGTAAAAATGGTCTACGCAATGGCCGACCTGCACGGCTGCTATGACAAGTTCAGTCGAATGCTTGAGCGAATAAATTTTTCGGACGGCGACACGCTGTACATCCTCGGTGATGTTTTGGACAGAGGCGCGGACGGAATCAAAATTCTGCTTGAAGTGATGCAGAAAGACAACATCAAAGTGCTGTTGGGCAACCACGAGTTTGCAGCATATAAAATGCTTTCGCGCACCGAAACAAATGCCAAAGCTTATTCGGACTGGCTTTCGGACGGCGGAAAGGCAACGGCAGATGAGTTTAAAAAACTTGACGAACAAACCAAGCAAAGTGTCTTGTCGTATATTGCGATGTGTCCGCTCGAATATGAAATTACGGTAAACGGCAATAGCTTTCTGCTCTCGCACACGGGCTCTGAAAAGCGGAGAATGGCAGACCTCGACCGCTGCACAACAACTGATTTTATTCTCGGCGAAATCGAATACGAAAAGGTATATTTTGCCGACAGGTTTTTCGTTTCCGGCCACACACCGACAAGCTTTATTGATGAAAATTACAAGGGCAGAATTTACAGAAAAAACAACCACATTGCAATTGACTGCGGCGCGGTTTTCGGCAATCCCCTCGGCTGCATCTGCCTTGACACATTTGAAGAATTCTACTGCGATTAACAGAAATTGTGAGGTGATAGCAATGTCAGTTGTTGTTTTATTCGCGGCGCTTGATGCAATCAGTTTAATCATTTTCAAGCTGACGGAATCCTGCCTTTTCGGACTTCTTTTCGGCATATTTCTGACGGTCTGGGTTGTTACTCTCGCGGCATATATCGCCGAAAAACTCGGCACGGATGTTATGCCGATTTTCGATGAAGCGAGAGAACAGCGCAAAAAAATCTATGCCGCAAAGATGAACGCAGACGAAATTAACAGCCTGCTCAAGACAATCGATTCAAAAGACAGGAAGTGAATTTATGGTAGAAACAAAAAGAAGAAACCGACGCATTGAGTTGATGAATTATTCCAATCACGGTATGTGCCTCAACACTGCGTCGGAATACTGCTGCTTTGCGGATAAGGACGGATTTGACACGGTTGCGCTGTGCGATTACAACTCGCTCTATTCATGGCGAGACCTGCGCATATGCAGCAGGAATTTCGGAATTCGCCCTATGTACGGCATCACTTTCAAGGTGCGCACTCCAAAAGAATGCCTGCTCGAATCTGTTAATGTCATTTGTTATGCGCAGAACAAAAATGGCGAGGATGATCTTTTTCTGCTCTATCATCGGCGTGATGTTGACGGAATAATCGACAGTGAAACCTTTTTGAAATTCAAGTACAATTTTATCGCCGGATTTGATTTGTCATACAACGAAAGGTTGACTCTTGCTCTCGGAAGTGTGTTCGAGAATTTCTTAGTTCCCGACTTTGTGCTGATTGACAAAAACATACAGCTTTTTCGCTGTTGGAGAAATGCACACGAATTGATAAACAAACAGGAAAAAGTGCTGCTCTGCGCCACAGCAAACGGCAATGACTACATTCTGCAGGATAAATTCCCAACCGAGCTGAAAATGTGTTTTCTGCCAATGATTGACGATGAAACCATGCTGCAGGATTTTGCGTTTCTCGGCGATGAAGCAGAAGATGCCGTCATTACAAACCCGCGCAGAATTGCATATATGTGCAATTATTACTGACCGGCAGACAAAAAGTGTGTAAAATATAGGCGGGAAAATTCGATGCTTGAGTGAGGAATATGTTGAATCATTTTTTTGGTTGTTTTCATATTATTCGCCCTTTAATTTTTTCAAAAGAACAGAACGAAAAAGAATCGGTTGTAAAGCACCTGCAGATTGATTTACTTTTGAATTTTGTTTGAAAGATATAGTGCTTACTATAACATAGTCAAGAAATGTGTACTGTTATATGGAGGGGAATCTTGTGCTTTTGCGGCGCGTATGGTAAAATGTTATATATCAAAATTAAAAGGTGAGCATATGAAAGACTTAAAAATATTGAGCCCCGATTTTGAGCCGGAGGGTTGGATGCCTGATTGTTGCAGCGGTTACGGAAAAGATGAGTCACCGGAACTGCATATTGAAAACATAGCCGCCGGCGCCGTTTCGATGGCGATTACTTTGGACGACCTCGGTCATCCGATTCACCCCGGCTATAACCATTGGCTTGCGTGGAATCTTCCACCGGTTCAGGTGATTCCGTGTGCTTTGCCCAAAGGCGCGGTCAACGAGCAGCCGTTTCATTTTGATCAGGGGATTGCCTACGGAATGCATTGCTATCGCGGCCCGAAGCCTCCGTTCAACTGGAACCACAGGTATTGCTTTACGGTCTATGTGCTTGACGCGGCAATTTCAATTGGCACCGATTCGGATAAAGCAGCGCTGGTCAAAGCGATGGACGGACACATTTTGCAGAGTGCGTGCCTTTACGGCAAATATCAGCGAAAGCATAAATAAAAATACAAAGCGCAGAAACGAGGATAATTATGCCGCTTAAATTAGATGACAAGCTTGTGGTCGGGATTTCATCACGCGCGCTGTTTGACCTTGAAGAAGAAAACCGGATTTTTGAAAACGACGGATTGGAAGCGTATTCCGAATATCAGCTGGAACACGAGGACGATGTTCTCAAACCCGGCACAGCGTTTTCGTTAATCAAAGCTCTCCACAAGCTGAACAGCGCTGAACACCGACTGACAGAAATAATCGTCATGTCGAAAAACAGCGCCAACACAAGCCTGCGCATTTTCAATTCAATTGAGCATTACGGGCTTGACATCAGCCACGCGGCTCTTGTCAGCGGTGAACACA
>CAZIMM010000047.1:10113-16186 GCA_964540415.1 uncultured Eubacteriales bacterium
CACATTGCCCCGTACCTGAACGCTTTCAAAACAGATTTATTTTTGTCGGCAAATGAATCGGATGTTCAGGAAGCGATTAACGCGAACATTGCATCGGGCATAATATGCTCGCACACCGGTTTGCCGATTGACACCGAAAAAGCCGAAGAACAAATCAGAATTGCGTTCGACGGCGATGCGGTCATATTCTCCGATGAGTCCGAAAGAATTTTTCAGGAAAAGGGGCTGCAGGCATTCACTGAACACGAACGAGCAAACGCAAAAAGCCCGCTGCCCGAAGGCCCGTTTGCAAAACTGCTGAAAACCATTTCTTACATACAAAAAAATTATCCAAAAGAGGCAACGCCGATTCGCACAGCGCTTGTTACCGCACGAAACGCACCTGCTCACGAGCGCGTTATCAGAACGCTGCGCGCATGGGAAGTCAGAATTGACGAAGCATTCTTTTTGGGTGGAATCGAAAAAACCGAAGTGCTCAAGGCCTTCGGCGCAAACATATTCTTCGACGACCAAACTGTACACACCGACCCCGCATCAAAGCTCGTTCCGTCGGCAAGGGTTCCGTACAGGCAATAAGGAATTAATTATGATGTTCTTATGCTTATTTACTGTGCACAGCAAAGTATAGCTTATGACAAAATCCGGTGACCGTACACAACAAAACGCGCCCCGCGCAGAGCCGTCATGCTTTGCGCGGGGCGATGGGTTTATATGCTGCTTCAAATCGGATTTTTGAACGAGCCCTTGTCATACTCGCACAGCAAATGCCGAGCATTGAGCACGGTGAAAGCGTCGGACAGACTGAATGCAGAAATTTTCACAAGTTCTCCGAACAATTCTCTGTCAATGTACATCGCGCCGTGATAGGGATTATCGGGAAAAAGCGAGAGATGAAGATATGTCATTCTTGTGATAAAATCTTTAACCTTATCTCGAAATTGGTTACAGTCGCGTGAGTATGCGTATTCAAAGCTCCTTGCAAGGCTCTCCTTGACTGCGGTTGCCTTTTTGCCGCCGGATAGCTTGCCGCCGCCTTGTAAAATGTATGCGTGGTGCCACAGATGAAAAAGCTCATGTGCAAGAACGCAGAGTAAAAAATCCGTGCGGTCGCGGTCGTTCCAAAAAGCCTTGCGAATCGGGGCTGCGTACAGCTCAATTCTTCGTTGAGACGGAATGTACCTGCCGTAAACCGTTTCGGGCACAACAGAGTTCACTGTGATGTGAACCTTTTTTAACCTGCCGATCAGCCGCATTATGTCTGCTTTCATCCGGCTGTTGTCGGTTGTGCTGTTCTCGGCGGATGACAGCCGACGCATAACATAGGCATACATTTCTTCAAAGCCGTCCGCGAAGTATCCGGGAAACAGCTCCGCCCGGCGCTTGACCTCATCAATCAGGTTGAACAAACTTTTCTGCAAATCCTCATCGGCTATTTTAATTTTTTCTGCCTCCGCTTTGCACTCTGCCAGTTCATCAAGAATTTCAGCCAAGTCAAAGCTTTTCGTCTTTTTCTTGGGTGCGTTTTCTACGATTCCAAAATCAAACTCTCTTTGTCCGTCACCGATGAACGGAAAGAACGGCAGGGCATCGCCGAAAGCGCTGTTTGCATATTTCATCAGGTCGGTCAGATAATCTCTGTAAAAATCAGGCGAATGAACGGCGCGGTCGAGTTCCATAATACTCATGCTGAAATCAAGCTGCTGATACATTTTTTCTCCTCCTTTATCGTCAAAAAAACAGCCTCTGCATTTATTTCAGGGGCTGTTCGGTGTGAAGTTTTCCGCCCCTGCTGTGATTACATCATAGCAGGGGCGATGAGAGAAAAAACGGGCATAAATTTCTCTCGAATATTCTTTTATTTGCAGGTGTAACCTAATCTATATCAGGTTACAATCATTCAATTCTTGATTATGAATTCGCCTCACAGTTTTCCTTCAAAATCTTAATCATTTCCATTTCGTGTTCTTTATATAAAGTATTTTTCCATCTCTGACCGGCAGCTTCATCAGAAGTTTTCTCGGTCAGGTCTCTCATCTTTCTCAGTTTAAGACTACCTGTATCAATCATTTTAACAAACGTACTTTTTTTAGCTTCAGGAGCCATATTTGAGAATCGAGAGTTAACATTTCTTTGGATTATACACAAGTTTCCAAAGCTATCCACATCATCTTTCCACTGTTCAAACGTTCCTTCAGAAGGATTCTGCGGATACCAATGTTCGACTGAATTGCGGAATTCAAAAGTGAAATTGTCATATATTTCTCGATCATTGTTCCAAAGAAGGTAATCCAAGTAGTTGAAAACGATGTGCGGAGTATTGACACCCATCTTGTACACATAGTCAGGACACACATCAAAAAAAGTTTCTTTTACAGCACTCTTTGCCATGTTTTCTATTACCGCATTAAATCCTGTAATATCGTCTTTTTTTATGTGCTTGCAGGAATCCTCCGAAAGCCATATTAACGCTTTTGTTATCCAATGCATTACCTTCGCCGATGTATAAGACACTCGCATTGCCGACTGTATCATTATGATTGTCCTGTTTCTCCAATCATTTGTCTTATCCCATTCGCCGGATTTAGTAAACTTTGAATTTGTGTAATTTGGCTTCTTTTTTGACTGCTGTCCGGATGCATAAAGGGTCTTTAAACTCCACTGACCATCCGCATTGTCGTTCGCATATTCTCTTTTAATGATATACTTATCAAATAAGTACTCTGACCCCTCTGTTATTCCTTTGTAAGCATCTATTTCTTTCACTGTGAACGGGCGCGTTTTTATTCCTCTTGACCAATTCCGTATTGGGAATAAATACAAATCAAAAAGTTCCCTTATTTGTGATGTTTCCATTGATTCCCACTTAGTAACAGCATGCTTCATTTCGTAACGATAATTTTTCATTTCACGCAGATGATATGCTTTCAACAAATCGTGCGGATCTAACGCTTTGCCGCGTGCGTTTTGTGAATCAAACAGTTGAAACGCTTCTGAAATCTTATCCACAGTGATGACAATTACTTCAAGAATCTCTTTGATTGCATTGATATACACTTGTTTTGCTTCCGTTTTTAATGAGAACCATTCTTTGATAAAAGTATAGTTCCTTTGAATATTATCTTGCGTAATCTTGCTTGTGAATGCATGCTTTAACAAATCACATTCGAAATCAGGACACAGATACTTATTTAATAGTATCAAGGAAATAATTCTCTGTTGTCCATCTACAATATCTAATTTTCCATTCTTATTTTTATATAGAATGATTGTCCCGATTCGATAACGGAAATTGTCGTCAAACCTTTTCGCATCGTTTATTGCATTTCCTATGTCCCTCAAAAGATCATCGATATTTCGAACATCCCACCTATACGGTCTCTGATACGGTGGAATTACAAGTTTCATATTGATTAATGTTTCCACATCCGCTTTTTTGATTTCTGCCATATTGACACCCCTTCATCTATATTTTTTAACATCAGTCAACGGGTATTCCGAAACAATCATCTGATTGAGAATAGATAAAGTACATTGTTCAGACTTCTTTCTCCTCATCCGTTATATTTTTTATTCATCTCCGCCACAGCAGCGGCAACATCCTCCCGCAAGCTCTGAGGCTCGAGCACCTCAACATAGCAGCCATACTGCATTGCCCAGTTGAACATTGCATCTTCATTGACCTTGACGGTCACATCAACCGTACTTTCCGTTTCATTGCTGTATTTTACGGCAGTGCCGAACCAGTCAACAACATCGTTTATCAGCTGTCGGGTAATGCGGAATTTTACGTTCACGCTCTCTCCGCAATACATATAAATATGCTCCGCCATATGTTTTGGCAAGTCAAGTCCGTTTTCAAGTCCCATGACCTTTTTCATTTTTTTAACAGGGGAGTCAAGTAACCTGATGCAGCTGATTCTGTCCACACGAAAATGCGAAATACTGTCATATTTATCGGGGTTGCAGATGAGATAATACCGTCCGTTTGTCGCCACCATTTGATACGGATTGATTATATATTCGTTGTCTTTGCCGTCTGCGTTTTTGCGCGCGACGCGATTCATCTTCAAATCAAAATCGGTGTATTTGAACGCGACCTGTTTGCCCTGCTCAATTGCCTCGTCAAGCACTTCGATTGTGTAAAAAAGCTCCTTGTTTGCAGGCATTGACATAGGCAAATTGCGGATGTGACGCACTTTTGCGGAGAAATATTTGTTCGACTGCTTTTCGAGCTTTTCAATCAGGTCTTTGCACTGGCTGTAAGGGATATATTTTGAAAACAGCACGCTGTCAATCAGCAGCCGCAGCTCTGCGTCGGTGAAATCGCGGTTCAGGTACCAATCCGTTAAAATCGGCTCATCCTCGCCGCTTTTTGTTTTGCGTGTTCGCTCGGCATATTCAATTTCATACCCGAGGTCAATCAGGTCGGTCAGGTTGCGCTTGACAGCCTTTCTGTCGAGAGTCAGACCGTATTCATTTTTCAGCTTGTCCTGAATTTGTTTCTGTGTGAGGGTGTGTTCGCTGTCTGTGCAATCCTTGAGTATGGCGAGGATATAAAACGCCGCAATTTTTTTCGGCTGTGCATCATACATAATTATCACCTCGAAAAATATTGTACGCTGTTTGTGTGGTATTGTCAATATTTAACCTCACTTGATGTTTGTAAGGATGTACGAATATTGTCGCATCATATGCTTTACAATAAAAACACAAAATGAAGTAAATCTCGGATTTACGGAAATGAGGATGCTATGAAAAATGATATTAACAAACAGCCCGTATTTCTCATTGATATGAGCAGAGACAAGGATTACGCGCTTTTTCTTGAAGAACTCGGAAAAGCAAATTCGGATTCGACACAAAGGTTAAGCGGTTATACATTCATTGAGGATGAGACGTCGTGCCAAAAAGACAGAAGAAAATATCTCTGCATTTCCCTGTTAAAAAAGCTAATATTTTGGGGCGGGCACAGCGACATCCGACCGTTGGGAAAGCACACGGCAAAATATCTTCCGATTGAGGAAAAAGCAATTACTCTTGAACACTTTTTTGAAGTACAGGCGGTTATGGAAAAAGCCGACACGACAGCGGCTCCGCAAACCTATTATGTAAAGATAAATGACGATGTGAGAGAAATGCTCGCAAAAGACTGCTTTGATGACCGGCATCGTCCGTATTTTGCAATGAAAGGCTCGACTCACACAGTTTACACAGTCAAGCCGTTTACGCGTGAATATATCGATGCTGCTCCGGATGATGCGGATTATATCTCCGCAGAAGAATTTATTTCTCTTTATAAAGAATGCTGTGAGCCTGATGAATCTATGAGTTTCGCTGATTATGCGGATTATATCAAAGAATTGCGCATAAACGGCAAGACCTATGATGTCGCATTGAACAATGCCGACGAAGCGCCTTATTATGATGTGAGCGAAGAAAAGCCCGAGGGCATTGTCACATTCGCATACGGCACTTCGCGTATTTGCCCAAAAGCATTCAAAAAATGCTGCGGAATCACCGATGTAATATTTCCGGATACACTTGAATCAATCGGCAGCTATGCTTTTGCGGAATGCATGAGCATAAGACGGGTTTATATACCCAAATCTGTAAAACAGATACACTGCGGCGCTTTTCATAACTGCTTCGGACTTGTCGATGTGTATTATGAAGGCAGTGAAAACGAATGGAAAGCATTGTGGGGAAATGACATTTCCGACAAATCGAAAAACGGGCAAAACGGGATAGCAAAATTCAAAAACGATGAATTATTAAGCGCAACTATTCATTACGAATGCAAAATGTGAAGTATAGTTGTTTTTTAACTGTCTGCCTACTCATAATCCGAGAGTTGCTATACATCTATTTTAATGCCAAATTAGCATCAATGTAGCCGTTTTACCAATCATATCACGAGGTATGAGAAGGCAGGCATTTTTTGATGGGTATTTAATGCTTTGCAGACACTAAAAGACACCAAAAAGACACTTATGAGTCATATTTAGCATAATAAATAGCAAAAGCTCCCCGAAACCTTTGAGGTTTGGAGAGCTTTTTGGAGCTGGTGGTCGGA
>CAZIMM010000048.1:0-15910 GCA_964540415.1 uncultured Eubacteriales bacterium
TATCTCATTGAAAAGCTCTGTGCAAGACGAACCATCGCGTCATAAACCGAAGCGTCGCCGTGAGGATGGTATCTGCCGAGAACCGCACCGACTGTGTCCGCGCACTTGCGGTAGGGCTTGTCGGGGTAAAGCGAGTTCTCGAACATAGTGTAGAGTATGCGCCTGTGAACCGGCTTCAGACCGTCGCGCACGTCGGGAAGGGCGCGCGCGGTGATTACCGACATCGAATAGTCGAGAAACGATTTGCGCATCTCACGGTTAATGTCAACATTGATTACTTTTTGATTCTCGTAATTGATTGTTCCCTGTTCCATTTGAAATTAATCCTTTCGTGCGTATCAAATACGCTCAGTCCTCGGGGAAGAAGGCCCTGTGAACTGCGGAAACTGCCTTGTCTGCATCGGCAATGTCAATAAGAACCGATATCTTTATCTCGCTTGTGGAGATCATCTGAATGTTTATGTTTGAATCAAACAGAGCCTCAAACATTTTGGAGGCAGTGCCGGGATGAGATTCCATGCCTGCGCCGACAACGGAGATCTTTGCAACGTTCAGGTCACTGATAATCTCAAGGTCGCGGACAATTTCAAGCGAATCGCGCAGAGTGTTCACTGCAAGCTCGGCGTTTGCGCGGCCGACGGTGAACGAGATGTCCTTTGTGCCGTCGCGCCCGACCGACTGAAGAATGATGTCCACATTGATGTTCTTTGCCGCAAGCTTGCTGAAAATTTTGAAAGCGATGCCCGGAACATCGGCAACGCCGATAATTGAAATCCTGGCGGTATCGGTGTCCTTTGTCACACCTCTGATAAGCATTTTCTCCATTGTGGAAGCCTCCTTAACAATTGTGCCGGGAACTCTTTTCAGGCTCGACAGCACCTCAATTTCAACATTGTATTTTTTGGCCATTTCAACCGAACGGTTGTTGAGTACCTGAGCGCCGAGGGTTGCAAGCTCAAGCATTTCATCGTAAGTGATGTCCTTAAGCTTCTTTGCGTTTTGAACTTTCCTCGGGTCGGCGGTATAAACACCTTCAACGTCGGTGTAAATCTGGCAGCGGTCCGCGTGCAGGGCTGCAGCAATTGCAACAGCGCTCGTGTCCGAGCCTCCTCTGCCGAGTGTGGTGACGTCGTCATATTTGTTGATCCCCTGGAAGCCCGCAACAACAACAATGTTTTTCTTTGCAAGCTCCGCCTTGATTCTGTCGGGGCGGACAACCTTGATTCTCGCACTGCCGTATGACGAGTTTGTGCGGAAGCCTGCCTGCCAGCCGAGCAGAGACACAGCCGGGCAGCCCAGCGAGTCAAGAGCCATCGCAAGCAGTGAGCAGGAGATCTGCTCGCCTGCCGCAAGAAGCATATCCATCTCGCGCTTTGAGCCGTTTGAGTTGATTTCCTTTGCTTTTGCAATCAAATCGTCCGTGGTGTCACCCTGTGCGGAAACCACAACGACCACGTCGTTCCCCGCACGGTATGTGTCCGCGACAATTGAGGCGACGTTTGCAACTCTTTGCGCGTTTGCAACCGAGCTGCCTCCGAATTTTTGAACTATCAGTGCCATTATCCCAATCCCTTTCGGTTCAATAATCTCAATAATCGGTTATTCTGATAACCGAGCCCGCCTGTGCTCCCGAGAGCTTTTCCTCAAGCTCGTTGAAACGGCGGCGAGTAATGCTTTGCGTAACAAAGGCGTATTCGTCTTCGGCAGCGCCGTCATAGCTCAGAACCTTGACCTCGCCGAACAGCTCGGAAACGCTTTGCTTTGCCGCTTTCATGTCTGTGCAGACAAGCCTGACGAAAAACGGATTTTTGATGTCAAGCGGGTCAATGACATAATCCTCAACGCTCTCGCTCCAGCCGAAGAACTTGCGGAGCTTGACGTGCTTTGCGCAGTCGATGATATCAGCCACAACGGCGCTCGCGGTCGGCATCTTTCCGGCGCCCCTGCCGTAAAACACAACGTCGCCGATTGCGTCGCCCCGCACAAGGATGGAGTTGAAAACATCGTCAACTCCCGCAAGCTGGCTGTGCGCCTGAACAAACGAGGGGGCAACCGTTGCGGAAATTCTGCCGTCGCCGTAACGCTGGGCGTTTGCAATCAGCTTAATTACTCCGCCCCATGCAGAGGCGTATTTGACATCGGCAAGAGTAATTTTTGTGATGCCCTCGGTGCTCACCGATTTCGGATAAACATGGCTGCCGAAGCAGAGAGAGGCAAGAATGCAGATTTTTCTGCAGGCATCCGTTCCTTCAACGTCCGCCGCGGGATTGCGCTCTGCATAACCGAGCTTCTGCGCGAGAGCAAGCGCGTCGTCGAAATTCATGCTCTCGTTTATCATCTTTGTGAGAATAAAGTTTGTTGTTCCGTTGAGTATGCCTGCAATTTCATCAATTTCATTTGCCGCAAGGCACTGGGTAATCGGACGGATAATCGGGATTCCGCCGCCGACGCTTGCCTCAAACAGAAAATTTACGTTATTTTTCTGAGCGATGTTGAGCAGTTCAAACCCTTTTTCGGCGACAAGCTCTTTGTTGGAGGTGACAACGCTCTTTCCGGCATTAAGACAAGAGGAGACAAATTCGAACGCGGGGTGCAGGCCGCCCATGGTTTCAACAACGATTCCGACTTCCTCGTCCTCCAATATATCTTCGAATTTTTTTGTGAATATTTTCTCATTCTCGTCACCGGGGAAATCACGAAGGTCAAGAATGTGAGTAAGCTGCAGCGAATCCTGCATGCTTTTTTTGACGATGTGCTCGTGATTCTTACTGAGAAGCTCGGCGACGCCCGAACCGACAACGCCGTAGCCCATTATTGCAACATTCATGTATTATACCTCTCTCATATTGTTAACTGAAGTATTATAACACATTATGTTTATATAATAAAGGGTAAATCGAAAGATTTTTACAGTAATTTTGTCCTGTTTCTTATGCAAAACTAAAAAGTTTTTTAATTTTTCCGTATTAAATTGTATTTTGCACAACAATAGTATATAATATGAACTTACGAATACCCGGGTGAAGTTCTGCAACCTTCAAAATATCAAAGTCGAGGAGGCGTGAAATGAAAGCACTGTATTCGGTTGAGAGAAAACGCAGATTCATCATTAACACTGTGTTTTTTGCAATAATCATCGGCGTTTTTTATCTTTTCATGAAGTATGCGTTTTGGACGGTTTTCCCCTTCCTCTTTGCAGCCTTCATTGCAATTGTTTTGCAAAAGCCCGTCAACTATATCACCCGAAAGACACCTTTGAAAAAAGGCCCCGTTTCGGTTATGATTGTGTTGCTCATATTTGCGGTGCTGCTGTTCGTAATCGGTCTTGCGGGAACGAAAATTGTCTCCGAGGTAAAGGGCTTTATCAATTATCTGTTCACAACATTCGAAAACATACCCGCTCTCATTGAATCGTTCAGAACATGGTGCATTGATTTTGTTGATTTCCTGCCGGATACTCTTGAAAAAACTGTAGACCAGAGCATCAACAGCCTGTTTGACAAACTCGCGCTGAGCTTCGCGGAGGAAACCGCGGTTGATGTGGCCGGCCAGACGGCGGCGTCCGCAGAACTCGGAGGAAACTTCAATTTTTCGTGGCTGACAACTCCGATAAGCGGCGTTATTTCAACTGCAAAGCAGATTCCGAGCATCCTGATTGCCTGTGTGGTCAGCGTGATTGCAAGCTGCTTCATCACCTCCGATTATGACCGTATTGTCGGCTTTATCAAGCGTCAGGTGTCCGATGAAAACCGCTCAACGCTTTCAAAAACCAAAAGCCTGACTCTTGCAACGCTCAAAAAAATGGCAAGGGCATACTGCATTATCATATTCATCACCTTCTGCGAAATGTCAATCGGCCTCACGGTGCTCAAGCTCATCGGAGTTTACACCGCCGGCTACATTCCGATAATCGCCGCCATAATCGCCGTTGTGGACATTCTGCCGATTCTCGGCACCGGCACGATACTGATTCCGTGGTCAATTGTTTCGCTGGTTATGGGAGACATCGGAATGGGCATCGGAATCATCATAATTTACGTTTCGATTTCCGTGCTGAGGCAGTTTATTGAGCCCCGCATGGTGGCAGGTCAGCTCGGTTTGCCTCCGATTGCAACACTCATTGGAATGTATATAGGTTTAAAGACTCTGGGAGTCATAGGAATGTTCATGTTCCCGATAATAATCACCGTGGTCAAGGTTCTAAACGACGACGGAGTTATAAAAGTATGGAAGGTCCCCGAAGCAAAGGACACGCCGGCTGCCGTAAAACGCAAATCCAAAACTAAGCCGGCAGTCAAGGAGGAGAAAAAATAGTGGGAAAAATCATCGAGTTGAACAATCTCAGCAAGTCTTACGGAAGGAATCTTGTTCTGGACAATATCACCCTGAGCTATGAAGAGGGACAGATAATCGGACTTCTCGGCCCGAACGGCTGCGGAAAGACATCTCTCATCAAAATTATTACCGGGTTGATTCACGACTACACCGGCGAGGTGCTTGTTGACGGTCATGTTCCCGGACCTTACACAAAAGAGCACGTTGCATACCTGCCGGAAAGGACATATCTTGCAGACTGGATGACCCCGGCGCACGCCATTGACTATTTTGCCGATTTCTTCGTTGATTTTGACAAGCCGAAGGCGCTCGACATGGTAAGGGCTTTCGACCTCAACCCAAAGCAAAAGCTCAAAACAATGTCAAAGGGTATGCAGGAAAAGCTTCAGCTTGCAATTGTCATGTGCCGCAAATCAAAGCTCTATGTGCTCGACGAGCCCATGGGCGGCGTTGACCCGGCGGCAAGGAGCGCCATCCTTGATTTTATTATGACAAACTATGCACAGCATTCAACGGTTCTCATTTCAACCCACCTCATTCACGATGTTGAGCGCATCTTCAATTCAGTTCTCATGATCGGCAAGGGTCATGTGCTTGTCAACACGAGCGTGAATGAAATCAGGCAGGGTGGGAAATCGGTTGAGGACGTATTTCAGGAGGTGTTCAAATTTGACTGGCAAACTAATTAAGAACGAATTCAAGGCGGGCTTTCATTCAATTGTCAACATTTATCTCGCCGCACTGATAACCACCGCGATTGTCGCGGTTGCTTTTGCGTTTGACATCCGCTGGATTGTCGCAATCGGAAGCATAGCAATGATATTTGTCGGCATCGCCGTCATTCTTGTGACGATGATTGCGATTATCTCCAGCTACTATAAAACACTTTACAGAGACCAGGGTTATCTTTCCTTCACCCTGCCCACAACAAGCGGCAGATTGCTTTTTGCAAAGATTACAGCGGCGTGCGTGTGGATGCTCATAAGCTATCTCATCTGTGCAGGCATGATTTTTGCAATGACTTCATATGTTTCAACGATTGTCGGGGACGAGGAGGTCGCCGCAATCAAAACACTGCTGGCGATGATGAGTATGCTCCCGGACACAGGCACCGTCGTTCAGGTGATTGTTCTCATCGCTCTTTCGCTTTTTGTTCAGATTTCCATGTTGGTGGCACAGATTTTCTTTGCTCTCACGCTTTCAAACGTCCGTCCTTTCCAGAGGCAGAACGTGTTCTTCCCCGCAATCATCATTTTTGCGTGCGTTTTTGCAGTTACGCAGATTATGAACTACATTCTGACCTCCTATGTGCCGCTCTCTCTCCTCATCTCTGCCGAGGGCGTATCATTTTCCGTCTCTCACAGTATGAGCGTTGACGGAGGTCTCACCTTCGGACTTGCCGGAATGCTGTTCGGCCTTGTTGTGACGATTATTCTTTCTGTTTGCAACGTCTGGCTGATGAATCACAAAATCAACCTCAGATAAATATAAAGGAACGGTACGTTTTATGCAAAAATGGACTGCGGCCGCTTTGAGCCTTGCAGTGTGTATGTGTGTTGTTTTTTCATCCGCGCTCCCGTGCCTTGCCTGGGGCATGCCCGATGCCGCCTCTCCGGAGGAAGGAACGGTCTCATGCTCGGCGGCAGTAAGCGATGCAGCCTCCGCAGAGGAGGCAATAGCGGACGGAGTACGGGCTGTAAGCATTGAAGCCGAGGACGGATTGTCTCTCGAACCGCTGTTTAAGGTGTGCGAGGGAAAAACACTCGTGATTGTTGACTGCGCCCCGGAACAGGCTGATTACGTTTACGCACAGGCTGTTGAAAGCGGAGCGGATTCCTTCGTTTATCTTCGCATTCACGACTCTGCTTCAAAGGTCATCAAGTGGGCGGATTCATTCGACTCCGCTCCGGGACTGGTAGGCTACTATAAAGGCAACATCATTTTTTCCGCCGTCAACTGCGTGCGAAAGTTCAGCGAGGCGGCAAGCAGCGGAATTGCCAGGGTGTTGGCCGTCAACTTGCAGACAAAGAATCCTTACGGCGTGATTTTTCATTCGACCTTCCGGTTCGGAATCAAGAATTGCGGACTTGAGCTGATGTTTTCAACAGCCCGCACGGATATCTCTGCGGAGCGCCCGGACAACAGACAGGGCTGGGATGAGCTCGTCTCCCGTGGTTACTCTTTTATTGAAACGGCATATCCCGGAGATTTTGCCGAATACGCTGAGGACAACGCCGGGGAACGGGCAAAGCTCCGTACCTCTCTTGAAAAGGCGGATGCGGCGTTTGCCCACACAGCGTCATATTCTCTGAACAGCTCAACCCGCTTTTCGGAGGCCGAAAAAACGGCGGAAGCGCTGCTCGGAGGCAAGGCTTCAAACACTCAGCTTTATAACGCGCGCTGCGAGCTTGACTCTGCCGCCGCGGGACTGGAGCTGGTCGGGGATGTGAATCAGAAGGGCGAGTTCGCCGTGACTCCCGGCAGGGTGGTTGCAATCGTTTTCGGCGCGGGGCTTGTGCTTGCGGGTCAGTTATATGTGCGCAAAAAGCGCGCGATAAAAAAACAGCAATCGGTGTAAACCGATAAGTATATTAAAGGAAAGTGTTGCGTTATGTTAGTTCAGAAAGTTTTACTCGAAAGGGCAAAAACGCCCGAGTCTGTCGGCGTGTCATCCGCGGTGATTGCGGATTTCATCCGCGATGCAGAGGAAAACGATATTCAGATTCACAGCGTTATGTGTCTGCGTCACGGAAAGGTTGCTTTTGAAACCTGGCGCAAACCGTACACTGCGCAGACGCCGCACATTATGTATTCAGTCAGCAAGAGCTTCACCTCAACCGCTCTCGGCTTTGCAGTGGACGAGGGAGTTATCTCACTCGACACAAAGCTGCTGGACGTTTTTCCGGAGTACCGTCCGGAAAAATATGATGAATGGCTCGAGACAATTGATGTGCGTCAGCTTGTCACGATGACCGCCGGCAAGGAGGTCAGCCCGTTTGTGGACAGAAGCTCAAAAACGTGGGTCAAGGATTTTGTCGACAGCCGTTGGGCGTTTGAACCGGGCAAGTCTTGGAAATACATAAGCGAGAACACTTATGTTATCTGTGCAATGCTCACCCGTCTGCTCGGAATGAGCGTGACGGAATATCTCACCCCCCGCCTTTTTGAACCGCTGGGAATCGACGTGCCCGTGTGGGAGAGAGATCCGAACGGCATTGAAGTCGGCGGCTGGGGTTCTTACTTCAAAACCGAGGACCTTGCCAAATTGATTCTCTGCTACAGCAACGGCGGCAAATTCAACGGCAGGCAGGTTATTCCCGAGGAGTGGGCGCGCGAGGCTGTCAAGTATCATGCGGACAACAGCAACGATGCCGGCCCCGACAACACCTCCGGCTACGGCTACTTTTTCTGGCTCAGCGACAAAAGCTGCCCGAACACCTGGCGTGCGGACGGTATGTTTTCACAGTTCGGCCTCCACTTTGCCGATTACGATGCAAGTCTGATTATCACCGCGGACGAGGTCTGCGAGCAGAAGACGCGCGACTGTATCTGGAGACATTTCCCCGCCGCATTCATAGAATGCGACCCTGACGAAAAACCCTCGGAGCTTACTGCTTCAATGCTCACTTTCAAGCCGCTTCCGGATATCGCGGAAAGGCCGCACAGCCCGCTTGAGAAAAAAATCGAAGGCAGGGTTATCAAATTCAATCAAAAGGTGCTGCAAAGCGCCGTCGGCTATCCGATGAGCGTTCTCTGCTTTGCCGCTGTCTATATGTCGGCAGACAAGGCGGGCGGAATCGACGATGTGCGTTTCAGCTTTTATGAAAACGAATGCACAATGTATTGGCGCGAGGGCGACGAAACAAACATCATTCACTGCGGAATGGACGGCAAATCACGCCAGAGCAGAATCAAGCTCGGCGGAATACCTTACACCGCAGATTCAAGCGCGGCATGGACAAAAAACAATGTTCTGGAGGTCTGGATAAGACCGCTTGAATCAGTTGGTCAGCGCAGGCTGCGTTTCGTTTTCAAGGGAGACAAGGTTGTACTTCATCCGTTCAGCGTGCCCAGTCTCAAAAATGTGGCATCTTCGGTTGCATATTCAATTGAACACATTTTCCCGAACAAGGCGGTGTTTGAGGTTTCAAGGATGACGATGGAAAACCTTCCGAAGGTTCTTGAAAGCACATGTCACGGGATTTTGAAATAAGAAAAACATGAAGTGTGGGGGTAGCGGCACATGGCGGCAAAGGTGTTGTATTCGGCTCTGATTGCGGCGGAATTTCTCTTTGTTCCGTGGTTTCTCAAAGCGCAATGGCCGAACAAAACACGCAAATCATTGATACTGAAAATGATTTGTGCAACAATATTTGTGTCACTCGGTCTTCTTGCGGCAGGAATCTCCGGACATTGGGGAAGCTATACCGAAGTAATGATTATCGGGCTTGTAATGTCATGGCTCGGAGATTTTTTGCTGCACGTTTCACCGAAAGTAGCTCTGTTTATCATGGGCGGAGCGGCATTTCTGACCGCACATGTTTTTTACATCACCGCGTATATCACCGCACAGAAGGCCGTGCTCCCCGGCGCGGCATCTTTTGATTCCCGCGAAATCACTGCGGCACTCATTCTTGCCGCGGTGATTATGAGCACGCTTCTGCTGATGAAAATAAACTTCGGCATGATAGCAATACCCGGTGCGTTGTATTTGGTGATGGTGTCGATGATGTTTGTCAAGGCAACCTCGCTCGGAGTCAGAATGCTCCTTTCGGGAGTGCCGAACGGCGGAATCCTTTGCGCTCTGCTGAGCCTCGGAGGGCTGTTCTTCGTGCTTTCCGACACAACCCTTGCCATGATTATGTTCGACACACGCTTCAAAAAGTTCAAGCTCAAGGTGTTCAATATTGTTACATACTTTGCTGCACAGGTTATGCTGGCAAGCACAGTGCTGTTTATTTCATAATGAGAAATTATATTAAAATGTGTATGATTTTTTCGGCGACGGGGCGCAACCGGTTCCGTCTCGCACTTGAATTTACCGGAAAGGTTAAAAGGATATGAAAATGAGGAAAACAAAAATTGTTTGCACACTCGGACCGGCCAGCAGCAGCGAAAATGTCATTTTGAAGATGATTGACGCCGGGATGAGTGTCGCAAGGCTGAACTTCTCCCACGGAACGCATGAACAGCATCACGAGCTGATTAACAGGGTCAAGAGCGTTCGCAGAAAAACGGGGGCAAGCCTTGCGATTATGCTGGACACAAGAGGCCCGGAAATCAGGCTGAAGAACTTTTCAGAAGGCTCGGCAGAGCTTGCCGACGGGGACACCTTTGTGCTCACCTCACGCGATATTGAGGGCAACGAGCGAGAGGTTGCAGTGACATATTCCGACCTGCCGTCACAGCTTTCACCGGGCAATACCGTTTTGATTGATGACGGAGCGATTGTTCTCCGTGTTGATAACTGCACGCAAACGGACGCAAACTGCACTGTTGTTCACGGGGGAAAAGTGAGCAACCACAAGGGAGTGAATGTTCCGCGCGTGCCGCTGCATATGGAATTCCTCAGCGAGCAGGACAAAAAGGATTTGCTTTTCGGCATTGAAAACGACGTCGACTTCATTGCCGCTTCTTTTGTGCGCTGCCGTGAAGACGTTGTCGCCATGCGCAAATATATTGATTTTTACGGCGGACACGATATCAAGATTATTGCAAAAATCGAGAATATCGAAGGCATCAACAATTTTGATGAAATACTCGCCGTGTCGGACGGCATTATGGTTGCCCGCGGCGATATGGGCGTTGAAGTTGAGTTTGAGCGTCTGCCCGGACTTCAGAAGCGCTTTATCCGCAGGTGCTACCGCTCGGGAAAAATGGTCATCACGGCAACACAGATGCTTGAGTCCATGATTGTCAACCCGACCCCGACAAGAGCGGAAATCACTGACGTTGCAAACGCAGTGTTCGACGGCACGTCGGCTGTTATGCTCTCGGGCGAAACCGCAATGGGTCATTTTCCGGTTGAAGCGGTTGAGGTAATGGCAAAAATCGCTTTGCAGGCGGAGGAGGATGCGTTCGACACCGGCGCATACAACGGAATCAAGTACGATATGGATGTTACGGACACAACAAACGCGGTCTGCGATGCCGCCTGCACAACAGCACGCGATATCAGCGCAAAGGCGATAATCGCCGTCACAAAATACGGCCAGACGGCGCGCAGAATGTCAAAGTTCCGCCCGGCAGTGCCGATTGTCGCCGCAACCCCGGTTGAAAAAACGTTCAATCAGCTTGCTCTTTCATGGGGCGTTTATCCTGTGCTTGCACAGTATCAGACAACGTCAGACGAGCTGTTTCGCCATGCGATTGACTGCGCGCGCCTGATTGATATTGTTGACAACGGCGATATGGTTGTTGTTGCGGCGGGAATTCCGTTGGACACTCCCGGCAACACAAATATCCTGAAGGTTGAGGTTGTCGGCTCAATCATATAGCGAGAACCCGGACGGCGGATGCCGAACCGCGGGACGATTCCGGCGTTTACAAAAGTTTTGAAGTGTAAGGCGGGGGCTTGCTCCCGCCGCTTTTATTTTTTTGCACAAAAAAGGAGACGGGTCAAACCGCCTCCGTGAGCTTTCATATTTTATGTTTGTTCAGCAGAAATCCAGCTTCATCAGCACCGAATCCTCCACGGGTGACGAGTAATAATTTTTTCGCAGACCGTTTTGTTCGAATCCGAGAGATTTATAAAGACCGATTGCCGCCTTGTTTGAGGCGCGGACCTCCAGTGTCATTGCCGTGCAGCCCCTCGCGCGTGCGTCTTTGACGGCGGCTTCAACCAAATCGCGCCCGAGTCCTCGGCGGCGCTGCTGAGGAGAAACCGCAATCCGCAGCAAATCGGCCTCACCGGCGATTTCCCAGACGACGATGTAGCCCGACAGCTTTCCGTCAACAACCGAAACAAGCAAATGAGAATTTGTGTTGTCAAGCTCGTTGCTCAGCGAGGCTCTGCTCCACGGCACATGAAAGCTCTGCCGCTCAATTTCCTCCATTTGAGGAATGTCAGCGGGAGAAGCGGGGCGAATCACGGAAACACACTCGGCTTCCGACCGAATTCTTTTGCACAGAGGCACGAGCAAATTGTATATTTCCCTTGCGCAGCGGGCGTAGACTTCTCTGTTTCCGCCGTACGGGTCGGAGATTCCCGCCCCGAGTACAACGGTTTTTCCGTGTGGCGAAAAGGAATCGAGCACGTCCTTGTGGCATTGCGTCATGCAGACAAAAAGATCTGTGTCCTCCAGCTCATAACGGCTCAGCGGACGAGACCTGTGTTCGGAAATGTCCGCACCGTATTCCTTCGCGGCTTCCACAGCCTCGGGGGAGGGCGCATCGCCTCCGAAAGCACTCAGCCCTGCGCTTGTGATTTCAACACCGTTCACACCGTCAAGCAGCTTGCGGGCAATGCCCTGCGCCATGGGACTGCGGCAGGTGTTTCCGGTGCAGACAAAGCAAATTTTCATTGTTTATCATCCTCGCACGCACGAAAATTCGTGCGTTTTTTTGCGCTTTCGGCCGCCGATTTTTCCGTGCCGGCAGAACAGACGCAGTGTCCGTAATGTTTTGTATGTAATATTCATATTATTTTACCATGATTTTGTGCAATACTCAAGGCTCGGGAGGTAAATATGAACTTTCACTCAATGACACCCAATGAGGCTCTGCGTTCGCTCGGAAGCGACAGCGAAGGGCTTTCACGCGGCGAAGCCGCACGGCGTTTGGAGCATTACGGAGAAAACCGTTTGAGCGAAAAAAAGGAGAAAAGCCTGCTCAGGCGTTTTTTCAGTCAGTTCGCGGACTTTATGGTGCTTGTCCTCCTTGCGGCGGCCGCCGTGTCTTTTGTCACAAGCTTGCTTGAGGGCGAAAGAGATCTGCTTGACCCCGTGATTATTCTGATCATTGTCACCGTGAATGCAATTGTGGGAACGGTTCAGGAGAGCCGTGCAATGAGAGCACTGGAAAAACTCCGTGAGCTGTCCGCACCCGAAGCGCGGGTGTTCAGAAAAGGCAGGGAAACAACGGTGCACGCTTCGGAAATTGTGCCGGGGGATATCCTTGTTCTGCACACGGGCGACAGGGTGGCGGCGGACGCAAGGCTGATTCAGAGCGTCAATCTGAAGCTCGGTGAAAGCGCGTTGACGGGTGAATCAATTCCCTCCGAAAAGGATTCGCACCTTGTCCTGCCGCAGGAGATCGGAGCAGGAGACATGAAAAACTGCGTTTTCGCCTCAACGGTTGTTCTTGAAGGGCACGCACGCGCCGTTGCGTACGCAACCGGAATGAACACGCAAATCGGCAAAATTGCCGACCTGCTCAACAGCGGCGAAGCTCCGCAGACCCCTTTGCAGCAGCGGCTTGAAAAGCTGGGGAAAATTCTGGGCACGGCTGCGCTGTCAATATGTGTGCTGATATTCATCGTCGGTCTGCTGCGCAAAATGGAGCTTGCTCAAAGCTTCATGCTTTCGGTGAGCCTCGCTGTTGCGGCAATACCTGAAGGCCTGCCCGCGATAGTGACCGTTGTGCTGTCGGTCGGGGTGCAGCGCATGGCAAAAAAACGCGCGATAGTCAGGCGCCTGCCGTGCGTCGAGGCACTGGGCAGCGCAACCTGCATTTGCTCGGACAAAACCGGCACGCTCACTCTCAACCGCATGGAGGTGAAGGAGCTTTGCGCGCCGTTTGAAAACACGGATGCGGCGGGAAAGCTTCTGGAGCTCGCGTCCCTTTGCTGCAATGCACTGCCTGACGGCAGAGGAGGCGCCGACGGAGAGCCGACGGAGAACGCCATAATTGTTGCTGCTGTAAAGCGCGGTGTGTACAGGCGGGAGGGCGAGGGCTGCAAGCGCCTGCGCGAAATACCGTTCAACTCCTCCGCAAAGCTTATGAGCGTGGCGGTGCGGTGTGACGGTGAAATAATCTCAGTGACCAAGGGCGCTCCGGAGGTGCTCTTGGACAGATGCGATTACATAACCCTTCCCAAAGTCGGTGACGTTCCGCTCACGAGCGAAATGCGCATGAAGATTGAAAACAAAAACGCCCGGCTTGCGGAAAACGCGCTGAGGGTTATCGCCGTTGCGTCCGGAACTCCCGAAAGCGTATTCGGAGAGCTGCAGAGGGGACTTGTGTTCAAAGGACTGATAGGGATGATTGACCCGCCACGAAAGCAGGCAAAGCCGGCTGTGGAAACATGCGGCAGAGCGGGAATCACGCCTGTGATGATAACGGGGGACCACGCGAGCACCGCGCTTGCGATTGCAAGAGAGCTGGGAATTGATATCTCAGGCGGCGCGCTCACCGGTGCGCAGCTCGACTCGATGGACGACGAAAAAATGCGTGATGCGGTGAAAAAGTGCAGGGTGTTTGCAAGGGTCAGCCCAGAGCATAAGGTGAGAATTGTCACGGCGCTGCGCGACAACGGAGAAATTGTTGCAATGACCGGCGACGGCGTAAACGATGCACCCGCTCTCAAAGCGGCAGATATCGGCTGCGCCATGGGAAAAAGCGGCACCGATGTTGCCAAGGGTGCCGCCGACATTGTGCTTGCCGATGACAACTTTGCAACAATTGTCAACGCGGTGCGCGAGGGCAGGGGAATTTATTCAAACATTCAGAAAGCAGTGCATTTTCTGCTGAGCAGCAATATCGGCGAAATTCTGCTCATCCTCATCGCCGTGCTTTCAGGACTCCCCGCGCCGCTTGTGCCGATACAGCTGCTTTGGGTGAACCTTGTCACGGATTCTCTGCCGGCGATGGCTCTCGGCGTGGAGGGGATTGAACGGGACGTTATGGAGCGCCCGCCCATTCCTCCGGGGAAAGGTCTGTTTGCAGACGGGCTGTGGCTTGATATTCTGCTTGAGGGAGCGATTGTCGGCCTGCTGTCACTTCTGGCGTTTGTCCTCGGTCAGAGATTCTTTGACCCGCCGGGGGAGTACGCGATGTCGAGAACGATGGCGTTCTGTGTGCTGAGCCTGTCGGAGCTTGTTCACGCTTTCAACACCCGAAGCCGTGTATCTTTGTTCAAAATCGGTGCGTTTTCAAACATGAAGATGAACCTGGCTTTTTTGATTTGCCTTGCTTTGCAAACGGCGGTTGTCACTGTGCCGGCGCTCAATTCCGTGTTTTCAACAGCACCGCTCGGCACATACGGGTGGCTTGTCGTTGCCGCACTAAGCCTTGCAATCCTGCCCTTGGTGGAAATCGGCAAGGCGATAGAACGGTTTGCGAAAAAGACGTGATGTTATTGATTAAAATAATATTATTGCACTGTGTTGTATCGCGGAAAACAATTCTGTTAATATGTGCCGCGGGAACATCATCAAAGATACGCCGTTAGCGGTACGGTCAAAAGAAAATATAAATCTTACAATTACCAAAAATATCCCAGAACGGTTTGCCCGGTTATGTCTCCGTTTTCGTCGTAGGCAAAGTCTACATACTTATGAAAAATAAAGCACTCCGCTTTGCCGCTTAGGCTCAGCTCGGTGCTCAAAGAGACCCTCCCGGTGAAAACAACAGTTATCCGGTCATTCTCATCAACCGAAATGTTGAAAAGCTTCAGCTCGCTTTCGTCAACGCTGTAATCGCGGACAAACTCGTCGCCGAGGGGACTCGCAGTATAAAAAAGAAGGTTTTTGTTGTGGTGAAGCAGCCAGAGGGCAAGCTCACGCCGAAGCTCCTCGGCGGAGCGCAGTTCGTTTTTGTCCCTGTTCACCGGAGACCGACTGCCTTGAGCAGCTCATCGGTTTTGTCGGTGTGTTCCCATGAAAGGTCAAGGTCTGTTCTGCCGACCTGGCCGTATGCCGCCAGCGGCGAATAAATCGGGCGGCGAAGGTCGAGTGTCTCGATTATCGCGCGCGGACGCAAATCGAACACCTTGGCGACAGTGTCACCGAGTACGCTGTCCGAAACCTTGCCCGTGCCGAAGGTGTCAACCATAACGCTCACAGGCTCAACAACGCCGATGGCATAGGCAATCTGAACCTCGCACCGCTTTGCAAGCCCGGCGGCGACAATGTTCTTTGCAACATAACGCGCTGCGTATGCGGCGGAACGGTCAACCTTTGTCGGGTCCTTTCCGCTGAAAGCGCCGCCTCCGTGGCGGGAATAGCCGCCGTAGGTGTCAACAATAATCTTGCGTCCGGTCAGGCCGCTATCTCCCTGCGGGCCGCCGATAACAAAGCGGCCTGTGGGGTTGACGTATATTTTTGTGTCCGCATCCAGCAGCTTTGCCGGAATAACGGGCTTTATGACTTTTTCAATGATGTCTCTGCGTATACGTTCTTCCTCAACGTCCGCGCTGTGCTGTGAGGAGACAACAACCGCCTCAACCCGGACAACCTCTCCCGAGTCGCCGTATTCAACTGTAACCTGGGTTTTGCCGTCTGCGCGCAAGTATGGCAGTGCGCCGTCCTTCCTGACTTCCGTGAGCTTTTTTGAAAGCTTGTGAGCAAGGGATATCGGCATCGGCATAAGCTCGGGCGTTTCATCGCAGGCAAAGCCGAACATCATGCCCTGGTCG
>CAZIMM010000049.1:0-15221 GCA_964540415.1 uncultured Eubacteriales bacterium
CACGCTATCCGAATCTGCTTGTCAACGGCTCAACAGGTATCGCCGTCGGCATGGCGACGAACATCCCGCCGCACAACCTCTGTGAGGTTATTGACGGAATGTGCTGCCTGATTGACAACCCCGACGCCGAGCTTGCCGACCTGATGGAATATATCAAGGGGCCGGATTTCCCGACTGCCGGCATAATCATGGGCAAGGCGGGCATCCGCGCCGCTTATGCAACGGGCAAGGGCAAAATCGTTGTGAGGGCAAGAGCGGAAATCGTTGAGAAAAACGGACGTTTTTCAATTCAGGTTTCGGAGCTGCCGTATGTAGTCAACAAGGCAAGGCTCATCGAAAGCATTGCCGAGCTTGTCAAGGACAAGCGCATTGAAGGCATTTCGGACCTCAACGACTATTCATCCCGCGAGGGTATGCACATTGCAATCGACCTCAAGCGGGACGCAAATCCGCAGGTTGTTCTCAACCATCTGTATTCACTCACGCAGCTGCAGTGCACCTTCGGTGTGAATATGCTTGCACTTGTTGACGGCGTGCCGAAAATTCTCACGCTCAAGCAAATGCTTCAGAAATATATTGACTTCCAGTGTGAGGTTGTCACAAGGCGTACACAATACAACCTGCGCAAGGCACAGGAACGTGCTCATATTCTGGAAGGCTATATTATAGCGCTTGATTTTATTGACGAGGTTATTGATATCCTGCGCAACTCGCCCGACCTGTCGACAGGCAAGCTTCGCCTCATGGAGCGCTTCGGGCTTGACGAGGCTCAGTCTCAGGCAATTGTCCAGATGCGTTTCGGCCAGTTGACCGGCATGGAAAGAACAAAGATTGAGGACGAGCTCAAGGCGTTGCGCGAAAAAATCACCGACTATATCGAAATTCTCGGGGACGAGCACCGCGTGCTGATGCTTGTCAAGGACGAGGCTCTTGCGATACGAGACAAGTTCGGCGACGAAAGGCTCACCGAAATTGCAAACATCAGCGGCGAGGTTGACATTGAGGACCTTATCCCCAACGAGAGCTGTGTGTTCACGCTGACCTCAATGGGTTATCTCAAGCGTGTTCCCGCCGACACCTACCGTGCCCAAAGGCGCGGCGGCAGAGGAATTTCCGGGATGACGAGACGTGAGGAGGACTATGTTCAGACAATGTTCACCTCCAATTCGCACGACTTCATCTTCCTCTTCACTTCAAAGGGCAGAGCATTCAAACTCAAGGGATACGAAATTCCCGAGGGTTCGCGCACAAGCAAGGGCATGAATGTTGTGAACATTCTGCCGATTGAATCCGACGAAACGATATCCGCAATGCTCAAAATCCCCGCAAACGATGAAGGCAACTACCTCTGCATGGTCACAAGAAACGGCATCATCAAGCGCACCGCGCTTGAAGCATACAAAAACATCCGCCGCAACGGCGTTATCGCAATAAATCTGGACGATGATGACGAGCTTGCATGGGTCAAGCTCACTTCCGGCTCGGACGAATTGCTCATTGCAACACATGACGGTATGTCCATCCGTTTTGCCGAAACCGACGCAAGACCGATCGGCAGAACCGCCAGAGGCGTCAAGGCAATTGAGCTGCGCGGTGATGACAAGGTTATCGGCATGGATATTCTCTCCCCCGGAAAAACCGTGCTCACCGTCAGCGATGTCGGCTTCGGCAGACGAAGCGAGATTGACGAATACCGTGTTCAGTCCAGAGGCGGCAAGGGCGTTATCAACTACAAAGTCGGTGTCAACGGCCATGTTGCGGCACTTATGTGTGTTGACGAGTCACAGGATGTCATCATGATATCCTCAGACGGCATTGTCATTCGCACACCGTCGGAGCAGATAAGCACATTCTCCCGCACCTCCAAGGGTGTGCGCGTTATGAGAGTCACTCCCGGCGAAAAGCTGGTGACAATCACAACAGCGGAGCATGAGGATGCAGACGAGGAAGACAGCGAGACCGAAGGCGTTGTGGCACCCGAGGACACTTCAGAGCAGTCTAATCCCGCCGAAAGTGAATGATGTTTACAATTTGTTCATATTTTACCACTATCTAATATATAACTGACGTTATATGGTTATGGTATAGAAAAAGAATTACACAGCAAAGAGCAATGGAGAGAAAGAGCAAATGAGTGAGAACAACGGCAATAACAATATGAACAAGCGAAACTTTGAGGACGTAAGCTCCTACAGTGAGGAATACGCACAGCAGGTGATCAGCGAAATTAAGAAGGGAAGCCGTTCGCAAAACAAGTTTCAGAACTTCTGGACTGCCAACCGCAACCGCAACATCAAGCGGGCGGTTTGTCTGTTTGCGGTATTTGTTGTTATCTTTGCATCTGTCGCGGCTGTATTCATTTCTCAAAAGCTCAACATGATAACGATTGACCCCGGTGATTTTTCATATAACGGGGAAACCACAACGGAAAACTTTGAGGATGAGCAGTTCGACGCCATGCACGACATTCACGACGCCTCGTCTCTGGATGATTTGCTTTATCAATGGTATAATCAGGGAAACAACAGCATAATGTCGCAGGACTATATTCTCAACGTGCTGCTGCTCGGAATTGACAGCAAGGACGGCAAGATGGTCAGCGGCAGGTCGGACGCGATTATCCTTGTTTCGCTGAACAAAAAGACAAAGAAGGTTACGCTCGTTTCATTCCTTCGCGATTGCAGAACCTACATGGAAGCCGGCGGTTCGCGCACAACAAAGCTCAACGAGGCGTATTTCTACGGCGGACCCTACTCCGTAATGAAGTGCATCGAAAACGACTATAAAATCCGCATTGACAACTATATCGCCGTTGACTTCTACACCTTCCCAAAGCTCATTGATGCCCTCGGAGGCCTGCACGTTGAGGTTCAGGAATATGAGGCAAGGTATATCAACAAAACCACAAAATACACAATTGATTACGGCAAGGATGTCACTCTCACCGGCAATGAGGCTCTTGTGTTCAGCCGCATCCGTCACAGCGATGCAGACGCAGACATTTCCAGAACCCGCCGCCACAGGCAGGTCATCTCCGCTCTGATTAAATCGGCATCAACCGCCTCCGCGGGTCAGCTCAACAATGCAATGAACATTGCCCTGCCGTATGTGAGAACGGATATGCCCAAAACTAAGATTCTTTCGCTCGTCACTCAGGCTCTCGCACAGGACTGGATGAATTACGACATGGAGCAGGTCCGTATGCCGTCAGACAATTCCTTCAAGGATGCAATGCTGCACCGCACTTTCTTCTGGGTTGTTGACTATCCGATGGCGGCCAGAGAACTTCAGACCGCGCTTTACGGCACAACCAACATTGAGCTTGATGCCGGCAGAGTCAGCGCATTGGACTTCATTTCCGTCAACGACAGTTATGCAGCACAATCCTCCACATCCTCCGGGACGCCGGCTACCAACGCTCCCACTAATGCTCCGGAAACAACGACTTCACGCGGCTCTGTTTTCGACGGATGGTTTCAAAACATTATAGGTTCCACCACAGCGGCATCCGGAGGCGATGCACAGACACAGACGAGTCCGCCCGTTACGGAAGCTCCGCCGGCTGAAACACCGACCCAGGCTGCTCCGACCGAAGCTCCGCAGCAGCAGCCCGATTCCGGGCAGGAATTGATTCAATAAAGCAAAGCTCCCACCGGTGGGAGCTTTCTTATGTCAATTTAAAATTATATATGAAATATTTTCCGATAGTGTATTGACAAATTATCTAAACACATTTAGAATTAGAGTAATATATTTTTTGTGGAGTTTGCAATGAAAAAAGGTCTTCCCGCTTTCAAAGCATTTGTTATATTTGTCATTTTAGTCGTTGTTGTTGTAACAGCGGCTTATGTTTCCATATATTTTATGGGTTACCGTTATTCACTTAACCGCTCAAAAATGTTCTTCCGCTGCGCTTTGCTGATTGTTTTTGCTTTTGAATCCTGCCTATTCTCCTGGCGCACCCTGATGTATAACCGCCTTGGCGGAGATTTTTCTCTCGCCCGCAGAAGCGCCATAGTTATTTTGGCGTGCATCTCCGGCAGCGCAATTATTGAGTCTTACTACTTCCTTTCAAGTGTAAACTTTTTTAATGTGTTCGGAAGACTGCGTATGTTTGAAATCATTATTTTCGTCGTGATGATGTGCGTTCCGGTCCTGCCGGTGATATTCAATATTGTCGGGTCCGACACTATTGACAGGCTTATTATCGGCAGCCTTATCGGATACGGCTTATGCGGCTTTCTGTGTGTTTATATGGCTTCAAACATCATTCTTAAGGTTATTCCGACTGCGAACACACTCACCCTGTTCGGCCTTGTTCTGCGTTCATGTGAACGCTTTTCACCGATTTATGCTTTCTGCATTTTGGTTTTCACCGTTATGCTTATTTCCGGCCTGCTGCAGCGGGCTCAACGGAAACATTATTTTGCTGAAATGGAACAGGTCGGGGAATCGTTTATTCAGGAACTGTAAGAGATTTGCAAACTGAACACAATTGTTTTGAACAGAGTGTTTTCAGAATTAAAAAATGCGGGACTTCAAATGAAGTCCCGCATTTAATTTTTTCCGGCCGGTACTGTTACACCTTCGGCAACAACGGAATCACTTATAATTATTCCGCAGCGCCGTATCATTTTCACAGGCAAAAGCCCGGATTTTGCGCAGAAAATCGGGAATCAGGAGTTCCCCGATTCGGTGTTTGCCGAATGAAAAACTTCCTTAATGCTCTTTTCCGCCTTTGTCCTGGGCAACATAATCTCATGTCCGCAGCCTTCGCACCTGAGACGAAAATCCATGCCCACCCTGAGCACCGTGAATCTTGCGCACCCGCAGGGGTGTTGTTTCTTCATAACCAATGTGTCTCCGGCAGAAATTTTCATTGCAAATCTCCTTCATGAGTAGTAACAAACCAACCTGCAAAAATATGATAGCACACATTTTTGCCACGTGCAACAAAAAATCATCAAACTGCACAAAATGCATATAAATATAGGGACGGCCAATGCGAAAACTAAGCAGAGAAGGCATGGTGGCAAGAATGATAAAATATAAACCCGAAGGTCGGCTTGGCGGCACCGTTGAAAACAGAAGCTGTCTTTCCGGCATACAGGAGCTTGAACGGGCTTTTGAAAACGGCACAGTTCTTGAGGCACGCGCATTGCTGTGTGACAACTCGCACAATCTGCACGTTGACCTCAACTGCATGAGAGGCATTATTCCGCGTTGCGAGGGTGCTCTCGGAATTGAGAACGGCTCTGTGAGAGACATTGCACTGATATCGCGGGTCAACAAACCGGTTATGTTCAAAATAATCGGCTTTGAAAATGACGCCGAGGGGAAACGCACGGCGATTCTCAGCCGCCGTCTCGTCCAGGAGGAGTGCATGGCCGAATACATTTCCGAGCTTTCGCCGGGTGATGTTATTGAAGCGCGCGTCACCCATCTCGAGGGCTTCGGTGCGTTTGCGGACATCGGGGCAGGGGTCGCATCCCTGCTGCCTATAGATGCTATTTCCGTTTCGCGTATACCGCACCCGGGAGTGCGGCTGAGCGTCGGCACTGACATAAAAGCTGTTGTCAAATCAATCGGTCCGGACGGCAGAGTCACTCTTTCGCACAAGGAGCTTCTGGGGACCTGGGAGCAGAACGCCGCCGAATTCACCTCCGGAGAAACCATTCCGGGAGTTATAAGGTCAATTGAAAAATACGGCATCTTTGTTGAGCTGGCTCCGAATCTCGCCGGACTTGCCGAGCTGACCTCCGGCATACACGTCGGTCAGCATGCAACGGTTTACATCAAAAGCATCATTCCGGAGCGCATGAAAATCAAGCTTATAATTGTTGATGCCTTCGACGCGGTTTATCCCGTGCCGCCCACGCGTTATTTCACGGATGCCGCACATATCAGCCACTGGGTTTATTCCCCGGAAAGCTGCAGCCGCGTCATTGAAAGCCGCTTTGAGTGAATGACGCGCACCTCACAAAAAAGGGTCTGTATCTCATCACCGCTTTACGGTGCTTTGATGCAGACCCTCTCTTTTTATGTGCCCGCTTTTTCTGGCACAAACGTATTATTTGAATGCAATGTAGAAATAATCATATCCATCGGTGTTAAGCCTCGGCAAGGAGCTTGACACAATGTAATTGTCTCCCTGAAAAACACGGAAGCCGTTTGAATGCAGCTCAATCCCCTGGGTTGAGTATCCGGTTGCCGCCACACCGAAAAAGCATGCGTGAATCGAATACGGCTCAAGTCCGATAATCGGGGCCTCCGAACCGGCGACAATAACCGCTCTCGGAGTAAAGCCCAGGTTGAGCGTACGCTGTGTTTCATTGTTGCCGAAATATGCTCCCACAACAAACGGTTCGTTCCACAGATCCTTGTCCTGCTGAGTCACATGAATTGTCTGATTGTTCAAATGCTGAGCGCAAAAAAATGTTTTGGGCAGGAAGGACGTGAAATTTTCTCCCGTTGAATCCGCCTGGCAAAACTGTGCCTCCAGTTTGATTATTGCCTTCATCACAAATGCGTCGGTGTCCCTGTCTGACTGAACAGCCTCACACTCGGAGCTGATTATGTTCAGGTCGGAGTCAAAGCTCATGCAATCGGCAATACGGGTGAACACGGAATGGCACCTGTCTCCGCCGGAGGAATAAGGCACATGTATCCCCAGACGCAAATCAATTGACGCAAGACGGCAATACTCGCTTCTTTCAAGAATGCCCTCGCCGTTTTCAACATAGTAATCTGAAATCACAACACTTTCCATGCCCACTGCAACGATTGCCCGTTTGAGCGGTGTCGCCTTCGGGGTTGAGGGGAACTCTGTCATGAAGTTTATTCCCTCAAGGCTTTCCTGCTGCGAGAGCCATGAAACTATCTGCCCGGGGAGACTGACTATTGCATCATTACCGCTCATTCATCCACCTCCACAATTGTTCTGATTATTGCCCAGATGTAGAACGGCTGATCGCGGCGGAACACTTTTTCGGCGCGGTCAATCTGATATTTCACCGAGCCGGTGCTGAGATATGCGCCGCTTTGCACCTCTGTTAAATCAATTTCGGGAGGCCCGATATAAAGATAGTGTCCCTGGCTGTTGAAGCCGATTTCGGTATTTATGCCGTCGAGATACATTCTGTTTTTGTATCGCAGGGGCTGAATAAAGCCCTTGTATCGGTCAAGCAAAGTGCCGTCTGCCGAATGCAGCTCTATTTCCCTGCCGGACTTTTCAAATATCACTCACCGTCACCCACCTGTTTAAAGACGAAGCCGTCGTCGAGCAACAGCTCCGAGGCAGCGGCAAGAGACTCGTCGCGCACCCGGCGGGCATATTCAAGCATTGCCTGAGGGGTACGGCTCACGCTGACATCTCCCGCCTTGTAGACGGTCATTGCATCATCATCAAGTATCCTGCGGCGCACCAGCCTGTAAAGCGCCATGCCCGCCGCCGCTTCGGCGAGCCTTTCATCGTCCGCATAGCTTTCATCCCTGAGCCTGCACAAAAGCCGGTTCAAACAGGCACGGCAAAGGGGCAGAGCGTTTCCGCCCCCCGCTCGTCAAGGGTGATGCTCTGCCTCAGGCTGTCAAGAACAGTCCAATGGCTGACCATGCTCACCCTCCTTTATCAGCTTTCGAGAATCTTTGCCGCGTCCTTGAAGATTTTCGCAAAGCCTGCAATGCAGGTTATTGATGCTCTTTCAAGCTGGCGGTCGATGAGCTTGTCATATTCCGTAACAATGTCTCCGGCCTTGACCATTTCGAGAGCATAATTCTTGTCGATGCCGAGGATCATGTCCTCGTCAACGCTTGAGGACTTGATCAGATTTGCACCTATAGGAGTGATGAGCTTGCCGGTGGCGTGGAAATTCAGGCCTGCAGTTGCATCCTTGAACTCGGTGAAGTTGAGCAGAGTCGGTATCATCGAGGGGTTGACAATCATCGTGTTCAGCTCATAGGGGGAGAACTGATTCCAGAATGCAACCAGGTCGGAATATGCAAAACTGCCGGAGGTTTCGGTGTTGAAGGATTCTGCAGCGTTATTGTTGCCGTCACCGTCGATGAGAACACCGACAGCATCCTTGAGCTGCGCCCTGGCGATGTAGGCACCTATCTGCCTGAGTGTTACCGTGAACAGGTCAAGCCTCTGGAAACGGATTGCCTCATAGGAAGCAACGAGCATTCTGCCGCGTTTGTTGAGCTTCACAAGGTTTTCCTGTGTGCGGACAACCGTCTGCGGAATTGTCGCTCCTTCGGCGACTTCCTTGAGCTCCCTTTCATCCTCAGAGGGCATGCTTGTTATCGAGCGGTAATCAAGCGAATCCACCATTGTGGTTGAAGCGACGATGTTCGGCAGCAGGTTTGCTTCCTCCATGCCCTGGCGCACGGCACGGGACACATATTCCGGAAAAAGAGTTGCGCTGTCAGTTGTTTTGAAGAACTTTTCAACTACGTCGCTGCCGGCACCGCCGACTCTGATGTCAAAGCGCTTGAGCTGGCGCTGATATGCGTCAAGCCCCTCAAGAGGAGTGCCCTTGTAGTTCTCGGTCGGGTCGGCTTTTTCAAGCTCCGAGGTGAATGAGCCGGTGTTGTAAAGCCCCTTTTCGAGCTTTATGTTGTCATAATTAGCCATATGTTTGCTCCTTCCGTTTTAATTTAAAACAGTATGCCGAGTGTGCCTGCCGTTGTGTCAACTTCGACAACAAGAAGCTGTCTTCCGTCAACATCCGCAGCAAGGCCGCCGTTTGCGTCAACGCTGAGGGTCGCATAGCCCACGATCGGCGCTGTTCCGGAATACGATGTTTTGATATAGCCGCCGAGCTGAACAGCTGCAAGAGTGCCGCGCACGCTGATTGCCCTGCCGACCGGTATATCACCCGTTGCACATGCCTGCACCGTGCCGCTGCTGCTGAGCTTGACAAAGCTGTTTGCAGCCACCGTTCCGCTGATTTTGAAGGTTGCCGTCTGTTCGTTGTAGCCCTGGAATGAGATTGACATTGTTTTTCCTCCTGTCAGATTTTAAAATCGCTGTAGTCCTGTTTCCGGGATGTGTTTTTTGCCGCGAGCTGCGGTGAGAAGTCAAGACTTTTTGCCGCCTTGTCGGAAAACGCCGCTTCAAGCTCCGAAAGCTGTATTGCTGAAAGACCCGCACAGATTTTCGCAAGGCTTTCCGCCGGCATAAGCGGCAGAGCGGTGCTTGCGTTTCTGATGATATCCGCTGTCAGCTTCGCCTTATAAAGTCTGCCTGCCTCGGCAAAGATTTCAAGCTCTGTAAAGTCATCGCGCTTTACAGTTATCATATCATCGTTTCCGTCATAGCTTTTGGTTACGCCCGCTCCCGGCTGAGCCGGAACGGCGACAAATGACCATTCGTAAGCATCGGACGGGTCGGAAAACACCGTGTGGCAGACCTTGCCGGCATAAAGCTTTCCCTTGACGTGCTTGCAGCCCTTTTCTTTGAGCTGTGCGCCGCACACCGAGCACGCAGCACTGTTCATTGAGCAGCTTATGCTCGCCTCTTTTTTGATTCCCGCCTTGATTTCGGTTATCAAGTCCGAGTTTTTCTTTGTAATGGGCATATAAGCCTTTGCCTTCAGGCAGGTGTATGCCTCACCGACAGAGGTTTCCCTTGTGTCGTCCTGCTCAATCCAAGTGTCATAGATGCGTGAAACCTGGTCGCAGCCCCTCATGCTGTGGTCAAAAATACCGGTTTTGCCGACAAACAGTTCGGCAAGCTTCACAAGCGCCTGCTGAGTAAAGCGCTCGCAGTCTCTGTCAACCTCGTTGTCGCACAGCGTCACAGTAAAGCTGTACACATTGTCAGACTCCAGCGGTGAGACCGTGTATTTGTTGATGAGTTCCAAATCATTTTCCGTGATTTCGGAAGAGCTGATTCCGGTTGAAATGTTCTTGCTAATCATTTTCCTCCTGTCCGCAGGCATCTTTTTGCCTGCTGTTGTCAAGTTCCAGTTTTTCTGCCTGCGCGTCATAAAGCCTTGCCTTGCTGATTTCCAGCTGATCCTGCATTGTTATGTCGTCCCACTTGA
Organism: uncultured Eubacteriales bacterium; assembly: GCA_964540415.1. Lineage (GTDB taxonomy): Bacteria > Bacillota > Clostridia > Oscillospirales > Acutalibacteraceae > CAZIMM01. Next base: position 10,047 of record CAZIMM010000049.1, read on the forward strand.
CTTTTGAACGGCAGGTGAAGCCGCTTCTTGACAGCCACATGTCGCAGATTTTGAGAATCACGGGGGTGAGTATGCGTCTGTATGCTTCCAACTCGCTTGTCAGAGTGTCCGCCTGCTGTTGGGACATTCGCTCGGTTGTTGACCAGCTCAAGCCCAGCATGAACGGCGGAAGTCCGGTTTTTGCAATAATCTGCTCGAGCATCTGCTTAACCGGCACATCGCTGTCCGGCATCTGACATTCTGCGCCGATCACCCTGATTTGCACGTCGCCCACAGCAACAAAATCCTTGACGCTGGCGCCCGCGCTCATTGCCTCACTCCACTGCTCGGCAACCTGCATTGCCCGCTCCTTCGCATAGGCGCGCTCAACAGCATCGTCTTGGGGCTTATAGGTGACGGCAAAACGCACGTTTCCGAGCCTGTCCCAATTTGTGCCCAGAGTGTTGAATATTTTCACAAGCACCGAGCTTACGAACGGCAGTCCCTTGAGCAGAGAATTTCCGCTCAGCTGACCTGCCTCGGGGTTGAGTACAGAAAGCAGAACCAGCGACGGTTTTTTCACCGGATACAGCTCGCCGCCGTCTCTGACACAAAGCTCGATGTCAAACGCGTTTTCCGCCCGCCTGAGTTCTATGTCCTCGAGCCGCGCGTTATATAATCCCACCGGTATGCCTGAGGAGTCCGTGAGTATCTCTCCGACCGCCGTGCCGTAGGTCAGAAGCTGTTCAAAATAGGTTGATATGAACGCAGTAACACCGGTCTGATTGCCTCCGACGGGCACAAGTTCCAGAAACTTTTCAAGCTGTTCCTGCGCGCGCGGGTCTCTGCACACCGCCTTGAACCCGCCTGTCAAACGGACAAGCTTCATAATTGCCGCGTCAATGACAGGCACTGCCTCGCGCAATGCGGAATAAAGTCCGAGCTGCTGAGTTGCCAGCGGCACATAGCTGTTGATTGCGGAGAAAGGAGATGTGCTTGATACCCCCGTCTGCACAGCCTTAACGCCGCTGTCGGTCAGGTTCTTTTTTTCCTTGCCAAAATGAATAATAGTTATCCTCCTCCCTGCTGTTTTCTGTCGGCGGCAATGGCGAAGAAGCCGCAGCCGCCCGAGTCCATTGCCGTTGTGACGAAATATCGGATGTCGTCCATTGCGTGGTCGTTTTCTTTTTTCGGCGCATCGCGTACAGCGCTGTTGTCCCAGCGGTAAATTGAAAATTCCCTTATTGCATCCGTGCAGGAGCTGCAAATCATGATTTTGCCGGAGCGCAGTGCGTCTGAGACCTTTCTGATGCCGTCTATAACATCATTTTTTGCCGGAATTACGTTGAACCTCCCGTGCCTGCGAATGCATTCAATGAAGCTCGCCGCTGACGGGTCAACAACAACCGCCCTGATTTTTCTTGACCCGGCAAGCTCTTCAAGAGCGAGATAGTATTCCTCGTCGGTTCGCTGTTCGCCGCATTCGCGCGAATTGTAATAGTATTCTTTTATTCTGTACCACACTCCGTCCCGCCTGCCCCACAATCCGAACGAGGAGGGGTTCACAGTGCCGTAATCGCAGGATATGCAAAACTCCTCACAGCTTGCGGGAGGGGTTTGGCAAATGTGTCTGTCCGCGCTGAAGAACTGATAAACCAAGCCCTGCGCCGCCACCCATTTGCCCTCGACAAACCTCTCATAGAACACCCCGGAGTACAGCGACTTGTAGCGCTCAATGATTTTCGGTGTCAGAGACGGATTGTCTTCCATTGTGAAATGAACATACAGGCAGTTTTTTTCCTTTGCCTTGACTATCCATTCCGTGTGAAACCAGTGCAGAGGGTTTTCCGGATTGCAGTTGAACCAGAATTTTGAGCCTTCAAGCGAACAGCGTGCCAGTGCCTGCTCAACAAACGAGCGTGGCATGAGCGCCACCTCATCAAGCAGAACGCCGCCGAGCGTCATGCCCTGGATTAGCGCTGCCGAGGACTCATCACGTCCGCCGAAAAGGAAATAGCGGTTTGTTCTGCCATTGAGTGTGATATCCAGCTCGTTGCGGGAGACCCTTTGAGTGCACTCGAAGCCGAGCGCCTGCAGCATGGGAAGCAGCGGTGTTATGACATTCCGCCTGAGCGACGCTATTGTTTTGCCGCAGACAGCAAACGAGGTTTCCTCAAATGCCGCGAGACTCCATATCACAAAAGACAGCGACATGCACATTGTTTTTCCGGAGCGAACCGCACCGTCGCAGATTATCGCGTCGCAGTCCTTATACGGTGATTGACCGCACCACCAGCACAGCGCCTTAAGCTGTTTTTCTGAAAACGGCTTGAACTCCGCGGTTCTTCCGCGCTTGTTATTCCTCGGCGTCGTCATCACATCCGGAAATTGCAAGCGCGCTCCTATTGAGAGCCTCAAAAAGGGGTGACGGTGCGCCGCTGTCATTAAGCTCAGCCATTTCTCCGAGCTTTTCAAGAGCTTTCAGCCTGTCGAAGAACTTAATCTCAATGCCGCCGCCCTTGGGACGCTTAATGTCGGACACATTGAAAAGATCCATGCTCTCGAGCACCTGCTTATCCACGGGTTCATCGGAAAGCATCAGCCCGACTGCGTCCGCAACAGAGCCGAAAGCAAGCCTCCTGTAGCCCGCCTCAACCTCACTTCTGACAGAACTGCCCTTTGCACACAGAGCCGTAACCTCACGCCTGATGTCGCTGCGGGCAAGGAGCTTTGCGGCAACGCTCTCGTAATCCCCGTGATAGCCTGCACGCACCGCCGCCTCACGTCCGTTGCAAAGCATGCTGTAATACAGGCAAAAGAGCTTTTCACGTCTGCCGGGTGTTTTTGAGATTTTAATAAAATCACCACTGTTACTCCAGATTGGGAACGTCCGTGCTTTGTATCCGTTTTCGCCGCGTCTGACCCCGCAGGCTTTGTCGGTGCGCAAAAACGTTCTCACTAATAGGACGGAATCGGCTTTTTTTCAACCGAAATCTGTCCAATTTCACATATTTGCGGCAGATGTTTACTAAAAATTCAAAAATATCTTGTTTCGGATGAAAGAACTTGACAGGCTGTGGTATAATAATTGGTTGTATAGTTATTTTTGGGGTGAATATTTTGTTTGTAAGAGAAGACATAAGAAATGTTGCGATTATTGCCCATGTTGACCACGGAAAAACGACGTTGGTTGATGAAATGCTTAAGCAGAGCGGCACTTTTCGCGAAAATGAACAGGTTGCCGACCGCGTGATGGATTCAAATGACCTTGAGCGCGAGCGCGGCATCACAATCATGTCAAAGAACACCGCGGTTCACTACAAGGGCACAAAAATCAACATTGTGGACACTCCCGGCCATGCCGACTTCGGCGGCGAGGTTGAGCGCATCATGATGATGGTTGACGGCGTGCTTCTGCTTGTTGACGCTTTTGAGGGCTGCATGCCGCAAACACGTTTTGTGCTCAAAAAGGCGCTTGCTCTGGGCAAAAAGGCACTTGTTGTTGTGAACAAAATCGACCGTCCGGGCGCACGTCCCGCCGAGGTGCTTGACCAGGTGCTTGACCTTTTCATCGAGCTTGGCGCGGATGATGACCAGCTGGAGTTCCCGGTGATTTACGCAAGCGCAAGGGACGGTTATTCCTCCGAATCTCCCGACGTTCGCGAGGGAGACATGCGTCCTCTGCTTGATGCTATTCTTGAAAACATTCAGCCTCCCTCGGGAGATCTTGACGCTCCCCTTCAGCTTCGTTTTTCTTCACTGGAATACGATGATTATGTCGGGCGCATCGGTGTCGGCAGGGTTGAGCGCGGCAGCGTCCGCAAGGGTGAGAGTGTTGTGATTTGCAGCACGGACGGTTCAAACCGCAATGAGCACATTTCACGGCTTTATCAGTTTGAGGGGCTCAAGCGCGTTGAGGTTGAAACAGCCAAAATCGGCGACCTCGTTTGCGTTTCCGGCATTCCCGACATCAACATCGGAGAAACAGCATGCGACCCCGACTGTGTTGAGCCGCTTGATTTCATAAAGATTGACGAGCCGACAATTGCGATGAATTTCATCGTCAACGACAGCCCGTTTGCAGGCCAGGAGGGCAAGTTTGTCACCTCCCGCAATATCAGGGACAGGCTGTTCAAAGAAGTTGAAACCAATGTGAGCATGAGGGTTGAGGAGACTGCAACAACGGACACCTTCAAGGTTTCCGGCAGGGGTGAACTTCACCTTTCCATCCTCATTGAAACCATGCGCCGCCAGGGCTACGAGTTTCAGGTGTCACGGCCGAAGGTTATCCTGAAGGAAATTGACGGCGTTGTCAACGAGCCGATGGAGCTGTTGATTGTTGAAGTTCCCGAACAGTATGTCGGCGCGGTGATTGAAAAGCTCGGTTCGCGAAAGGGCGAAATTGAGAACATGGGTGTGCGCGACGGCGGCTCGACTCATCTTGAATTCAAGATACCCTCCAGGGGCCTGATAGGCTACCGTTCGGAGTTTCTCACCGACACAAACGGCAACGGCATTATGAACCAGCTGTTTTCGGGTTACGAGCCATACAAGGGCGAAATTCACACCCGTGAGCGCGGCTCGATTGTGGTTCACGAGACTGGTCAGACAACCGGCTACGGCCTTTTCAACACGCAGGAACGCGGCAGGCTTTTCATAGGCCCCGGCGTTGATGTTTATGAGGGAATGATTGTCGGCGAGTGCGCAAAGAACGAGGACATCGTTTGCAATGTTTGCAAGAAAAAGCAGTTGACAAACACCCGTGCCTCCGGAAGCGACGATGCGCTCCGCCTTGTTCCTCCCACAACGCTCAGCCTTGAGCAGTCCATGGAGTTTATCAAGGATGATGAATTGCTCGAGGTCACACCCAAGAGCCTGCGCCTGAGAAAGACAGTGCTTTCAAAGGAACTGCGCATGAAGCAGCTCCACAAGGAAAAATAAAAAATCCGCCCTTGCGGCGGAAAAGAGAAAATTTACCGGGTCGCCTCAACGCGACCCGGTTTTTTTGCTCGCAGTGACAGTGAAAATATTTATCAAACCTATAAAGGCGCAAAAAAAGGGGCTGCATCGTGAACACCGCCGGTGTTACGATACAGCCCGTTTTGTTAATTATTCTTTAGCTTTACCGTGGACTCATCCCCGATTAAGCTCCCGCATTAATACAGCGAGACGATTGACAGGAAGTCAGCGCAGGTG
>CAZIMM010000050.1:0-9400 GCA_964540415.1 uncultured Eubacteriales bacterium
ATACCCTACCATAGGGGGCTTTTTTGTGCTGTCTGCACAATCTGGGGCAGTTCAATGCTGGTAGTAAGCCTGACTGCATTCGGATTTTCCGGCTGCAAAAACAACCGCGGAGCAAACAACTCCGATGCAAACGAAAGCACCGCAAAGAATTCATATGAGCATATAAGCGCCGAGCAGGCGAAAAAGCTGATGGACTCCGAAACCGATTATATTATCATTGATGCAAGAACCGACGAGGAATTCAAAGAGGGGCACATTAAAAACGCAATTCTCATCCCCGATTATGAAATTTCGAACCGTGCAAAGAATGAACTTCCGGACAAGGAAAAGCTGATTCTCGTCTATTGCCGGAGCGGCAGACGAAGCAGAATTGCCTCCGAAGCCCTTGCAAATCTCGGATACACCAATGTCAAGGAATTCGGCGGGATTATCGATTGGCCGTATGAAACGGTGAAATAAGCCCTGCAACATTTCAAAGCGAGGATGAGCCATAACGGTTCATCCTCGCTTTCATTTTGCAGAGTTTAGGAAGAAACAAGCAGTACAAAGTCAGTTTTCTGTTGCTTTCGGGCGGGTAGATATGGTAAAATATGTTATACGTTTATCCGGACAAAACAATTTTGCCGCTTCGGCGGCAGAACGGAGAAAAAATGAACAATATTTTTGATATTACAGATTTCGGCGCGTGCGGCGACGGGAAAACCGACTGCACGACGGCAATTCAGTCTGCACTCGATGAAGCGGCAAAGTGCCGCGGTGTTGTGACGGTGCCTCCGGGAAATTACCTGTGCAATAATATCATTATGCCCCGAGGAGTAAGCCTTGTCGGTTTTCATGCATGGAGTTACCGGAATGACGGTGCGAGTGTTCTGACCCTTTGCGACGATACGGCCGATTGCCTTATTGACATTTCTTCCGCCGTTGGCTGCACAATCAAAGGAATCTGCCTTGACGGAAAAGGCCAGGGCGAAAACATTCACGGAATAAAGCTTTGGCATGATGAATATAACGGCGGAGGCGAGGAGGACACCCCGACCCTTGAGGATTGCCGAATCGGGCATTTTTCCGGCGACGGTGTTCACCTTCTGCATGTGTGGTGCTTTTCGGTGCGCCACTGCATGCTTCATTCAAACGGCGGAAACGGGCTGTTCGTTGACGGTTGGGACGGCTTTGTGCTTGACAATTGGTTTTCCGGCAACGCAAAAGCCGGCATGGCGGGCGGAAAAATTCTCTGCTCGGTGACCGCCACCGGAAACCGCGTTGAGTGGAACAGGCTTGCCGGATTTTTAATCAGGAACGGCAACACGATAAATATCACCGGAAACTATATTGACAGAACCGGCCGTGCCGCGCTGGATATGCGCTGCACCGCTCCGGAGCAAGTGGAAACCGTAACCGTCACGGGCAATGTATTCAACCGCAGCGGCGCAAACGAATTCGGGAACGAGCCGCCGGAAAACATCCTTGACCGCACACACATAAGCCTTGAGCGTTGTGTTAATGTCGTCATAAGCGGCAATACCTTCCGCGCCGGGCGCAACGACGGCGAAAACAATCCCGGCTGCTTGAGTCCCGATTACAATGCTGTAATCAGGTCACTGCGCGCGTGCGTTATCATGAACAACGTCTGGCAGTGCGGTGCTGTGAAAGAAAACGTGCTTGACCTCGGCGGTCATAAGGACAAAATTATTCTTGACGGAAACATCGGCGAGCCGTCGCCCGGAGGGAAACGCTTTGCACCCGCATTTGATGATTGAAAGATGAAGCGAGCTTTTTTGATTCGGATTATTGTCTGTTTAAATATTTCTCGGTATACGGACATTGAACCATGCATTTCAGGCACAAGGTGCAGAGCTTTCTGTTGATAATCTCATCCCGGGAAGTTGTGATGCTCCACGTTTTGCCCTTCAGAGATTCGGTCGGGCAGGCATCCACGCAGATATTGCAATCCCCGCACTGCGGTTCTTTCGGCATTTTGCTTTCGGTTTTGAACGGTGCAGTTGTCAAAACCTTACCCAGCATCAGCGCGCAGCCGTATTGCTCGGTAACCAGCAGGTTATTTTTGCCGATAAACCCCAACCCGGCTCTGAGCGCGACTGTTTTATGCGGCAGTCGCCCGGTTTTCAGCTTTGCAAGGCTTTTGTACCCTTCCGAATCTAATTGTTCAGCCACTTTCACCGCGAGTTTGTCCATTTTTCGCTCGGTGTTTATTACCTCTTTATGTTTGGGTTCCAGACCGTCCCTGAGTGCGGCGATATACTCTTTCGACAGTGCCTTGCCAAAGAGAACAGCACAGGTGCAGTCTTCAATTATATCCTCCGGCAGCGCGGAAATATCGACAAAATAAACAAAATCCGCGCCGCTGTCTTTGATACGCTTCTCCCATATTTCGTTGAGTTCCGTATTGGTTTCGTTTTTTTCCATGTCAATGTAATCACTTTCAGTATGAATTGCTTAAAATAAGCATTTATAATTTTATCATAGCGCGGCTGTTTTCGCAACTTTTATATCTAACCAATTTCCGCACAGACAGTGAACAGACAGGTATTACTAAATAAAATGCAGGGAGATAACGCTTATGACATATGCACAGCAAAACGTGACAAAAAACAGAATGACCGCGCCGAGGGCAAAAACAGATAAAGCTTTTGCACTTGAATGCGGTGCGTTCGATTTTTCGGGTGTAACAGACCGCGCCTGCCGCTTTATCGAGCGTGTGCAGCTCCTTGACAACGACTTGTGGCACCTGTTCGTCAATCAATACCGTCAAGGCAACACAGACGATGCCGACAACGGCTGGAGATGCGAGTATTGGGGCAAAATGATGAGGGGCGGCGCGCTCACATACGCCTATACGCAAAACCCAGAGCTTTACGCCGTGTTGGAGCAGACTGTTCGGGAAATGCTGACCGTACAGGACACCGACGGCCGCTTTTCCACCTACTCAAAGGAAAAAGAATTCGGCTCGTGGGATTTGTGGGGACGCAAATACATTCTGCTGGGTATGCAGTATTTTATCGAAATCTGCTATGACGACGCACTCAAGGCAGAAATCACCTCTGCAATGTGCCGTCATGCAGACTATATCATCTCCAGAATCGGCCGCGCCGAGGAAGGAAAGCGCCCGATTACGCAGGCAGGGTTTGATCCGTGGCAGGGATTGAATTCGTCGTCGATACTCGAGCCGTTCGTTCGGCTGTACAATCTCACCGGAGACAAACGCTACCTCGACTTTGCAATTTACATAGTTGAAAACGGCGGAATTGAAAACGGTGACATTTTTGAGCTTGCATATGAGGGCAGGCTTTATCCCTATCAGTACCCGGTTGTGAAAGCCTACGAAATGATGTCGTGCTTCGAGGGACTTATTGAACTCTACCGCGTTACGGGAATTGAAAAATACCGGGTTGCGTTTGAGAATTTCGTGCGGCTTGTCGCTGAATCCGATGTTACGATAATCGGCTGCTCCGGCTGCACACACGAATTGTTCGATAACTCATCAGTGCGTCAGGCAAACACCGTTTATGAAGGCATTGTTCAGGAAACCTGCGTAACGGTGACGTGGATGAGGACACTGTGGCAGTATTTCACACTGACCGGAGACATTAAGGCAATTGACGAAATCGAGCAATCCGCCTTCAACGCCATGCTCGGCTCTGTCAATTCCGAGTTGAGAAGCGAGAACGGCGGCTTTCCTTTTGACAGCTATTCGCCGCTTGTCGCAAACAAGCGCGGCAGGGCAATCGGCGGCCACAAGGTTATGGAGGACGGAAAGGCATACGGCTGCTGCGCCTGTATCGGTTCAGCCGGCACTGCTCTGATGAACACCGCTTCTGCCGCTGCCTCGAACAACGGAATGTATCTGAACATGTACAACGCGGGCAAAATAAAGACCCGTGCCCCCGACGGCAACCCTGTCGGGCTCGAAATCTTCGGCAACTATCCCTACGCGTCCGATGTCAGTATTCATGTTGCGGCATCAGTGCCGTTTGAGCTGTCACTGCGCATACCTTACTGGAGCGAAGACACAAGGCTCAGCATCAACGGTGAGCAAAAGCGTGCAGTCCCGGGGCAATATTTCACCTTTACGGCAAAAGGCGGAGACGTGATTGAGCTGAACTTCGAGCTGAGCGTAAGGATTGTTAACGCACCCGATTACGCAGATGACCCGACGGCCAAGGAGCATATTGCTCTCATCCGCGGCCCGGTTGTGCTTGCCCGTGACGCCCGCTTCGGCGAGGATGTCGGAAGCGCCGTAAATGTCGGGGTTGAAAACGGTGCAGTCAAATGTGTGCCGAGCTGCGATGCTCCCTTCCGAGCCAACCTGGAATTTACCGTGTCAAACCTCGATGGCTCTACCTTCCGCGCAGTTGACTACGCTTCTGCGGGAAAAACGTGGAACGATGAATCGCGCATGGCTGCATGGCTGAAGACTGACAAAACAGTATAGAATAAAAATTTATTATGCAAATAAACCGATGAGCGAAACTCGTTCATCGGTTTTTTCACGTATAAAAATGTCTTATCTCATGGTGGCTGTTATCACACCGCAGGCGATTTTTTCTCCGGCGTTTCCGGACGGCTGGGTTGTAAAATCATCCGGCGATGCGTGAATAATCAGAGTTCTGCCGATAATTTGGGGAACAGTAAATCTGTCGGTCAGAAATGCGGACAGTGCATTGCCGTTCACGCCGAACAACGGCGGCATATCTCCCGCGTGATATGGGTGCGGGCAGTTGTCGGGATTGTAGTGTCCTCCGGTGTTTGCAAATGCATCCGTTCCGTTCCCCGCGCACTCGGAGCCGCCGTGGATATGAAAGGCAAACACGGGGCTTCCGCAAGGCATGGTTCCCTTCGGCAGCCCGGTTATTTCCGCACGGACGATCACTCCGCCGCGCATCTGATAAAACATCACCCTGCCGTGAACATTCGGATATTTCGGGCTTCCGTTCACAAATGCCGTCGCATCGGCACGATTACGGAACACAGAACAAAAATCGTTATTGTTTATCATGCTGCACACTCCGTTTCGGTTTTTCATACACATTATATGAGGAAAGCCGAAAAGTGTTACTTCAAAGATGCCGCGGTGCGGATTCTGACAACGGTTCGATGCATAAGTAATGAAAAAAATGCGCAGTGCTTATAGATATGTATTTTTTTCAAACTGCATATTCAATTTCGAAGAATGCAACTGTTTCGCGGCCTTTACCGCAGTTTCGGCAAAGGACATGCCTTTGATAAAGCCTTCACCCATCCCTCCTTTCACGATTGTTCCGTTTGATGTTTCAATCACTCAGGAACACTTCCGCCTGTGTTATTGACATATGCCGCAAACTGTGGTATATTTAATTAATGACATATGCCATTTATGAAAGGAGCCGTTATGCCGAGACCGATGAAGTGCAGAAAGGTCTGCTGTTTGCCGAGAAACAATGAATTTGTTCCGATACGGGCTGATGATGGTGTGCCGGAAACTGTTTTGATTACTGTTGATGAATACGAAACTATACGCTTGATTGACAACGAAAATTTTTCGCAGGAAGAGTGCGGAGAATATATGAAGGTCGCACGTACTACTGTTCAGATGATTTACAACAATGCACGCAAAAAAATCGCTCACGCTTTTGTAAACGGACTTCCAATAAAAATCGAGGGCGGTGATTATAAACTCTGCGACGGGAAAGAACAGTTCTGTGCCTGCGGCGGGTGCGAAAAACACAGATGTTATAAAAAAACAAATAATAACAATAAATAAATTTCGGAGGAATGATTTGATGAAAATCGCGGTCACTTATGAAAACGGAGAGGTGTTCGGACACTTCGGACACACGGAACAATTTAAGATTTATGAGGCGGAGAACGGCAAGATAAAGAGTTCAGCTGTTGTTCCGACAAACGGAAGCGGGCATGGCGCACTTGCCGGTTTTTTGGTTGAGCAGGGCGTTGACACCCTGATCTGCGGCGGAATCGGCGGCGGAGCACAGATGGCGCTTACTGATGCCGGCATCAAATTCTACGGTGGTGTCAACGGCAGCGCGGACAGTGCCGTGGAGGCGTTGCTTGAAGGGAAATTGAATTTTGACGCGGATGTGCATTGCGACCATCACGACCATGAACACGGTGATGAACCGCATGTCTGCGGAGAACACGGGTGCGAGCATAACTGTTCTCATTGACAAAACAGAGCGTGCCCGTATAACCGAGTGTTCGCATATGCTATGTAACATCATACAGTGCTTTGGGCAACAAAAAGCCCGCTCTTTGCAGCTCATATTTACTCTGTTACCGTGTCCTCCGGGCTCTCCGCAGTCAGGTTAGCGGTCAAAAGTGCTGTTCCGAGGAAACAGGAGTACCGGCACTTTTCAATGTTGCGCAAATCAAGCCATAAATCACTCAAAAATAACAAAAGCTCTGTCAAGTTGTGCCTAAAAATCTCATGCGCATCAAGGCAGTCTTTTGCTCTGAAAAAAATCGTCAAGGCTTTAACATCATCACCTAATATTTCAAGCAAAACAAATGTGTGATTTTGCTGTCGACATGCTCTGCCCGAAGCTCAGGCAAGGGCTGCGATGAACTTTAGCAACATAAAACGGCTGTGGATGACGGGTAACTACACTTTGCCGCAATCAAACTTTGCTGAACTACGCCTGGTTAGATTTGAAAACGTCGGCAATTTCGGTAATTGAAATATATGCAGACGGGTCAACTGAATGAGTGATATCCTTCATGCGCCCAATCTGGAAGCGGTTGAGGATAAGAATCACCAGAGTTTTGTGTGAACCTGAATAATAGCCCTTTGCATCCAGAAGTGTCATACCTTCTTCAAATTCATCAGACAGTTGACGGCAAACCTCCTCAGGTTTTTCGGTAACAATCATCACGGATTTTGCGCGGTCAAAGCCCTCTACGATAAAGTCCACGGTTTTAAGCGCACCCATGTATGTTACTATGGAATACAGCGGAAGAATCCAGCTTTTCATCACAAGTCCGCAGGTAATATATAAAACCACGTTATATATCATGACAAAGCTGCCCACGGTGATGCCGAGCCTTTTTGCAAAGATAACCGCCATAACCTCAACTCCGTCCATCGCGCCGCCGAAGCGGATGGCGAGACCGCTGCCCAGCCCCGAAATAATTCCGCCGAACAAGGCACACAAAAGCAAATCCGAACCTGCCAGAGGTGACGCAATGCTGACATCAACAGGCAACACATCCGTAATCAGCCAGGCACCCAGAGAATAAATCGCAACAGTATATATTGCATATATTGTAAAAACAATGCCCTGTCTTTTCAGTGCGTAAATGAACAGCGGTATGTTAATAATCAACAGGAAAAATGACAGATTCATCCATTCCGGCGTTATTTGTGAGAGCAACATCGATGTGCCGGAAACTCCGCTGTCATACAGTTTGACCGGAGCCAGAAAAATTGTGACACCCACTGCATTGATCATTCCCGCCACTGCAAGCAGCAGAAAGTTTTTCGGATGGAGCTTCTTAAGTTCGTTTTTTAGCTTTTGTGTTTTTTTCACCTGCATACCTCCAAATAAATTGTGCTTTTGCCTATATTATATATATGTCCTCAAGAATTTCAAAAAGCGCTGTTAATATTATACTTGCAAATTGGAATGAAGTCAACGCGCAGTAAGAACATAACTGCAAAAAAGAAAGAAACGCCTCAAGACAGTGCCGCAAGAATACTTCTCGCCGAAGATAACGGAGATTTTGCGTTTAAAAGGGTCACTTCAAGGCTTACCGGATTCTCCCGGGTTATAAATGCAAAAAGATGCAGCGCCGTATTAACAGACGCCGCATCTTTTTGTAATTGAATACATTCATGAATGATTGGTTTTTGTAAGTGCCTGGATATGGCAAGAGCTCATTAACCCGGATTATATTTATTTGCAAATTCCGCTCTTGCCGCTTTTGTATACTTTTTGATAAACTCACTTTTTGCTTCGGTATATCCATCACGGTCATGCTCGAATTTTTCTTTAAGCCCCTGCTTCAACTCTCCGTACTGTTTTGCGATATCCGGGTGTGCAATAAGATAATCTCTGAAATATAACTCGTTGTGATCTCCCGAATTTCTGACGTGGATGTGATACGCCTGCCCCTCAAACCCTTTCGGTGTATAGCCTTTAATATATAAAACAATATCAATTGACGGTCTGTTAACGATATATCCGTTCTTCGTCAAATAATCGGTTATATGAGACAGGTCGGTATTCTCTTTAATTTCCAGCAAAATATCAACAGTGGGTTTTGCAGTTAAACCCGGCACGGCGGTGCTGCCGATATGACTGATTCGCACAACCTTATCACCAAAAACGCCAAGCAGAAAATCTCTCTCAATTTCATACAGTTTTTTATATTCCGGGTTATGTTCACAGAGAATGATCGGATATAAGCTTCCCAACAGTTCCGTTTCGTCTTTATTTTTGATATCGCTGAAATCATGTTTCATAACGAAAACACTCCCTCGTCAAGAATCAGCAACCATCATCAGCTCAGCAAATTGATTCCTTGTTTGTTCGGTGATTATCGCATTGTTTCGGCTCACAGTAACGACGGGCTTTTTATACTGCCGTACAGTTAAGCTGCCGACAAAACAGCAAAGTCAGTTAACCTAAACAATCGTGATTTTTCTCATACTTCCGATTCCGGTGGCAAGCTGAGGTATTCTTCCGGCAAAAACGCCCTCATAATCAAAATGAATATGGCCGGTGAGAATAAGGCGGATAAGCGGTTGTGACGCGACATATGAGACGAACTCCAGCGTTGCTTCGTCGGCGAGCTGCTGCAGATACCGGTTTTCCGGATAGGTTCTCATTTTCTGCTCCGGCACGGCTGTCAGATACGCACATTCATCACGGTTCATCATAACCTCGTACAGCTTGTCCTCGAACAGAGGATTGTGAATGAGCAAAACTATCGGCAGACCCTTTGCAGCCTCTGTCTTAAGTTGAGCAAGCTGCAATGCATCGAAGGCATAATAGCTGTCGTCTGCAGCGACAAAATTCACCCCGCCGATTATCCTGCTCGTAAAAAATGCGTCGCGCGCCGTCATGTCAAAAACGCGCGGGGCGGACTGTGCTTTGTATGCGTCGTCCTCCTTTGCCTCACCGACATATTGGCTGAATTCGTGGTTTCCGACGGTGAGCAGACATCCCGTGTTTTTGATGAATTCCCTGCCCCGCTCGAAGTTTGCTTCAGATGTGAAGTCAATCAGGTCGCCCGTGTGAATAAGCGGGAGATTTTTTTCTTTCACACAGCACTCCGCGTATTCCAAATCTGCCAGCGCCGTCGGAAAACGGCTTGCTCTTTTCCGGGCAAGCTCATTCTTTTTCTCGTTGTCGCGTCCGTCCGCAAGCGCCAGATGAGTGTCGCTCAT
>CAZIMM010000050.1:9410-14641 GCA_964540415.1 uncultured Eubacteriales bacterium
GTAGGAAAAGCCAAACATGAACGATATTGTTGAGAACCAAAAACGACTCTTTCACGCCGATGTGTATTTCGTTTTTCATATATTTCATATGTCACCTGAATGTTTTAGTTGTCAATGATTACGGAATAATGATATCACATTTCAGCAGAAAACTCAATCATTACTGCATATTGAAATGATGTATGAGACGTAGCAGCGGCGAAAAGCTTTGCCGATATATAAGCCTCACAAAAACTTAAAAATATATTGACAATTCATAAATATTGGTTTATTGTGTACATATAGAATTTTTACATATGTATTTTTGGAGTGAGAGTCACATGGATAACATTAAAATAACAGTTGAAGCAAACTTTTCATCTGTTTACTCACATTTCAAAGAGTTTCAGCAGAACGCAAAATACAAGCCTTATTGGGACAAATGTATTGAAGCTGTCAGCAACAAGGAATTGCTGTCACACATTGTTTTTTGCAATGACCTTTTCGGAATTCCGCCAATTAAAACATTTTTGACCTATTACAAAGATGATTTTATTCTGCTGACCGGAGACCCGAGAGCTCAGCTGCCGGTTTTTGTTAAAAAAAGTATTGGCGCTTTTTGGGGAATGGTTTTCAAATCGGTTCTGGGTTATTCATCACAGAAAAGCGTTTCTGTTTCGATGTTTGACTTTTTTACGGTGAAAACAGCAAGTTGTTTTACAAAATGAAAGGAGTGCCATATGAGCGAATTTGACATCAATACAGATTACAAAAACATAACCACAGGCAATTCCGATGTGATGCTGCAAAAAATTGACAGCAGCCTTCCCGAAATTCTTGACGGCAAATACAACAGGAGCTGCCGCCCAGATTATCGGGTACTCTCCCATTATCATCCGTTCAATACCAAAGCCTACGATGCAGCAAGAAAGAAGAAAACGGAAGAACCGAGCACACCGTTCAGAAAAGAAGAATGGATGTGCAAAATGTGTTACGGCAAAACTTTTTCGCATGTCGGAAAAATTGTCGATTATCAGGTTCCGATTAAGCATTCGGGGAATGAAGAATGCAAGGGAATGGGCAAAATCGATTTGCTGACACTCAAAGGTGACACAGCATATCTTCTTGAGCTGAAGGTTCCCGACAGCAGTGAGGCGCCTTTGAGAGCAATTATGGAGGTTTATACCTACTGGAAGCAATTGGGCGGAAATGCTTGCGCCGGTTTTCTTAATCATTCTGCCGCGGCAGAAGCTGTGAAATTAAAAAAGGCAATTGTTATTTTTGAAAAAGACTGCTCAGCTTCAAATAAATATCTTTATGTAAAGCTTATCAAGGACAAAAAACGTCTGTGCAAACTGATGAAAACTCTGGGCGTCGAATGCTTTATTGCAAAGCTTAGGGAAAATGCCGATGACTGCGATGAAATCATTGATATTACTCCTATGTCAGAATAATAGATAAATTACAGTAAGCAGAGTAAATATTTAAGGTGATGCTGTGAAGATAAGCATTCTCCGCGGTCAGAATCAGATAGGCGGTTCAATCGTTGAAATATCCGCAGGCAAGACGCGAATATTCTTTGATGTCGGAGTTAACCTTGATGAGAGTGTCAACACCGAGATTCCTGGGATTGACGGACTTTTCTGCGGGAAGAAAAACTGTGACGGCGGTTTCATTTCCCATTACCATTCCGACCATATCGGTCTGATACCGCATTTACTGCCAGACATCCCTGTCTATATGGGGGAACAGTCGTATCGAATTTTCTCGGCAGCAGCAAATTATCGGGAAAAGCATGTATCATTTGTACCGAAATTTCTAAACGACAGGGAGAAAATCCGAATAGGAAACATTACAATCACCCCGTTCGGATGTGATCATTCGGCATATGATGCCTATATGTTTCTTATTGAAGCCGATGGGAAATCCGCGCTGTATACCGGCGATTTCAGAGCAAACGGAAGGCTTGACTTTCAGGAGTTGTTAAAAGCTGTCCCAACAGTTGACGCAGTCATTACGGAGGGAACAATGCTTTCCCGTGACACTGAACAGAAGAACCTAAATGAAGAAACGCTTGAGGGCATAGCGGAAAACTGCATAAATAAACATAAAGGTCCTGTGTTTATTATGATTTCTTCCATGAATGTTGACCGGCTTTTAACCGCATATAACGCTGCAGTAAAAACTAACCGCTTGTTTTTGGAGGACATATATACTGCCGACATTCTTTCCGCCATACCCAGAATAATTCCTGCACCCGGCAAGGGAAATGGTATCCGCGTGTTTTCAACCGGCGGCGACAAGCAGTATGAACTGCTGCAAAAATACGGGAACGCCAAAATCGGCAAGTTCGAAATTGCAAAATCACCTTTTATCATGTGTGTCAGGCAGTCGATGAAAAACTATCTGTCAAAACTGAATGAAATCCTGTCATTTGAAGACGGTGTACTGTTCTATGCCATGTGGAAGGGATATATGGAACAACCCGACACCGAAAGCTTTATTCGGTTTTTGGATGGCAAGGGAGTCAAGCTTCATTTTTTGCATACCGGCGGACATGCAGACACGGCAACCATTGACAAACTGCTCAAAGCAGTTAAACCGGGTATTATTATTCCGATTCATACCGAAAATGCACAGTGGTTTGACAGATATTCAGACACCTGCAAGGTGGTGTATAATGAGCAAAATATAGAATTATAAGGTAAAAACTCTCAGTTACATAAACAGTGCGGCAGCCGTCACAAATATGACAGCTGCCGCGAAGGTATGCAAATCAGCACCAATAATCTTGCAAAGAAATGAAGAATATGCTTTAATTGAAGCACAGATATTCAGAGGTAAATACATTGTTGTGGAGGCGATATAAATGACGAATGAGGAAAGAATGCGTGAATACATCAAGGATTGTGAAAAGGCAAAAAGCAATCTTGAGGCTTCGCTATTGGGCAGGGTGTCTGTGACAATATGCAAATCCTGCAAAAACACTGTGCCGCGAGAAATGAAACTCAATGCCTGTAAAGTATTAGGTGAAGTGCCTCGTGAATATAGAGAGGCTGAAGAATTTATATGTCCGCACTACGACAGAATACCAAATTGCCCCGATGATTATTTGCCGTCGTATTATAACAAATAATAAATTTTTTGATTCAGCACCTTGCAGAAATGCAGGGTGCTTTTTCTAATAAGCAGTTATTTGATAATGTTAATCTATTTCGGTTTCAAACGGTATTGTGGGAACGCCATCGGGCGAAGGCTCGTCGTTCTCAAACGCCCATCCCTTCAGTCTGAACGGCTTGAGCAGGATAAATTCCGCGTCCCTGCCGCCAAAGGCGATGCCCTCATCAAACGCGCCGGGGAACTTTGCATTGTAAGCCTCGCGCAGCGCCTTGTTACTCTCTGCCATAGTTGCACCGGCAAATTCAGCCGTTGCCTGTGCGAAAAACAAGCCCGCCGCAATGCAGCAATTCGGGTTTGACCGAAGCTGACTGTATTTGACTGAAGCGGGCGAAGTGAAAATAAGAATCTTTCCCTGATATATTACCGGGCTTACCGTGCGCATGGTAACGCTCTGCCCGTCCGCCGTGGCAAGCGTAACCGCCATTTCTTTGTTAATCAATTCGTAAAATGCCGTTATTCTGTCCATTGTAACATCCTTTCTAATACCGTCTCAAAGTGAGAGCGGAATATCCGGCGGTTTGCCGTCTCTGTCCGGAGGTGGATATTCTTCATCGGCTGCAACTTTCATGTAATCAAACCTGATTGCCCTTTTCGAGATACTTTTTAATCATACTTTCCTGTTCAGCTGCCGACAACAGCAAGTCAATGTTTTTTGTTTCCGGTCACTTTTCTGATGTTCATAATTTTCCTCTCAGCCAAAAAAGTTTCTCAGAAAAGACCGATTGCAATCATTATCGCAACCATCTCATCCTCACTGAGTTCGCCGTCATTTTCTTTGACTTTCGGTTCGGCGTCAATTTCTTTTTCACAGGCAACAGGGCGATGCCTTTTTGACTGTGAGTGGTATGCTCTGCAAGCTTCGCAGTCGCCGTGCCGCTCACATTTTTTCTTTTTGCATGGGCAGTTTTCGTTCATTTTTTATCCTCCGTAACCGGTGCAATACTTTCTCATTTCTTCTGTTGTGGGGATTATTTTTTTGTTCAGCATTCTCTCGAACATAAGTCACCTCCGGTTCGCGGTTTTCCGCTTTGACGATTTTTGTTTTGTCCTCCTCATAAAAGCAAGCTGCTTTTATTGATAAATGTTCATTTTACTGGGTTAGATTTTTGAAAGAAGCATTTGCCAATGCTTGCTGAAGAATTGCGAATTTTCTAAATCATATGTACAATATTCTGTCGGAGTGATTTCAAATTTCCAGTTACAAAACAGCTTTTTAATGTCATTAATATCAACGTAAAAATGCGGAACATCTTTTTCGGTTTCGTGTTCATCTCTCAAAATAGTATTTTCGTCAACACGCTTATAGTTGTCAATATGCTGATAGCTGTATGTGTTTTTTGAGATTAAGGTTAAAAACAGTTCACCGTTCGGCTTTAATACTCTTTCAATCTCTTTGAGCGATTGTACAAATCCGTTTGTGTCAGTGTGATATATAACATGGTACGCCAAAATGCAATCAAACGAATTATCGTCATAAGGCAGATTATGCATATCTGCAACACTGCAGGACAGATTTACGTTTTCTTTTTTTGCCCGGCTTTTCAAGTAATCAATACCGTAATCCGAAATATCCATTGCCGTAACAGCAAAGCCTTTTTTCGCCATATAAACAGAATGTCTGCCGAGTCCGCTGCCCAAATCAAGAAAATTGCAAAAATTCTTTTCTTGCCACCGCTCGGATAAATATGCAATCTCCGGGCAGGGAATCAACCAGTGATTGTCCTTGTTTTTGCTCCAGTCCCATCCTTTAACAATACTCATTACAGCCTCCTGTTATATGAACAACACCCATCAGCCGCAAAAGCAGCGCGTTGTTACGGAAATTGACCAAAATACGCATTTCATTCAAGCAGTGCGGGGCTTGCTCCCGCCGTTTCAGAGGTCAGAGCAATGATGGCGTGAATGTGCGTCGGCATGATAACATATTTATCAATTTTTACATAATCATATCGTTTTTAGTGTTCAAACAGCTGTTCTTCGCATATCCGTCCGATGGGCGTGAGGTCAGTTTTTGCAGCGGCGGGAGCAAGCTGTACAGTGTAATAACATAGTTTACAGGTAGTGCAACAACA
>CAZIMM010000051.1:0-14053 GCA_964540415.1 uncultured Eubacteriales bacterium
TTCTACCATAGGAGGCTCTTTTTTTCACTGTCCGTTTTTACTGGTCTTGTTCAAAGCCGTTCTGAGATGCAGTCTCTTATATTTTATATCTAAATGACCGTTGGGAATCTTACTGTGCTGAACAGCGCGGGTCAATGCTGATTACCGTTCCGTCGAGCGGTAAAGCGGTAAGAGGTCCCACACCCCACTCTCCGTCGGAACGCGGATTTGACATTAAATCGAAGTCCACCCCATCTGAGCCGATAAGCCCGGGCAGGAATGCTTTAACAGCCGGCATTTTCGGCAGCGTACCGTCGGATACTGCGGACAGTGTAAGATTGTATTCATCAATCGTGAAGGCTATTGGCGTGCTCACGCTCCCGCGGTCCATCCCGGCAGCATTCCATTCGTCCCAACCGAGCGATTTGTTTTCGCGATTGAAGTGCATCAAAAGCTCCTCGCGCGGGGCGGTAAAGAGATTGAAATCCGATATGCTGTCGGTATTGCCGAGTGAAATCACCTTGCCGTCGGCTTCGTATTCACTGATTATATTCGCATATGCACGGTTGTTTCCGACATATGCACCCGATTCGTTATCGATAAACTTGACGGCTGAGCCGACTCCGTCGAGCATCAGGTTGTTGACGCCGATAACCGTTCCTGCGTTGTGGCAGTAGAGAGCGGAAATTCTGTTCACACTCTGACGGCTTGCAGAGTATTTGTAAGTCGTAACATCGTACATTATGTTATTATCGACAAGATACGGTCCGTCATATGCTTCCAAAAATATCTGTCCCCAGCCGTCGCGGTTGCCGATGCAGACGTTTTGCGTCACACGGGTATTCACGGTTTCACCGTCAAGCCATATTGAGCTTCCGAACCATGTGTTGAGGATGACGTTGCGGCGCACAACCGAGTCAATTAGAGAGTGAATCTTGATTGCGCCGTTTTCTGCGTGTCCGGCAACGTTCATTGTGCCGCAGTCATAAAGGAGGTTGTCCTCAATAACAATGTCCGGGTTCTCCATGTTGTGCCATGCCGCAATTCCGCATACGCCGACATCGTGTATAGTACAGCGGCGGACAATATGGCTTCCCTGACTTTCGCCCTTGCCGTAGTACCACCACTGTCCGCCCAGGTCTATTCCGACAGTGTTGGCATAGCCTACGGTACAGTCCTCAATTATCCAGTGATTGCCGGCGTTTGCGCTGAGCAGTCCCTTCTGCGGATATGGAATGGGTACTGAATTTGCGGCGTGATACATTTCAAAGCCGCTCACGCCGATATAATTCAGGTATCTTGTTTTCGGTGCGAACACCTGCTCGCGTGTCGTGATTTCAAAGTTTCTGCCGTTGGGATTGCTGCCGTCCTTCAGGCGGATATGTACTGTCATGCCGTCACTCGAAACCCAGAAAACATTGCGCCTGAGCCCGAAATATAAAAGCTGTGAGTATTCCGAAACCTGATAAAGCGGTTTTCCGTCAAGGAAAATCTGTCCGCGTGCATTTTCTGCACCTTGACACCAGCCCCACTGTGCATCTATGCGTTGATTCTTCAGGCAGAACACATTCGCACTTTCAAACATATCCCCGGTAAGCTTTGCCTGCCATATCATCCCCAGAGGATTTCTGCCGCCGTCCGAAACGGTGAATTCCGGACGCCACTCATCGGAGCCTTTGATGACAACCTTTTCCCCCTCGGCGGTACGGTACCATATCATGCTGTCGGCGGAACTGCCGCCTCTTGCCGGGTCAACACATTCACGGTAGACACCCTCATGGACAATCACCGTTTCGCCGGGCATGAGAACCTGTGCGGCTTTGTTAATGGTCAAAAAAGGATTGCTTTCGCTGCCGTCGTTTGAATCGGAAGCGTTGGGAGCATTCTGAGCAACATGATAAACTGCAGTCGGCTCACTCTCGGTTTCCCACTCTTTATAGGTTGTTCCGTCCGGTAAAGCGACATTTTCAATCGGAACAGAAACATTGCCGCTGCTGATTGCGGGCGCTGTATAGTCCTTAAGTGAGAAATCTTTGAATTTATCCGGTGAAAGCGGATCGTCATATAAAACGAAAACAAGTCTTTTTAAAAACGACATAAAGTTCCGCTTCAAAATTGTTCTTAGGTCACTCAGCCCGCTCAGGTCACAGTCATGCACATTGATGGAATCAAGCAAATGACCCGCAAGTATGCCGTTGCCGAAAACCTTTTCCCAGCTTGAGCCCTGCTCCATGCCTATCGTGTTTGCGTATGATATATCGCAGCCGGAAATGCGCCAATGCCTTCCGCCGTTTGAGCCGAGAAGTCCCTTGAGCGGTCCCGGGGAAGGAAGCGAATTTGCCGCATGCATAAGTTCAAGTCCCTCAATTGCGATGTAGTCAACTCCCTTTGCCTCGGGAGCAAACACCTGCTCGCGCGTCGTGATTTCAAATCTCAGAGAGTTGGGGTCAACATTGTTCGCCGTTTTCAGGTGAATTGTCAGTCCGTTTTCCTCAACCCAAAACGCACTTTCGTCCTCGGCGATTGAAGTGAAACTCTCGCTGCTGCCGTAAATGTTCGATACCTGGTGAACGGGTTTCCCGTTGAGGAAAATGCACCCTCTCACTTTCTCCGAGTTGACAATAAAATCCCGCAGTCTGTCGGTGCGGAGATTTATGAGCGCAAAAAAGTTTGCACCCTTAAACATATCCGGTGAAAGCGTTGCCTGCCATGTGAATGCATCCGGTGTCTTAATATATTCGGACGGCTTCCACACGGGTGCCCACTCATCCGAACCTTTTATGACAACCTTTTCGCCTTCAGCTGCCCGGTAGGTTATCATGTTAGCCCATGATGTTCCGCCTCTCGCAGGAGAAACCTTCTCGCGGTAGACACCCTCATGAATTATCACCGTATCGCCGGGCTGCATTATTTCGGCAGCCTTTCTTATTGTCAGAAACGGTGCAGACAGCGTTCCGGCGTTTGAGTCCGATGCATTGGGTGCTGAACAGCTGACATGGTATGTTGTGCCGCAGCATGCGATTTGACTTTTCAGAGCGTTTGCCGGCATTGCAGTACATATGCACATAATCAAAACAAGCAGAGTTTTTGTCCGGAGATTTTTCATGAAATCAACCCCTTCGGTCTGTTTATCTTTTTGCATTTGCAATATCTTTAAAAAGTATAATTCATAATCATATAAATGTCAATATAAAAGGTATCCGATATGACATAATCAATTCAACTGTCAGAACTTCAAAAAACAAAAACAACAAACACACACCGCTGATTTTGTTGACATCTTCCCCCCTGCCAAAACGGAAACCGGGTGAAGCACTGTCAAAAGTGCCTGAAAAATTCCGTACCCTTGTGAATGCAGATCTTGAGTTTGGCGCGGAAACCCGTTAGCCTTACCGTCGGCGGCATAACCGTCAATGCGGTTTACACACCGATAACTTACAAGGCAAAGTTGAAAAACCGGTAATTATTACTTAACACTATCGGAAAAATCCGCGCCCAAGACCATATAAGAACGCAAGCATTAATTATGATGCCTGCGTTCTTTCTTTTACTCATTTGCACGCAAAAGGTCTTGCTTCAAGGCATTTTGTTTTCCGCAATTTGCGGAATATAAAGAAAATTCCCGCCTGCCGTGCAGAAGAGCGTCAAAATGCTCCATTACCGGCAAACGGGAATATTCATTTTTCACCCGGGTTACGCGCAGAAAACGGTGAAAATTCCATACTTTTTTTGCTGCAACATTTTTATGTTCAAATTCGCCGTATTAATCCAAGAGGAGCAGCTCCAACTTGCACTGAAAACTCATTGCAAACAACAAGACCTTTACCATAAAAGACGGTAAACAAATATTTGAATGCTTCCTGTTCGCGTTTTACACAGACAAACGGCATTCCACCAAGATGGTAAAACTTCTTCCGGTTCTGTGACATCAAGACCCAACCAACACCCATAGCAATTAATGGTTTCATTGAAAACTTATGTGTTCCGCTTTGAGCCATTGGAAAAATTCATCAAAACGGAACCGGAGAGACTGTGTGTGAGCCGGAACGCGGCATATCAGGGACGGCAATGCACATAGGATTGCAGTCCTTGAAGAATGAGTCAGGTATCTATCAACAGGTATCTCCAGCACAGGCTCAGTTCCTTGAAACACGCAAATTTCAAATAAATGAAATAACTCGAATTTTCTGAGTCCCCCCCGAATATGGCGGGCGACCACGAAAAATCGAGTTTTTCAATATATAGCAGCAGTCACCGGAGTTCGTTATTATACGTTAATACATTAAACAAAAACCTATAAAGCCAATATAAGTAATTTACAAATACATTATACATTAAGGTATCCGTAAATCTTGTCACAGATGGAATCACTGTCAAGACCGTTGATCTTTCTGACATCGGCAATGCTTCCGTAGCCATGGGCAAAGCAATCGTTAAGACCGATTCTCCTGAGTATTGATGAAGTGTTGTTTTCAGCAAGAACCTCTGCAATTGATGAACCAAGCCCTCCGAAAACATTGTGCTCCTCAACAGAAACAATGAGCTTTGTCTTTTTTGCGGCATCAAGAACGGCATCGCTGTCAAAAGGTTTGACTGTGTGAACGTTAAAAACCGACGCGCATATTCCGTATTGCTCCTCCAGCTTCTTTGCAGCCAACAAGACCTCGCTTGTAATACTGCCTGTTGAGAACACGGCAACATCCTTGCCGTCGCGCAGAATTTCCGCTTTTCCCACGTTAAAATGATGCTCGTGCTCATATACCTCGGGTTCAGCGCTCATGCCCAGTCTTATATAAACAGGCCCGTCAATTTCATATGCGGCTTTTACAACGTCAGCCACCTCAGACGGACAAGCAGGCGAAAAAATCGTTATTCCCGGGAAGGCTCTGAGTACAGATATATCCTCGGTTGTGTGATGTGTTGCACCGAGAGTTGACCAAGAAAGCCCGCTGCCCATGCCGACAATCTTGACATTCATATTTTGAAAGCAGCAGTCATCACGAATGAATTCATTGCAGCGGTAGGCAAGGAAGGCACCTGCCGTATACACAAACGGAATCTTGCCGCACGATGCCATACCTGCTGCGGCAGCAACCATATTTTGTTCGGAAATGCCAAAATCCAAAAACTGGCTCGGAAAATCGCGCTTAAACAGCTCATCGTAACCTGTGCCGCTGTCTGCAATTATTGATATGACATTTTTATCAACAAGAGCTATATCGTATAATGCCATTAAATATGCTCTCTGCATTTTGCAAGTTCCTCCTCGGTGATATTGAGTTCAGAGATAAAAGCCTTCAGCTCTTTTTTATTTGGCATTTTAAAATGCCACGAAGGATTGTTTTCCATAACGCTAACGCCGTGACCCTTGACGGTTTCTGCAATTATAAGCCTCGGTTTGCCGGATGGAACAAACGAGTTCAGACTGGTCTCTATTTCAGAAAGATTGTATCCGTCTGTCCGGACAGTTTCCCATCCGAACGACTCCCATTTGCTCTGCCAATCTTCTATTCCCATTGTATCAATAACCGTGCCCATTTTCTGAATGCGGTTAAAATCAAGAATAACGGTAAGGTTGTCAAGCTTATGCGCATAAGCTGACATGACACCTTCCCATACCGAACCCTCCTGAAGTTCGCCATCTCCGACAATCACATATGTGTGTCCCGGTTTCTTGTCCAGCTTTTTTGCAAGGGCAATGCCGACACCGTATGACAGACCGTGTCCGAGAGAGCCGGAACACGCCTCAACGCCTTTAAGAATATTCATATTCGGCTCACCGCCGAGCCTTGTGTTGCCCTTGCAGAATGTAAACAGCTCGGAACGGTGAAAATACCCCGCGCTGCACATAATTGAATATAATGCAAGGCTTGCATGACCCTTGCTCAGAATTACTCTGTCCCTGTCCTCCCAATCGGGAAAATCGGGCTTGTATGACAGTATACCTTTGAAATATAAAACATAAAGGAAGTCAACTATTGAATAGGACGAGGCAAGATGAGCCGCCGGCATATTGCTCGAATATGCTGTCAAGAAAATAGCCTTTTTGATTTGCATAAGTCTTTCGGCATCTGAATTCATTGCTGTTTTCCTTTCACCCGAATTTAATAATTGTATCGGGATTTAGCCCTGAATATGCCGTTGTCGGCATATTATCTATTTCTTTCATATCGTCATTACTGATTTCAAAATCAAATATTTCAAGGTTTTGTTTCATTCTTTCGGGGTTGACTGATTTTGCAACAGGGATAACGCCGTGCTGAACACACCATCTGAGGCAAATCTGAGCAGCGGATTTGGAATACTTTTGAGAAACGGCATTTAATAAAGGCTCTGAAAGCAATGCACCCGAGCCGATAGGACTCCACGCCTCAACAACAATATTGTTATCATCACAATACTCAAGCGTATCCTTTTGAAAAAAACCCGGATGAAACTCTATCTGATTCACCATCGGAATAATTTCAGCCGTATTTTTCAGCGTTTCAAGGTGGTGCGCAGTAAAATTGCTGACTCCGATAGCCTTAACTAATCCGTCTGAATAAAGCTTCTCCATCTGACGCCAGGTTTCGGCATTTATTTCCTTCCAGTTTTCGTGGACAGCAGGAGATGCCGGCCAATGAATCAAAAACAGATCAAAATAGTCGAGCTTCATCAGCTTGAGATTTTTTTTGCATGAATCATAGGCTTCCTCGGCTCTTGATGCGTTCCAAAGCTTGCACGAAACAAACAATTCTTCGCGCGGCACACCGCATTTTTTGATTGCCTTTCCGACATAAAAGCCATTTCCGTAAGCGGCGGCAGTATCAATATGCCTGTATCCCGAGCCGATTGCGTTATTAACGGTTTCGGCAGCATCGGAATTTTCAATTTTCCACGTTCCGAATCCTATCGGGGGAACACTTATGCCGTTGCGTAATGTTAAATCAGTCATACCCGTTACTTCTCCTCGGATTCCTGTATAAGCTTTTCTATTGTTGTCTCATGACTTTTATGATCGGAAATCCATGTTTTATAGTCACTGCTCCAACTGCTGTAATCGGGGTCGGAGCGTCGGTCGGGGAGCGTGTAATTCTTATCCAGATATTCGGCAAGAAAATCCGTATATTTGTCCGCCCCGAAAATATTGACATGGTTTTCGTTATAAAAATCACGCGAATAATCTAACTCGATTTCGCTGCAGTAATTGTTGCAGTTTAAAAAGTTAAAACCGTTTTCTGTAATTATCTGCTCAAGATAATTATACTTCATCTGGTCATCCCTGCTTATGCAATATGAATGAACAACAAAAAGAACATCCTTGTCAAGTGTTTTCAGATAATCTAAAAGGTCCTCCAGAACAGGTTTTAACTCCTCGGATATTTCAGCCTTTTCGGTAACAGCGCTTTGATCGGTGAATGTTTCTTCACAATGCTTGTCAATAAATACAAAGCCCTTGTACGGATCGTGATAACGGTTGAAAATCAGCATCGGATTGCGTAGCAGGCTTGTCGCGGAATAAGCATCGCGAAAACCTACAATGTCAAAAACGTAAGGGAACTTTCCGATTTCCATCGGTACAGTATTATATATTGCCTGCAGCCGGTTAACCGAATAAGACATCTGAGTTATAGTATTGGAGACATTACCTTTGACACCGTTGCTGTAGTTTGTTGATACTGAAGTATCGCAACCATAAATAAACGGACGCACATCAATGAGAAGCAGCTCGGGATTCTGAGATCTTAA
Source organism: uncultured Eubacteriales bacterium (assembly GCA_964540415.1). Lineage (GTDB taxonomy): Bacteria > Bacillota > Clostridia > Oscillospirales > Acutalibacteraceae > CAZIMM01. The sequence continues at coordinate 7,708 of CAZIMM010000051.1, forward strand.
CGCTTCTTTAACGCAATACTTAATAAGCGTTGGCTGAAGCGCGTTATTTCCCAATAGACACGTTGCATAGCCTTTGCTGTTCCACGCTCTCATCGGTTCCCAAAACACAAACGCCGCGCTTCCTCCGATGTAGACCATGTCAACGGTATTGTCTTTTTCTCCGTAAAATCCTGCGAATATCCGTCTGTCCTTATCTGCATAGTGTGGCTTTACCGCATATGAAGTCATTACAAAGACCACTGAAGCAATGATCAAAAAGCAAATTGTTTTTACAATTGATTTACAAATATGCTTTGTCCCTTCAGTCATATCAGAATCCCCCATATATGAAATCTTCAGGATTAAAGTGTAAACCATACGCACCGTACACAAGAATAAGTACAAATATTGCCAAAATTATAAACCAGCGAACAGCAATATTTCTTTTACTTACCCATGTGATTATTGAGCTGCTTTGTTTGTTTTCATATATGCCGATAATTGCAACCAACGCGATTGAAAACGGAAGATAAAAATATAAAAATGCAAAAACAATCAGTAAATATTTCATGCTGCTGTTATCCGAAAGCAAAGTAGTAAATCTTTTTGCAAAGTTTTCGATAATAAAGCCGCGCAAACCTTTTGAGGACAGCAATATATCACTCGGAGTAAATGCACTCTTAATCATTCTGAATGCATCTATTGTGCTGTTTGCGCGGAAAAAGAGCGCGCCCACTCCGTAAATAAACCATGTTCTCACGCATTGGAATGCATGCCACAGCTTTGCGTCCCTTCTGATGTGCAAAAATTTCAAAACAGATTTAAACTGCGGTTCAAGTGCTTGCCCCAGGACAATAACAATCCAGAACCAAATGCCTTCAAATATATATTTCCAGCCGTTGCCGTGCCACATTCCCATGGCAATCCACAGAATAAGCATTCCGATGAACAAAGGAATAAGCTTTGCTGCTCTTTTGCCGAATTTTTTCTTGATTTTGCGCCCCATTTTGACCCATGCCGATGATTTCAGAATGGGATACATAAGGTAATCCTTGAGCCACAATCCGAGCGTGATATGCCATCTCTGCCAGAATTCCTGAATTGTTCTGGAGAAAAACGGGGTGCGGAAGTTTTCGGGCAGCTTTACGCCGTAGCACTCCGATGCACCGAGAACAATATCCATGCAGCCTGAAAAATCATTGTATATCTGAATAACGTACAATGCTGTTCCGAGCCACACAAAAGCGCCGTTGTATTTTTCCGGATAAGCAAAAATCAATGCTGTTGCGGGGGCAATGTTCTCTGCGATTACAAGCTTTTTGAACATTCCGAGCAGCATGCGTTCCATGCCCATCGTAACACACTCGGCGTTATAGCTTGTGCCCTTATAAAGCTGCGGAGCCAACTCCTTGTATCTGGAAATAGGTCCCGAAAGCATCTGCGGATAGTATCCCGTAAAAAGAGCGAGCTTGAATATATTGTGCTCCGGCTCGGAAATTCCCCAATAAGAATCCGCAAGATATCCGACAATTTGAAGCGTGTAAAAGCTGATGCCGAGTGAAGCACACCAATGCATTTGGGGAATATCGGCAGACGAATTGAAAATTTTCAGAATTCCCTCAACATTGCCGAGAAAAAAGTTTGTATATTTGAGTGCAGCAAGCATTCCGAGGTTAATACATACCGCTAAAACAAAAACTGTTTTAGCTTTTCTTTTTGCTTTGTCGGCTTCGCTGACATTGCCGCTTTCACGTTGCTTCTCTGCTTTTTTGTTTTGCTTGGCTGCATAATTTGAAGCAAAAAAGGAAACGGCAATTGATGCAATGAGATATACTACGGTATATAAGGTACCTGCAAAATAATAGAATACTCCGCCGGAAATCAGCAAAGTAATCCATCTGTATTTTTTCGGAAAAATGTAGTAAACCAGCAGAGTTGCCAGAAAAAACACTATAAACTTTATAGAAAAAAGAGTCATATGTACCCCCATCCGCCATGATGCAAAACTATTTGTTGAAGCCTACCCTCATTTTCCCCGTGCAGACTTTAACCGAGCTTTGGTTTTCAATCGTTACTTTCAGCTCAATAGTTTTAAACACATCGCTTTTATCCTTGACATTACCGGTAATTTTAAGCTTGTCCCCAACGTAAACAGGCTTTCGGAAATTTGTCTCAACGCAATGAATAAGGCTGTATTTCCCCGGCAGATATACGCCCGCAAGGGTTGAAAAAAAGGACGCGGTAAGCATACCGTAAACAACACAGGACGGATGACCGCAGGACACAGCAAACTGAGCATCGCAGTGCAGCGGGTTTGTGTCCTGAGTGACGGCTCTGAATTTGTCCATCATATCCTGTGTTATTTCGGCATAAAAGTATTCGGTATGACCTATCTCAATGTCATCATATAAATATTCGTTTATATTCATTTTTGATTATTTTCAATTATATCAAGCATTTCGCCAACGTTTTTCATTCCGAGAACGTCCTTCATTCCGAACTTGAAGCCAAACGCGTCCTCAACCTCTGTAATCAATGTGATATGGGTGAGCGAATCCCAATCCTCGATGTCATCTGCAACAGTTTCTTCAGTTACAACGATGTCTTCATCATCAAATACATCGTGGAAGATTTCGTTTACCTTTGTCAGAATTTCTGCTCTTGTCATTTTTATTTCTCCTTTATATATGTTTTGTTTTTTACGAACGAATCAGTGTTGGCTTGGTATATGGTGTCGGAAATCTGTTCAAAGCCCATTCGGCTGTAAATATCCTTAACCATGGCGTTTTTGGGAGTTTTGATGTATTCCCCGACAACGGAATTGAATCCGTTTTTCTGCGCTGTTTCAATGATGGTGTTGACGATGAATTCTTCCATACCCCTCTTTAATACACGGCAGCTCATAAGCCAAGTGTTTATAAACAGGATGCCGTCATCATGCTTTTCAAGAATAACAACGCTTATCAGACCGTGGTTTCCGAAGTTATCCTCCAGCGAAAAACTGATTGTCAGATATTTGTCACTTTCCGCAATATCGGCAATTTCCGCTTCGGTATACCGCACCGTTCTCAGATTGAACTGATTTGAACGCTGTGTGAGCTGAGAAATCCTCGGGAAATCAAATTGCCTGAAAGGACCGCTTTCCGCTTTCATTTCAAGGTTCTTGAGATAGTCATCGTATGTTTCAAATTTATCTTTTGCAATATTGCGGTTGAATTCGTCTTGGTATTGCTTTGTTCTTGATACGTCCTCCTCTGAATATGACGCGGTCTCAAACAAATTCAGGCTGCGCAGATATTCAAGATAAAGAGAGGGATCTTCCGGAAGCTCCGGCACTGTTATCTCGGGAATCATTGAATGGACAAGGTTGCGCTCAAAGGGGTTATCATCAATGAATACCATACTGTCAAAGCCGATATTGAGAGCTTTTTGTATTGAACGAATATTTTGCGCTTTATCTTCCCAGTTTGCAACAAAAGCAGAAATATCATCGAGACGGAGTATCATATCCGGGTGTTTGATGAACGGCTCCTTTGCCGCGTCCTCGTTGTTTTTGCTGCAAACCGCAAGAATTATTCCGCGCTGTTTCAGCTCTTTAAGCCATTGCTGAAAATCCGAAAAAGCATGTCCGAGGCCAAGTTCCCCGATCTGAATTCCGTCAAGTCCGTCATCGCCGATAACGCCGCCCCACAGCGTATTATCCAAGTCGAGAATGACACACTTCTTGAAGCTGCCGTTAAGTGCGCAAATAACATCGTTAACAACTCTTGCAATATCCGGAAGCACATCAAGAGAAATCGGAATTTTAGCAATATAGTACAGCTTCGGGTCAAAATACTGGTTTCTGCCGATTCGGTTTTGAAGCGACATTATATCAACAATAAAAACATTTTTGCTTGACGAGGCAGCTGTGTTAAGCAAAAAATTCAGCTTTCTCAGCTGAAACAGAAATGATGACTCCGTGCCGTTTGCAAAGCTTCCGAAAACATTGTCATCAATTTCAGGAAAATTGAACTGCAAAATTCTCGCCTTGCATGTGCTGCGGATTTTTTCCCAATATGAGCATATCTGTGAAACAGTTTTATCGGAGAAATTGCACCTTTCGGCAACCGGAGTTGAGCAATACTTTTCATAAAGTTTCTCCGTACATTGTATCATCAAAATATAATCCGGGTTAAAACTGTAAAGCTCGGAATCATCGTCAAAAACCTGAGCAAGAATCTGGTTGTAGTCGGCATCAAACACATCGAGCGCAACATTTCGTTCAACAGCATAGCCCTTTATGGCTTTGGCAATATGCTGTGTTGCGCAGTCACCGAGTATCGCAAGCTTTTTTGATACAAAGCCTGTAGTATCCTTTTTGCAGTTTTTAACAAGAGCGGAATAGTTTATGTTGATCATCTCCGGAGCATAAATATTTTATGTAATATAACATAATTATAAAATTAAATCAACCCTAACTAAAAATTAAAATTAATAATTCTGATGTGGTTCCAAAGAATGCCGAAGTCACTTTTTCGCCAAGTCGGCGATATCATCTGCTTCAAGTGAGGGCTTTCTTATGTCGGTTTAAATCCAGTTATTTGTACCATATAAGACCCTTTCGGAAATACAATCGTGAGATCCATTTTTCATTTCGCGGTTTCGAAAATTTCTGCGCTTTCAAGGCTTTGATGTTTCAATCGTGATATTGTGCAAAGATACAACAGGTTGACAGGGGTAAAAATCGCAAATAATCCTTGCCAGCCTTGATATACCTGAAAAATCGATTCCACCTTTTCACGAAACTATGTTCCGTGAAATAGTGCAATTTTTCGTGTATTAGTTTTGAAACCGCTCAGTAATTCAACAAAAACGTCCGGTGTTCTGTAAATGGTGTTGCTGAGCAAATCGGATTATTCTATTGATAAAATCACATCAAAACCGCATAAGAAAATCAAGATGGTCGCAAAAATCGGTGATATTTTATAATTTATCAGGCAATATGATTTGCATTTTTCTGCTGCACAGAAACGTAAAGTCATCACATTGCATTATTACGGTTTTATATTATTGATTTTACCGGCTTAATTTGATATACTGTTTTTGCAAAATAATAATACCGAAGGAGGAGCAAAAATGTTTAACGGTCTCGGAGTTTCAATGTCAAATCTTTCAAGGATTTCAAATGCGAAGTCACGTTCGATATCTCCCGAAAACTTCACAGGCGATACGGGCAAGGGCGGTATGGCTTCGGACGGAACGGGCAAAAGCTGTGCGCGCGACCTCGGAATCGGCTGGAAGGTTTCACCGTCAGTGTCAATCAAGGCACATTCCGTTTTCGAGCTTGCGGATATCTGCGGCTCCGGCGCTGTTGAACATATGTGGATAACTCCTCAGGGCTCGTCCCGTTTTACGATAATCAGAATTTATTGGGACGGCTGCGAGTTCCCGAGCGTTGAATGTCCGATAGGCGACTTCTTTGCCTCGGCGTATATGTCGGATGGCTTTTCGCAGATATCCTCGCTTGCTGTCTGCGTCAATCCGTCGAGGGGACTTAATTGCTATTGGGAAATGCCTTTTCGCAAGCGCTGCCGGATTACTCTCGAAAACCTTGCGGATGACGACCTTGTTGTTTATTATCAAATTGACTACATTTTAACCGATGTCCCCGAGGACTGTGCATATTTCCACGCGCAATTCAGGCGAACCAATCCGCTGCCGTATAAAAGCGATTACGTTATTCTTGATAATGTCAGCGGCAAGGGACAGTATGTGGGCACATATATGGCTTGGGGCGTGAATAACTCCGGCTGGTGGGGAGAGGGCGAGATAAAGTTCTTTATTGACTCCGATAAGGAGTACCCCACAATTTGCGGCACGGGCACTGAGGATTATTTCTGCGGCTCGAATAATTTTGACGTTAAGGGACGTTATGCGGAGTTTTCAACGCCGTATTCGGGGCTCACGAAGATTATCCGACCGGACGGACTTTATTCCTCGCAGCAGAGATTTTCGCTTTACAGGTGGCATATTACCGACCCGATAAGGTTTGATGAAAAACTGCGCGTAACGATTCAGGCGCTCGGCTGGCGGAGCGGCGGACGCTATCTGCCGCTGCAGGACGATATCGCTTCCGTTGCGTTTTGGTATCAGCTGCCGCCTTTTAACAAGTTCGACCCGCTCCCGAGCAAGGACGAGCTGGAGATTATTTAAATATCTAAGAATGTAAACATGAGACGGCGTCACCGATGCCGACAAGCTGAAACACACGCAATATCAGGAGATTGCGGGTATATGGGACAGCCAAGAGCAATAACGGTGGGTACTTGCTGAACATACTGCGAATATAACAGAAAATCGGATTTTGGGTAATAATCAATACTAG
>CAZIMM010000052.1:0-7532 GCA_964540415.1 uncultured Eubacteriales bacterium
CTCACCTTATGATTTCTATCAGTACTGGCGCAATATTGATGACGCTGATGTTGTCAACTGCATGAAGATGCTCACCTTTATCCCGGTTGAGGAAATTGACGAATATGCAAAGCTCGAAGGCAGCGGAATTAACTCTGCAAAAGAAAAGCTTGCATATGAGGTGACTAAGCTCATTCACGGTGAAGACGAGGCGGAGAAAGCGCAAAAAGCCGCACGTTCACTCTTCGGCGGCGGTGCTGACGATGAAAATATGCCGACAACAGTGCTCACAGAGGACGATTTCACCAACGGATGCATTTCAATTCTCGACGTTATGGTGAAGACCGGTCTTGCAAAGTCCAAGGGTGAAGCACGCAGACTCGTTGACCAGGGCGGTGTTTGTGTCAACGATGAAAAGGTTTCCGGAATTTCGTTCAACATTGAACTTGATTCTCTGCGCAGCAGCGGACAGGCAATAATCAAAAAGGGCAAAAAGGCTTTCCATAAAATCACTCTTTAAACCTGCACAAAAAGAACCGACCGCACCGTCAGCAATGAACGGTACGGTCGGTATTGTTTTGTTTTTACATTTCCGAAACAAGCTCTTTCATTGAATACAAGCCCGGTGCCTTCTTTGAAATAAACCGTGCCGCATTTATTGAGCCGTTGGCAAAAATCTTTCTTGAGGACGCGCTGTGGAAGATTTTGATTACCTCATCGTCTCCTGCAAAAATAACCTCATGTTCGCCGACAATTGTGCCGCCGCGAATTGAATGAATGCCGATCTCGTCCTTTGAACGCTTTTCGTGCTTTGAGTGGCGGTCATATTCATATTCCGGCTCGTAATCGAGACTTTCCGAAATTGCGTCAGCAATCATCAAAGCCGTTCCGCTTGGAGCGTCAAGCTTTCTGTGGTGATGAGCTTCAACAATCTCAATGTCAAAGCTCCCGCCGAGAACAGCGGCTGCCTTTTGTGCAAGCTCACAGACAAGACTGACACCCAACGACATATTTGCCGTGAAAAAAATCGGAATCTGAGCCGACGCCAGCAAAATGCTTGCGCGTTGAACTTCGCTGAACCCGGTTGTTGCAATAACAGCGGGCTTGCCTTTTGAAAGTGCAAGCTTCAGAACATTGTCAAGAGCCGAAACATGTGAAAAATCAATGATGACATCAAAGTCCACGTTTACGCTTTCGATGCTAGTGAACACCGGAAACGGAGCATCGCACGGCGCTATATCAAGCCCCGCGACAATCTCACAATCCTCAGCTCCGGAAGCGCATTCGGCAATCATTTTGCCCATTGCGCCGCCGCAGCCGCTCAGCAATACTTTAAACATCTTTAATCACCTGTGTTATTTAATCAATCCGTGGCGTTCCAGCACCGAGCGGAGCTTATCCTCAGAAGATGCGGAAAGCTTGCCCAAGGGAAGCCTGCACGGTCCGACATCAATGCCCATCATGCACATTGCCGCCTTTACGGGAATCGGATTGACATCAATGAACAAATCAGAGCAGAGGTCAAAATACTCAAGCTGAAGCTTTGCACTGCCGGCACAGTCGCCCTCAAGATACTTTGCAGCAATATCGTGTGCAACACGGGGAGCAACATTTGAAAGCACCGAAATAACACCTTTGCCGCCGAGAGACATGATTGCCGTTATCTGGTCGTCATTTCCGGAATAGACATCAAGGCTGTCTCCGCAAAGAGAAATGGTTTTTGCAATTGCCGAGATATCGCCGCTCGCTTCCTTGGTTGCAACAATGTTTGACAGCTTTGCAAGCTCAACATATGTTTCCGGAAGAATCTTCATGCCGGTGCGCGACGGAACATTGTAAAGGATTATCGGCGTGCTGACACGCTCGTTAATGTACTCATAGTGCGCAATAAGGCCGCTTTGAGAGGTTTTGTTGTAATACGGCGTTACCATGAGCAGGCCGTCAACCCCTGCCTCCTCGGCCTCGTTTGAAAGCTTGACTGCGTAAGCGGTATCGTTGCTGCCTGTGCCTGCAATAACAGGAATTCTGCCTGCAGTGTAATCAACGGCAAACTTTATTGTATTTGAATGCTCAACATGGTCAAGAGTAGAGCCCTCGCCGGTTGTGCCGCAGATAACAATAGCATCCGTGCCGTTTGCTATCTGATCGTCAATAATTTCACCGAGAAGCTTATAGTTGACCTTGTTGTTTTCATCAAACGGTGTAATGATTGCGACACCCGCACCGGTGAAAATTGTGTTCTTCTTCATATCAAAAACCCCCGTATAATAAGTTAATCAATGTACCCTGCGACGCAAAGGTATTCAGCCATGAGAACGGCTCCGCCCGCTGCACCTCTGAGTGTGTTGTGGGAAAGGCAAACAAACTTGTAGTCATACTGTGTGTCCTCACGCAGCCTGCCGACTGAAATAGCCATACCGCCTTCCATGTCGCGGTTGAGCTTTGTCTGAGGCATATTGTCCTCAACGAAGTAATTCAGGAACTGTTTGGGAGCACTCGGCAAATTCATCTTCTGTGCCGGGCCCTCGAATTCCTTCCAGATTTTAAGGATTTGCTCTTTTGAAGGCTTGTTGTCAAACCTCACAAACACAGCGCCCATATGACCGTTTGAAACGGGAACTCTGATGCACTGCGCCGTAAAGTTCGGTTTGCTTGCCGGAACGATGACGTCCCCCTGAATACTGCCCCAGATTTTGAGAGGCTCGATTTCGGATTTTTCTTCCTCACCGCCGATGTAGGGAATAACATTGTCCAGCATTTCCGGCCAAGTTTTAAAAGTTTTTCCTGCGCCGGAAATTGCCTGATAAGTGCAAACCAACACGTCTTTTACTCCGAATTCGTTGAGCGGGAAAAGCGCTGGAACATAGCTTTGCAACGAACAATTTGACTTTACTGCTATAAAACCGCGTTTCGTGCCCAGACGTTTTCGTTGTGCGGGAATGATTTTTGCGTGATCCGCGTTCAGCTCCGGAATAATCATCGGAACATCCGGCGTTCCTCTGTTTGCGCTGTTGTTTGACATAACAGGGCATTCCGCCTTTGCATATGCTTCTTCAAGAGCCTTGATTTCGTCCTTCTTCATGTCAACGGCGCAAAATACGAAGTCGACAAGTGATGTGATTTTTTCAATATCCTTCGTTGCGTCCATCACAATCATGTCGCCGGTTTTCTCGGAAAACGGAACATCCATAGTCCAGCGTGAGCCGACAGCCTCGCTGTATTTTTTGCCTGCCGTGCGAGAGCTTGCCGCGAGCACGGTAATATTAAACCACGGATGATTCTCGAGAATGGTGATGAAACGCTGACCGACCATTCCCGTTGCTCCGATTATACCGACATTGAACTTTTTCATGATGAATGCACTCCTTTTGCTTAAATAGACTTGTAAAATTCTTTGTTTTGCAATATAATACATGATATCATATCACAAAGTATGAGGATTTGCAATGAAAAAAAGCGATTTTTATTATTCTTTACCGCCCGAATTGATCGCACAAACCCCGTCTGAGCGTCGGGATATGTCGAGATTGCTTGTTATGGATAAAAATACCGGTGAAATTGAACATAAAGTTTTCAATCAGCTCCCGGAATTTCTGACGCCGAAGGATTGTTTGATTCTTAATAACACTCGCGTCCTTCCCGCCAGAATTTACGGAGTCAGAGAGGACACCGGGTCTGCTGTTGAATTTTTATTGCTTTCAAGGCATTCGGAAAATGAGTGGGAATGTGTTACCGGTCCCGGAAAAAAAGCAAAACCCGGCAAGCGCTTCAGCTTTGCCGACGGTCTTATGTATGCCGAGGTTGTTGACGTTCTTGACGGCGGCAACAGACTTGTGCGCTTTGAATACGACGGCAGCTTTTTCGAGGTTCTTGACCAAATCGGCGAGATGCCTCTGCCTCATTATATCACTCAAAAGCTTGAGGACAAGGAGCGTTATCAAACTGTTTATTCAAGCGTCATCGGCTCCGCCGCAGCGCCGACAGCCGGGCTGCATTTTACAAACGAGTTGCTTGACCAAATCAGAGCTATGGGCGTAAAAGTTGCTTTTGTAACCTTACATGTCGGATTGGGCACATTTCGCCCGGTTAAGGTCGAAAACATCGAGGAGCATAAAATGCACTCGGAGCATTACCGTATTTCCGCTCAAACAGCCGAGGTCATCAACTCTACAAAACAAAACGGCGGCAGAGTTTTTGCCGTTGGAACAACCGGTGCGCGCACTCTCGAAAGCGTTGCAACAAAGCTGGGATGTATTCGTGAATATGAGGACGACACCGACATTTTTATTTACCCGGGATATGAGTTCAAGTGTGTTGATTGTCTGCTGACAAACTTTCACCTGCCCGAAAGCACGCTGATTATGCTTGTGAGCGCTTTTGCCGGTTATGAGCACACGATGAATGCCTATAAAATTGCCGTTGAAGAAAGATATCGCTTTTTCTCTTTCGGTGATGCAATGCTGTTGAAGTAACAAAGGAGTGAGTTTTATTTTTAAGGTTACGCATAAAGAAAACTGTGCCCGTGTCGGGGAGCTTGCTACAGTTCACGGCACTGTCCGCACTCCGTTGTTCATGAATGTTGCCACATGCGGAGCAATCAAGGGCGCGGTGAGCGCCTATGACCTCAAGGACATCGGCTGTCAGGTTCAGCTGTGCAACACATACCACCTCCATGTCCGTCCGGGTGACTCTCTGGTTCGTGAACTCGGCGGACTTCACGAATTCACCGGATGGGATGCACCGATACTCACCGACAGCGGCGGCTTTCAGGTTTTTTCGCTCGCTTCACTTCGCAAAATCAAGGAAGAGGGAGTGTCATTTTCATCTCATGTTGACGGCAGAAAAATCTTCATGGGCCCCGAAGAAAGCATGAGAATCCAGTCAAATTTAGGTTCAACAATTGCAATGGCTTTTGACGAATGTGTCGAAAATCCTGCGGAGCTGCAATATGCACGAGAGTCTTGTCAACGCACGGTCCGCTGGCTCAAGCGCTGCAAGGATGAAATGGAGAAGCTAAATTCCCTTGAGGACACAATCAACAAAGACCAGATGCTTTTCGGAATCAACCAGGGCTGCACGTATGAATCTTTGCGCATTGACAACATGAAAGAAATTGCCGAACTTAATCTTGACGGATACGCAATCGGAGGGCTTGCCGTCGGCGAGCCGAAAGAGGAGATGTACCGCATCATCAGCGCAGTTGAGCCTCATATGCCGGCTGACAAGCCCAGATATCTCATGGGTGTCGGAACACCGGGGAATATTCTTGAGGGCGTCAGCAGGGGAGTGGATATGTTTGATTGCGTGATGCCCAGCCGCAATGCCCGCCACGGACATCTTTTCACTTGGGACGGCATAATCAACCTGAATAACGCCAAGTATGAAAAAGACCTTTCTCCCATTGATACGCTTTGTGACTGCCCGACCTGCCGCAGACACTCCAGAGCATATATCAGGCATCTGTTCAAGTCAAAAGAAATGCTGGCAATGCGTCTTTGCGTTATGCATAACCTTTATTTCTATAATATGCTTATGGCAAAAATACGTGATGAAATTGTTGCGGGAACCTTTGAAAGCTTCAAAAACCGCTGGGTTGATCGTCTTGATACTCGAATCTGAATTCCGTAATTTACAATGTGTTCACAAATAAAGCAATAAATTGCTTGCATATTTTTGCTTTTACCGTTATAATACAGATTGTTATATTTTTTTGGAGGTCGCTTTAATGAATCTTTTCACCTTATTGGCAAGCACAGCCGCTTCGGGCTCAACCTCAAAAGGCAGCAATCCGGTCGTCATGATAGCACTTATGGCAGGTATGTTCGCGGTTATGTATTTTGTTATGATCAGGCCGCAGAAGAAAAAGCAAAAAGAAGAACAGGAAATGCGCGATACACTTCAAATCGGTGATGAAATTACAACTATCGGTGGCATCGTCGGCAGAGTTGTTACGGTTAAAGAAGATTACATCATCATTGAAACCAGTGCAGACAGAAACAAGGCAAAGCTTATGCGTTGGGCAATTCAAACAAACAACACCGCAAACGAGAAGCTTGAATCTGAGCGTCAGGCTGCAAAGGAAGCACAGGAAGCCGAGCGTCAGGCAAGGCTTGAAGCAGAAGGCTCAAAGGCTCAAAAAAAGAAAAAGAAGAAGAACGAAGACTGATTCTGGTAATATTCAAACAAGACAGCTCATATCCTTTAACGGATATGGGCTGTTTATTTTGCGGAGGTGCGTTATGAATCGTGGCGGAAAAAGAAGAACGGACAATTCAAATCGGCACGGAGCTTTGAGAACGATTCTGAAGGGCAGCATCGTCGGGACGGTGGCAGAGTCTCTGCTGCTGATTTTGTTTGCCGCTTTCTTGCTGAAGGGCGGCTTACCCGTGAGCACTTATGTTGCGGTCATGATAAGCATTGTCTCAGTCGCCTGTTTTTTTGCGGGCTTTTCGGCTGTAAGACCGAACAGAGTCAAGGGCATCGCCAACGGTGCTGCCGCGGCATTTCCGGTCATAATTATCACGCTGATTGTATGCTGCATCGTGTCACACGGAGCTGTCGGCAAGCGTGCCTTGTTAGCTTCGTTTGCAGGCTTGCTTTCCGGTTCTATGGGCGGCATTGCCGCAGTTAATATGAAGTCGAAAAAGCGTAAAAAAATCTGATTGGAATTATAATCTGCAATATCAAGGAGTGAAAAAAATGCAGGAATATTTGAGAGAGCGATCCTTCGACATCAGGACAAGGCTGTATGAATACTCAACTCAAATCATCCGCAATTGGCGCGTAATGCTGTTGCTGGTGATTTTTGCATCGGGTGTTATGTTTGGTGCGAAGCTTGCATCCGGCGGTTCCGGTGCGGGCTTTGCTTCGTATGCCGAAGAATATATAGAAAAAAGGACAGAAAGCTCTGTCCTCACAGTGTTTTTACGCTCATTTTTCCTCAACAGCGGTATAATTGCGGCAGGAATGATATCCGGGCTATGTGCTGTCGGTATGCCTTTAATTTGTATTTTGCCTTGCATAAAAGGAATATCAGCAGGCCTGATTTGCGGATATATGTATCGAACATTTGCAATAAAGGGTCTCGGATATTGTGCGTTGACAATATTCCCGTCAGCAATATTTTGCTCACTGATAATTATAATTTCGTGTAATGAAAGTGTGCTCATGTCCGGAGACTCATTCGGTATTTTACTTTTGGGAAAACCGACTCACAGCAGGGAAGAGGTAAAAGTTTTTCTTTTACACTTCCTGATTTATGTCCTCACTTCTTTGTTTTGCGCTGTTGCCGAAGCACTTCTCAACAGAGCCTTTTCAGGGCTTTTCCTCTGAATTTTTCTTTTGTTTTACTCCTGAGAGAGGATTGAGTTCGGCTGCTTTTTCAAGCTGTTCGGAAGCAACATGAGTGTAAATCTGTGTGGTTCCGAGATTTTCATGACCCAGCATTTCCTTGATGAGAAGAATGTCAACTTTTCCGTAACGGTACATGAGCGTAGCCGCTGTGTGACGCAGCTTATGTACAGAAAAGCCATAGTCGGAAAGTCCGGATTTTT
>CAZIMM010000052.1:7542-12028 GCA_964540415.1 uncultured Eubacteriales bacterium
GTTGACAATGTATTGAACCGTTTTCGGACTGATTCTTTTGTTGAGCCGACTGATAAACAGCGCGTCTTTGTCCTTGACTCCGTCAACCGGACGCACCGTAAGATAAGATTTAAGTGCATTTTCACACGCATCGTTTAGATATACAATGCGTTCCTTGCTGCCTTTGCCGACAACACGCATTGAACGGTCCTGTCTGATTGAAGAAATATTTATGTCTACAAGCTCTTGCAAGCGAAGGCCGCAATTGAGAAAAAATGTCAAAATGCAATAATCACGTTCTTTGTATTCACCGTCAACACAGTCAAGTAAATTAATGCTTTGCTCAAGTGAAAGATACTTGGGCAATCTTTTTTTTATTGCCGGAGATTCAAGCTCACGCATAGGATTTTCGGCAATATATCCCATTCTGGTTATATATTTATAATATCCGCGAATTGCCGAAACTTTGCGAGCACGTGTTGTGGAATTGTTTTTTCGTTCAGTCTGACAATGAGCCAAAAATGTATTCACGTCATCGATTGTGATCTTTTCAATAAAACCGTAATCCAAATCAGTTATGTCTATTTCATCAGGATTTAAGTTTTTTAATGAATTGTTTTTTTTGCTCTTAACAAACTGCAAAAAGAACTGCAGATCAGAAGCATATTGTTCAACTGTCAGTTTTGAGCGGTTTTTGATTGCCAACAAATAGTTGAGGTATTTTTCAACACTTATCGGCAGATTGGTTTGAAAATCCTTTTTCATTATATCAGCTCTTTCACTCCCCTCAACTATACAAAACATTTATTTAGTATAATTCACTGTGATTTTTTGTGCAACTGTTACAAATCGCCCTTTTTACATTTTACCACGCTTTTTTATCACCGTCAAATAAAAAATAACCTCCCCCGTTGAATAGCCGCAACAAGAAAAGGTTATTTATAAAGGAGTTTTCACTCCCTTAATTACAATATATCAAAAATGCCTGAAGCTGTCAAGAGAAAAAATGTTATACAACAAACTCATTCCTCAATACACGCCTTTGCCTGTGTGGCTGCCTTAATTCTTGCATAGCTCTCGTCAGAGAACTTTTTCTTTCTGTCGTAGGTATAGAGACCGTTCTGCTCCTGCTCAACGTCATAAATCTGTGTGTAACACAGTGCACAACAGTATTTGCACTCCAGTAAGGCCGTGGTCAAGCCGACAATTCTTTCGATAACCTCAGTCTCGGTTTTAGGTGTGTTTCCGTAACCCCAGCCCTCAGTCTTCCCGGGCGCCCACCATGTTCCGCCGTATTCACTGACAAAATAAGGTTGACCGTTGTAGCTTTGACGGTCAGGGAAAGTTACAAAAACCTCTCCGTCGGCAGCATCGAGCATTTCTCTGAGCTTCTCAGGGTCTTGCTCATAGCAGTGTGTGTCAAAAATATCTGTGACAACATGATAGTTTCCGCTCGTGTCAATTACGGGGCGCGTTCTGTCAACTGACTTTGTGACATTATATACCATTTCAAGTGTTCTGGGATCCTGCCTTGAACGCTTTTCACCGAAATCCCATGTTTCATTGAACGGACACCAGCCGACAATTGCGGGATGGCTGTAATCACGCTTCATTGTTTCCAGCCATTCTGGCAAAGTTGCCGCAACGCTCTCGAGCTCAGAACAATCCAGTCCCCAGTTTGCAAACTCTCCCCAAAGAATATATCCGAGCTTATCAGCCCAATAAATATAGCGTTCTTCAAACACACGTTCATGCATTCTTGCTCCGTTGAAGCCCAAAGCCTGCGAAAGCAAAATATCATTTTTCAAATCTCCGTCGGTCGGAGCTGTGTAAATGCCATCCGGATAAAAGCCCTGGTCGAGAACAAGCCTTTGAAACACTTTTACACCGTTGATGCAAATTGCTCCGTTATTGATTGACACCGTGCGCAAGCCGAAATAACCCTTTGCACTGTCAATCACCTTGCCGTTCTTTTTCAAAGTGTATTCAATTTCGTAGAGTCCGCCCTTGTTCACTTCCCAAAGGTGCGCCTCTTTCAAATTGAGAGTTGTAATAACAGTGTTGCAATCGGCATATACCGTGCACTCCCCTGCCGCCTTGCCTTCATAAAAAGCAGCCAGCTCAAGTGTGACGCCGTCAAGCGGACCGACAATTTGTGCCTCAACGTTCACAACTCCGCTCAGCTGTGCCGTGTCAATTCTCACACTGCCGATATATGTATCCGAAACCTGCTCAATCCAGACGGTCTGCCATATACCTGTTGTTCTCGTATAATGGCATCCGGCGGAATAGAATTTGTTCGACTGCTTGCCCATGGGCTGTTTGCCTATAATCATCGGGTCAAATGCATAAACGCATACCGTGTTTGAACCGTCAATAACAGCATCGGTAATGTCAAAGCAGAATGATGAGTAGCCGCCCTTGTGATAGCCGACCTTAGTCTTATTTATCCATACAGTGCATTCATAATCAACTGCGCCGAAGTGCAAAAGTGTGCGTCCACTCCCCTTCTGCAGATTGAAAGAACGTTTGTACCATACGCTGCGCATAAAGTCCTTGTATTCAATCCCCGAGAGCTTGCTTTCAGGGCAAAAAGGCACATTTATCTTCTGGGAAAATGAGCTGTCGCTTTTATATAACTCTCTTTCCACTCCGCTGGAACCGAAGTCAAATTCAAATTCCCACTCTCCGTTGAGATTCAAAAAGCTTTCTCTTTCAAATTGCGGTCTCGGGTATTCCGGGCGCGGTGTGCTGTTCATGTGTTTTTCCTCCATAATTATTTGAGTAAATAGTTTTTCTCACTGAGAAGACGTTCTTTTTCATCCCACAGCTTCTGAGAAAGGTCAACATAGTAATTGTGCGGGTTTTCAAAACGCAATACCTCATCCCAAAGCGTTGCAACCTGTTGGGAGCAGTAGCTTCGGATGCTGTCAATATCCGGAGAACTGTAAACCTTTTCGCCCTTGTCAAAAAGCTGAACAAAAAGCGGCTTTGCCGTAAAATCTGTGATAAGTTTGCGTTTCCATGTGTAGTCCGGGTCAAAAATCTCATATGGCTCGCTGTCGTCAATAACCTCATCGCGAAGAGTGATTACATCAGCAATTGCCTTGCCGGTTTCATTGTCGAAAAGTCTCCACGGCTTTTTGAAACCCGGCGTTGTTATTTTGGAAACGTTCTCGCTGATTTTGATTTTCGGAACAAGCTGACCGTTCTTTTCAACGGCGCTTAGCTTATAGACACCGCCGAAAACCGGAGCAGAAGAAGCAGTTATAAGCCTTTCACCGACACCGAAAGAATTGATTTCCGCACCTTGATTGAGCATATCACGAATAATATATTCATCCAGTGAGTTAGAAGCTACGATTCCGCAATCTTCAAAGCCGGCCACGTCAAGCATTTTTCTGGCTTTTTTGGAAAGATAGGTTATGTCTCCGCTGTCAATGCGAATCCCTTTCGGACGATATCCTTTGGGAAGAAGTTCACGTCTGAATGCTTCAATTGCATTCGGAATGCCGGATTTCAGGACATTATATGTGTCAACCAAAAGTGTGCAATTGTCCGGATACTCCCTGGCATATGCGCAGAAGGATTCAAGCTCACTGTCAAACATCTGCACCCAACTGTGTGCCATTGTTCCCAGAGCCGGAATGCGGAAGTCACGTTCGCTCAAAGCGCAGGCAGTTCCGACACATCCGCCGATATATGCAGCGCGTGCGCCGTAAATAGCGCCGTCAAAGCCCTGTGCACGCCGCGAACCGAATTCCATAACCGGTCTGCCGTGCGCAGCGCGTACAATGCGGTTTGCTTTGGTTGCAATAAGACTTTGATGGTTGATGCAAAGCAAAACCATTGTTTCAACAAGCTGTGCCTGAATTACGGGACCTTTGACGGTTATGATTGGCTCAGACGGAAAAATTGGAGTCCCCTCCGGAATCGCCCAAACATCACAGCTGAACTTGAAATTTGACAGATAGTTCAGGAAATCGTCGCGCAGACCCTTTTGACGAAGCATCTCGATATCCTGCTGTGAGAAGCTGAGATTCGACAGATAATCAATGAGCTGTTCAACACCGCACATTATTGCAAAGCCGCCGCCGTCGGGAACCTGTCTGAAAAACACGTCAAAAACGCTTACAGTGTCGAGCATATCATTTGCAAAATATCCGTTTGCCATTGTCATTTCATAAAAGTCCATAAGAGCTGTCAAATTTCTGGAATTTGCATATTCGTTTATACTCATCGGATACACTTCCCATTTTCATTTATTTTTAATATTTTGAAAAAAAGCGGAAATAATAAAAGTAATTTAGAATTACATGATGAAAATAAGATGAAAAAGTTTGCTGTTTACAAATTGTTAATATATCTGTACTAAATATCAAATAGAAACATATTGACATTTATATTCAAAACTGGTATAATAACCTTATCAGGTGTACGTGTTTTTGGACACACAACTTGAAGGGCATATATTTTTTATACAGTGAGTAATATGCGCTGTAGCCCA
>CAZIMM010000052.1:12038-14028 GCA_964540415.1 uncultured Eubacteriales bacterium
GCCCAATCATTCTAATTTAAAAATAAATGGAGGGAAAAAAATGAGAATCAGAAAACAGGCACTCGGAGACCGCAACATCGTCGGTGCAAGAGTCGAGCAGCAGAGGAAAAACATCGGCATGAAGCAGAAGGATCTCCTCACTCAGCTTCAGATCAGCGGTATCGACCTTAACGCGTCCGGACTTTCCAAGCTTGAGGGTCAGCTTCGTTATGTTACCGACTTTGAGCTTGTCGCTCTTGCAAAAGTTCTCGGTGTAACAATCAACTGGCTTGTCGGCGAGGAATAATCAAGTCATTTCTTAACACTCTTGTTTCAAAAACAGCGGACGGATAATTAATCTGTCCACTGTTTTTGTTTTAATTAAATGTCGCAGAGAACTGCTCTCCCGTGCTCTAATGATGCCCTTGGGTTAATCGAGCGTTGATTTGATGACCCTCGGAATTTGAGCGACAGTGTTTTCAGCTTCAGAACGAATTTGCCGTCCATGAGTATATCGGTTTCCTCCAGCAATTCACGCCACTCGGGCTTCTCGGTCATACCGTCCATTAGTTGCTCAATAGTCCATCCGGAAAAAGTGATGACATTCAGTCCGAGATTGTGAACACAACGTGCAAGCACGGCAAACTGAGCTGCCTGAGAAAACGGCTCTCCCCCGCTCAAGGTGACACCCGCCAGAAGCGGATTCTTTTTTACTTCGGAAATGATGTTGCCGACATTGCTGTCGTAGCCGCCCTTGAAATCGTGCGTTTGCGGATTCTGGCAGCCTTCACAGTGGTGAGGGCATCCCTGCGCAAACACGACAAACCTCCATCCTGGGCCGTCAACAACCGACTCTCTGATAACACCCGCAAGGCGGAGAGGAGTTTGTAAATCCAACTGACCTTCCATTATACCTTCTCAAAATCTCCGTTGCCTGTTCCGATTGAATGCTTAACTCTGTCATTGACCTCGGCAAGCTTTGCGTCATTAAAATGGTCGAGTGTGCCGACAAGATAGCCGGTTATTCTTCTGATTCTTTCAAACTTTACACCCTCACCAACGAGAGCTGTTGCTTTCTTTGCTGCCATAATTGATTATCTCCTTTTAAATATTAATTATTAGTATTCAATATTATTTCAGCGGATGCGTCACCTTGTCCGCTTCCTCAAGCGGGTTTTCGTCGCAGACGCATGTATTGCGGTCATAGCCCTTGAGTCTCTGAAGAACTGCAGGATCGACGCCTTCTCCTTCATGCCTGCCGCATCTCGGGCAAACATCACCGATGATGCCGGTGTATCCGCAAACAGGGTCACGGTCAACGGTATGGTTGACGGAGCCGTAGCCCATGTTGTTTTCCTTCATGCAGCGGATAACTGCTTCAAAGGCCTCAAGATTCTCTGACGGGTCGCCGTCCATTTCAATGTAAGAAATGTGACCGGCATTTGTAAGCGCGTGATACGGTGCCTCAATTTTAATTTTTTCAAAAGCAGTAATCGGGAAATACACGGGAACATGGAAAGAATTGGTGTAATAAGGTCTGTCCGTAACACCGGGAATAGAACCGTATTTTTCCTTGTCCATTCTGACAAATCTGCCTGAAAGTCCTTCTGCGGGGGTGGCAAGAAGGGTAAAATTGAGCTTGGTATCCTTGCTCTTTTCATCACACCTTTGGCGCATATGGGCGATAATTTCCAATCCGAGATTACGGGATTCCTGGCTTTCGCCGTGGTGATGACCTGTGAGTGACTTAAGAGTTTCCGCGAGTCCGATGAAGCCGACTGAAAGTGTACCGTGTTTGAGAACCTCGCCGACTGTATCATCAATGTCGAGCTTTTCGGAATCCATCCAAAGCCCCTGACCCATGAGGAAGGGATAGTTGCGCACGCGCTTTTTGGACTGAATCTCAAGTCTTTCAAGAAGCTGACCGAAAACCAGGTCTATCATTCTGTCAAGGTCGTCGAAGAAAAGATCGATGTTTCCGTGTGCTTTGATTGCAAGTCTGGGCAGATTA
>CAZIMM010000053.1:0-8047 GCA_964540415.1 uncultured Eubacteriales bacterium
AAAAATCATTCCTGCTTTACGGGTCTGACAATGCACAGCGGCGTCTGCTGACAAGACTGGTCAAGCGGGTTGTCCATGAAAACAGCGCGGCAGAAATCAATTTCAATGGATTTGTCACTGCGTCCGAGAACCTCAACTCCGAGGTCGTTTGCATCGATGACAACAACATCATGCCCTGTCTTCTTCTTGAGAGCAGCTGCAACCTCGTTGGGCTTGTCCGGAGCAAGCTTGGCATAGTGATTATAGGGCGGGAGAGTGCAGTCGCAAGGCCCGTCAATGGCTCTTGCCTTTTCTCCGCAAATCTTATAAAACACTCCTCTGACGCCGAAAATTTTCGTCACTGCAGAGCATCCGGCGGCAAAAATTATCTTCGGAGCACCCAGCTCTCTGATTGCGAGCTCCATTGTCCACGGAGAACCGAGACCGATGCCGTACGGAGTTTTGTAGACGAACTTGCACAGAATGTTTGCAAGACGGCGCGGCTTGATTTCTTCAATCGGAAAAGCCCGTCCCTGAGAAATGGCGACGATTTTTTCACTCATAAAAATCATATCACCCGGCTCAAGGTATTCCATAAGATATGTGTCCATCATTTCCTCAAGATTGTCGCCCGAGACAACAACATGAGTTTTGACGGGATATCTTGCAAAATCGCCCCAGTCGGTAGAAATAACCAACTGCTTATTATCGTTAGGAACAAAGGGTAGCATTTTAACACCTCAATATAACTTAAATACATAACACTTTTTACATTATATAGCAATAAATTATCTTGTCAATCTCTTTTTGCGCATTATCGTAACAAATGCAATCATAACAATTATGTTCACTGTATCCAGCTGTATTCATTTTTATTCGCCGACAGTCACGACGCATGTCGCTTTGAAATTGCCGTCCAACGAGACAGCATAAATTTCTGTGCTGCCGGAGGATACGGCTGTGATATTTCCGTCTTTATCGACGGCGGCAATGCTTTCGTCCTCACTGAACCAGTAAACTGTTTTAAAAGTGGCCTTTTTCGGGGAAACTTCCGCCGAAAGAAGCGTAATGTCGCCGGGCTTGAGAGATAACTCATTGGTATTTAGAGTGATTTTCTCTGCAGGCTTGCGTACATAAACCGTGCAGCTTTCCGAGTATTTGTTTCCGAGATAGTCAAACTGTGCAGTTATCGTAACAGGCTTGTCACTGACCGCTTTGCCTTTGATATAGCCTTCCTCATCAACTGCGGCGATTTCCGGGTCTGAACTTGACCAGGTGACCGTAACGCTGTCATCAGCCGTGCAGTAGGCTTCAAGTCTTTCCGCGTTGCCCTTTTTGAGCCATAGTATCCGGTCGGCAAGCTCAAGCCCCGCCCATGTGAAAGACTGTTTCTCTTTTGCTTTGAATTGAAAGCTTACGTTTTTTTCACCGATCCCGGCAAGATCTCCCACAAATTTCAGCCTGACGCTAACCTTATAACTTCTGATGTATTCAATATACATGAGCTTATCTGTGAATTTGTTTACACGTGCAAAAATCTCAAAGCCGGAGCAGGTGATATTTGACGAGAGCACCTCGGCAATCGGCAGCATGGTATCGCGCATCTTTTCCGGGATTTTTTCTCCTGCCGCCATGTTAAAATTTTTATACAGAACGGAATAGGTGCTTTGAGGATAGGCTGCATCCGCAAAGGTTACGGATATACACTTTGTTGAATCCTCATTGCCGTTGTCATCAGTGCCGTTGAAAACATCGGCTTTGAGGATATCGTCAACGGTGAAGTCTGCGGGAATGAGCCTTTCGGAAAAGTCGGTGCCGAAGCCTGAGGAATAGTCCTCATAAAGCTCTGAAGCATAGCTTTCAAGATCACTCCTCATATAAAGAAGAATCTCGTCAAAGCTTGCATCCGGCACATCGTCCGAAATGCTGTCCTCCGGGATTTCAACAAAAGTGTCAACGGACAGCTTCGTATTATTCTTATTCCCGGCTTTTTCAAGGAGAGTTTTAAAATAGTTGACTGTTTCAGAAGGGGTTTTTGTGAGAGGTGTAAGCTCACCCTGAATGTTCCACGGAAGCTCCTGCGTGCCCTGCACAAGAAGAACATCGTTGACTCCCCAAGCAATTCCACCCATGAACACAATAATTAAAAATGCTACAACAGCTTTGAGAATCAGTTTTTTCTTTTTCTCATTGCCTTCAAGCTCTTGAACGCGGGCGTTGTATTTTTCACTCAACTGTGCTCACCTCCGAAACCTTTGCCGAATCCTCAAGAGTCTTCAGGATTTTTTCTGCTCTTTCAAGCTTTTCCTGCTCGGTTTCATAAATAGGACAGCTTAAATCGTCAAGTGTAATCTCTTTTCTCTTGAGTCTTCTCTTTGCTTCAACACGCTCAAGGTCGCCCTCTTTGTATTGAATCGGCAAGCCCTTCACTGCAATAATCGCGTTCAGCGCAAATACTGCGGCGAGGGAAGCACACAAAATGTAAACTCCGAAACCGGTTTTGACATCAATCAGACCGCCGACATCTGCCAGCTTGGCGAACATAATCTGCGCGGCGACGGCGCAAACCGCGCCGGGAACTGTTAAAGCACAGATAATTGCCGCCATTTTTTTGAAGCTGATGAAGGCAACAACCGTGAGCAAAACCAAAAGCACAACGAACAACGCTGCAGCGAGAAAGGCAAAGAAAGCCTTTTGGAGAATTGCAATATCGTTGCCGATAATCATTGCACCGGTAATTTTGCCGAGCAGTGCGAAGCTGCCGTCAGTGAAAGCTTTGTATAAGCCGATTGCACCGAGCGAAATCTCTTTTTGATAAATCGGGATGGAAAATGTTATGCTGCCGAACGGCACAAGCAACGCAAGAACAGGAAGAAGAACAACGGCGAGTCTTGCAACAGCAAGCTTTCCGCCGATAAGTCCGACCTTGACCTTCTCCAGCTTGACCCTGAAAGCCGCAAGACTCATTTCGGCAATTTTCGCATCCGAATAGAATCTTTCCTCAAAGCCGTAAAACATCAGATTGACGCCGCAACTCGGGCACTCCTGTCTCCAATCAAGCGGGGACAGCTTCGCGGAGCATTTGGGACACTTTGCCACCCTCATTCCTCCATTGCATAAAATTTGCAGCAAAACGGCGACAAATGATTGTCACCGAACGACAGAACTTGATAATTTAATTTTATTATAAATGAAAAAATGCAAAAATTCAATAAGTTTATCAAGAAATATTTTTAGTTTTTTATTTTTTACCTTGCAAATATAAATATCTTTTGATAAAATAAAATACAATAACTAGTCATGGAGGAATGATATTCATGTTTATTACAATCCTGAAATTTCTTTTTTCCGCAGTCATGGCTGCAAGTGTGTTCCTTCCGTCTCTGTTTTCCGGTAGCTTTAGCATGAGCTTCACTCCGCGCGACAGCGAGAACATTCTGCTGAATTTTGCATCCATTTCCGACGTTCATGCAAACGACAGCTCTCTGCGTGCCGATTTGCTTGCGCTGGGGCTTGAGGATGTTTCTAATGATGCTGTAGACGCTCTTGTTATATCCGGTGACATAACCGACAGAGGAAATCCGGCACAATGGGAGAGCCTCAAACGTTCTTTTGCGGAGCATTGCACGCTTGACAACATAGTTCTTGCATCCGGGAATCACGACACCTGGACGAGTGACGACGTGGATGCAACATCCGAGGAGCTTTTCATAAAGTACAACAAAGAAATCAGCGGACGCGACATTGACAGAATGTACTATTCCACCAGAATCAACGGTTACACTTTCATCGTTCTCGGCAGTGAGGGCGATTCAACTGACGCATATTTCAGCGACGAGCAGCTGCTCTGGCTGAATTCGCAAATGGCTCTTGCTTCTCAGGACGGAAAACCGATTTTTGTGGTTTGCCACCAGCCGATTAACGGCTCTCACGGCTTGCCGGAAACATGGGATAGAAAAGACCCGCAGCCTGAGGACGGCGGAATGGGTGACCAGTCAGATCAGGTTGAGAGTATTCTAAAAAGCTATCGGAACGTATTCCTGATAAGCGGTCATCTTCACAACGGCATCGGTCAAAAGGTGACAAAGCAGTTATTCAATTATACAAGCATTGAATCCGCAGGCTCTTTCCACAGCGTGAATTTGCCGGTGTATTCATATTTTAATGCCAGGGGGCAGATGATCAGCGGTGCAGGCTTCCAGTTTGAGGTTTACGCCGACAAAGTGATTGTCCGCGCGCGCAACTATTCCTGCAGCGCCTGGTATCCTGACTATGAGTATTCCATTGATCTTGTCTGACACATGACTGCGCGAATAAAAACGGAATGAGGTAAAGCCATGAAACAGTTTCTCGGCGAAAAGCTCAAGATGTCTTTCAGAGAGGTGCGAGCTGTTGAACGCATTTTTGAGACACTCGGTGCTTTACCGAAAAGTGTGTTGAATTTCGGAAGGCTCACCGCACTGCTGACAATTATTGCCGAGCTGCTCTCAATGCTGATTTTTTCAACCCCGGTTACTCCTTACGGTCAGAAAATTGACTTGGATGAGTGGGAGCTTGTCTGGAACGATGAGTTCGACACTGAGACTCTTGACGCAAGCAAATGGTCTCCGAATTATACCATGAAGCGCCGCGGAGGCTTTTGGGACAGAGATCAGCTGAGCATGGACGGTGAAAATCTGCGGATTTCAACGGAATATCTCGAAAACGGAAGGCTCGGCGCCGGTTGGTACAGTGAGTGCATATCAACTGAAAATCTATTTGAATTCACTTACGGTTATGTCGAATGCCGATGCATTTGTCCTCCCGCAAGCGGGCTCTGGGCGGCATTCTGGATGCTCGGTGACGGCATGTTCACCGAACCGACAGGAAGTGCGGCAAACGGCTGTGAAATTGATTTGTTTGAATCCGGCAATTTCGGAAAGTCAAACCCGCTCAAGCACGACATGGTTAACCAGGCAACGGGCTATGACGGCTACGGCAAAGACGGCAGAGGCGTTATCCTCGGCTGCTACAAGGGCGAAAACATTTACACGCAGTACAACACCTTCGGCCTTGAATGGAACGCCGAAGAGATAATTTTTTACATAAACGGTGTGGAAACCGACCGCTTGAGCGGAAACTGGGTTCCTCAAAGCGAAATGTATCTTCTGCTTTCCGTCGAAGTTGCGGGCACAGACGGCACTCCGGAAACGGGAATTGCAGGCGAACCTCTTGAATTTCTTCGGGACAGCAAGAGCATAACGGACAATGACCCGTCAGTTTTCCCGGCAGATTTTATTGTTGATTATGTGAGGGTATATCGGGAAAAGCCGTGAATTCCGGGGACATAATGCGTGATATTTTTGTGCGGTCGGATTTGAAATGCGGACGCTGAAACTTTTTACAGAAAAGGGAGAATAATCAACATGGTGCATCTGGTTTATTGTGACAACGCGGGAAAAAAGGGTGACAGAACTCTGGATCGCATCCTTTCCGGAAAAAAGACAATGGTAGTGCGCAGTGCCGGTGCGAGAAAAATTCCGCACAGCAGAGTTTTTGAGGGCGAGACTTTATATTTCATGGAAAAAGGTTCGCTGCGCATTTCCGCATGTGCAGAGGTGACAGCGGTGCAGAACTATGTAAAACTCACCGAACCGGAAATTAACTCTGTGTTTGACAATAATGAGGACAAGCTCGCCCTGACAGATAAACAGCGCGAGAGATGGCAAAAAAAATGCATTTGCCTTGTTGAATTCGGAAAGGTTCGGTCAATTGAGCCGCCGCTTCCGTTTGAAAAGCAAAGCAATATGGACGATTGGCTTATCCTTGAAAAAATTGAGGATGTTGTGGTCGGCACAAGCATTCCTTATAATTATGACAACGCAAGATTCAAAAAATAATTGACCGGAGTCCCGGAGGTTTTCAATGATTAAACATGTTTTCCTTCTTGGCGTTGACGGTGCAGGTACATTTTTCAGAGACACCGACACCCCGAATATCGACAGAGAGTTCGCACACGGCGCATTCACATATGATATGCTTACGAGCATACCCACGGTCAGTGCGGAATGCTGGGGCTCGCTGCTGCTCGGTGTAGGCTGTGAAAAACACGGAAAGACAAACGATTCCATAAGCAACAACGAAACTTCGGATGACTTTGAATACCCGACGGCTTTTCGCGTGGTGCACGACTCTGTTCCCGATGCAAAGCTTGCTTCTTTTACCAACTGGAACCCGATAAACTACGGTATTATCGAGCACAACCTCGGTGTTGTTTTCGGAACAGGAGAGGATGACAGGATTGCCGGGCAAATTGTTGATTATCTCGGCAAAGAAAAACCGACGCTGCTGTTTGCACAGTTTGACAGCGTTGACTCCGCGGGACACCGCAACGGCTACGGTTCTCAATTCCCGGACTATCTGAAACAGATAACTCTTGTTGACGGCTTGCTCGGCAAAGTATTTGAGGCAATTGAAGGTGCGGGAATTGCAGACGAAAGCCTCATTATGGTGATTGCCGACCACGGAGGCACGCCCACACGCGGTCACGGCGGCGACAGCGACGCGGAAAAATATGTTTTCTTCGCTTGCAGGGGCGGAGTTCCCGAAGGGAATATCGGCAAAATGCATATTATGGATGTTCCGTACATTATTTGCCGCGCTCTTAACATTCAGCCGAGTGAGAAGTGGCAGGGCAGTCTGCCGGAGTTCTTTAACAAGTAAACACTTTTGTACAATAAAAAACGCAGCTGCCGTGAAAGCAGCTGCGTTTTTTGTTCGTACATTTACAATTCAAACTGTATTGAAGGGAAATCATTGTACAAATGAGATAAATCGTCCATCATTGTCAGCCGTACGCGGCCATCGTCAAAATAGCGTATTTTTGTCACACCAGTGTTTGCCTGACAGAATATGAAGCTTTGTTTTTCGGAATAGCCGAGCGCGGCGTTAATCAGACACTGGTTGAGTGTGCCGTGCGCAACGAGCATAACCTTTTCGTCACCGGGGAATCTGCGGCGTATATAAGCGACAATCCTGCTTGCTCTGCACATTGTGTCAGAATCCGTTTCGTCACATCCGAGGCATTTTCCGCCGCCTGCGGGTGAGGGAAAAACGGTTTGTTCAATCGCACAGGGATATATTCGGGACAGCTCAGAAAAGCAAATTCCCGGATAATCAGACCGCGTCCCGACCTCAAATAAATCATGAAGCAGCTCAACGTGACGCGCACCGTTTGAGGGCTGACGGACTGCAACAGCGTGCGCGGTTGCAACTGCCCGAAGCAGCGGGCTGGAAATCAACGTGTCAAGCGCCTCGCCGTGAAACCGTTCGCCGAGCAGCGCGGCTTGTTTCTCGCCGTCCTCTGACAGCTTTGGGTCATCTCTTTCTGCATCCGTTTGCCCGTTTGTGCACGGCAAATTGCCGAGAGACTGTCCGTGACGAATAATATAAAGCTCCATTATATGCCTCCGTGTATATATATGTGATTATAGTTTATGTATCAGAAAAAAGCAAGTAATATTTAAATACTAAAAATAATGACAAATTGATGTTGTTTGCCAAGGCAAATTGTGGTATAATACACTCTATCTGATTAGAATGGTGAAGTATATGGTTATTCTCGGCATTGATCCCGGTTATGCAATAGTAGGTTACGGCTTGCTCAAATATGAGGGGAACAGGTTCACTGTTTTGGATTACGGTGCGGTCACAACCGCCGCCGGACTTCCCTTCGGCAGACGGCTGGAGCAGATATACGACGGCATAAGTGAAATAATTGCGCATTTCTCTCCGGATGCCATGTCAATTGAAAAAATCTATTTCAACACGAATGTCACAACTGCCATTGACGTAAGTCAGGCACGCGGTGTTATTGTGCTCGCGTCACAAAAAAATTCACTCCCGATTTATGAATACACACCGCTGCAAGTCAAGCAGAGCGTTGTCGGCTACGGCAGAGCGGAGAAAAAGCAGGTAATCGACATGGTTCGGCGCATTTTAAGCATGAAAGCCCCTCCAAAGCCCGACGATGCGGCGGATGCTCTGGCTCTTGCCATCTGCCATGCCCGCAGCGCCACCTCACTTATTA
>CAZIMM010000053.1:8057-13877 GCA_964540415.1 uncultured Eubacteriales bacterium
AAAGCAGGTTCAGGAAATGACGCGCGTTATTCTGGGACTTGAAAAGGTGCCGAAGCCGGACGATACGGCAGATGCGCTCGCAATGGCAATATGTCACGCTCATTGCAGCGGCTCGTTAATTTCAAGGATTTCCGGGAGGTAAAAAATGCTTTATTCTGTTTCCGGCAATATAGTTTACAGCGACGCAAATTCCCTGGCGATCGAGTGCGGCGGGGTTGCTTTTCGCTGCCAGACAACAGCCAACACTTTGAGGCAGACGGGCGGAGTCGGCAACAGTGCCACGCTGTATACCTATATGAATGTCAGAGAGGATGCCATTGAGCTTTTTGGCTTTGCAGACAAAACCGAGCTTGACTGCTTCAAGCAGCTCATCGGTGTTTCCGGTGTCGGCCCAAAGGCGGGGCTCGCAATTCTCTCACAGCTGACTCCCGACAAGTTGGCTCTTTGCATTGCAACGGGTGATGCCAAATCTATCACCGCCGCTCAGGGCATAGGCCCGAAAATCGCTCAGAGAGTGGTGCTGGAACTGAAAGACAAGCTGTCAGCCGGAATTGCCGCAGGTCTTTCGGCAGGGTCTGCAAACGTTTCTGCCGCTGTCGAGGGTTCCGGTGCGCAGGCTGTTGAAGCTTTGATAATGCTCGGATACAGCCGCATGGAAGCCGGTGCCGCTGTCGGCGGACTTGACGTTAATTTGTCAACCGAGGAAATGATTAAGCGTGCACTGAAGGCACTGATGTAAGAAGACATAACAACCGTCCGAACGGAGCGTGAATAATGGATTTTGAAAACAGAATCGTCGCAACCGAATACTCGGAGCAGGACAGCGAAATAGAAACCTCCCTTCGACCCAAAGCTCTTGATGAGTATATCGGGCAGGAGGAAGTTAAGGAAAATTTGCGCATATATATTGAAGCGGCGCGCAGCAGGGGAGAGTCGCTTGACCATTGCCTGCTTTACGGTCCTCCCGGTCTCGGAAAAACCACGCTTGCGGGAATAATTGCAAGCGAGATGGGTGTCAATTTCCGTGTTACGTCCGGCCCGGCAATTGAAAAGCCTGGCGACCTTGCCGCGTTGCTCACCAATCTTGGAGAGGGAGACGTGCTTTTCATTGACGAGGTGCACAGACTTTCAAGAACCGTGGAGGAAATTCTTTATCCCGCCATGGAGGATAACGAGCTGGACATTATTATCGGCAAGGGTCCGTCGGCAAGGTCAATCAGGCTTGGGCTGCCGCATTTCACTCTTGTCGGTGCAACAACAAGAGCAGGTCAGCTCAGCGCCCCTTTGCGTGACCGCTTCGGTGTTGTTCTGCGGCTTGAGCTTTATTCATCCGCTGAACTTGCAAGAATCGTGCGCCGCAGTGCGGGTATTTTGGGAATAAATATTGATTGTGAGGGTGCTGTTGAGCTCGCCTCGCGTTCCCGCGGAACGCCGCGCATTGCAAACCGTTTGCTGAAAAGGACAAGAGACTTTGCACAGGTTGTCGGCAACGGCGTGATTGACATTGAATCCGCTAGGTTCGCACTGGACAAAATGGGTATTGACAGTTTGGGCCTTGACAATGTTGACAGAATACTTCTCACCGCCATGGTCAAAAATTATAACGGCGGACCGGTCGGGCTGGACACGATTGCGGCTGTAATAGGCGAGGAATCTGTCACAATAGAGGATGTTTACGAGCCGTATCTCATGCAAATCGGTTTTCTCGCCAGAACGCCGAGGGGCAGGGTGGTTACTCCCGCGGCATATGCTCATCTCGGGCTTACGATGCCCGGTCAACAACAGTTTACATGATAACATGAAAGGGTGACGGTTTTGGGCAGATTGTTCGGAACAGACGGTGCAAGGGGCGTTGCAAACAGCGAATTGACGTGTGAGCTTGCAATGAATATCGGCAGAGCGGCTGCAATGCTGCTTACGAATGAGGTGAAGAAGCGTCCGAAAATTCTTATGGGTATGGACACAAGAATTTCCTCCGATATGCTGCTTTCGGCCATTTCGGCAGGCTTGTGCTCTGTCGGCGCAGATGTCCTTCAGCTCGGTGTACTGCCGACTCCCGCAGTTGCAATGCTTGTTCAGAAATACGGATATGACGCGGGAATCATGATATCCGCGTCACACAACCCGTGTGAGTACAACGGAATAAAAATTTTTAAATCAGACGGATATAAGCTGCCCGATGCAATCGAGGAACGCATTGAGGAAATGATCATAGACGGAAAAGGGACACCTTCAATCAAAATCGGCGGGGAAGTTGGCAGAATCAGAACGTCGGATATGCCTGTTTTCGATTATATCGAGCATATCGTCAACACGGTGGACACCGATTTTTCCGGAATGAAAATTGCGCTGGATTGTGCAAACGGTTCGGCCTCTGTCACTGCTCCCGAGCTTTTCACACAGCTTGGCGCGGACTTTGAAATTTTGTCCGCAGTGCCGAACGGAATCAACATTAACCGCAACTGCGGTTCAACTCACCTTGACAATCTCAGAAAGTTTGTTGTTGAAAACGGCTGTATGGCGGGCTTTGCCTTTGACGGCGATGCCGACCGCGTTCTGGCTGTTGACGAAAACGGTGATGTTGTTGACGGTGACAGAATACTTGCCATTTGCGCCATGGAGCTGAAAAAGCAGGGCAGGCTCAAGAACAACACAGTCGTTGCAACCGTGATGAGCAACCTCGGCTTTTTGAAGTTCTGTGAGAATAACGATATCAAGTGCGACATCACGGGTGTCGGCGACAGATACGTTCTCGAAAGCATGGTCAAAAACGGCTTTTGCATCGGCGGAGAGCAGTCAGGACATCTGATATTCCTTGACTATTCTTCAACCGGCGACGGTCAGCTGACAGCTGTCCAGCTTCTGCAGATTCTCCGCAAGAGCGGCAAAAAGCTTTCCGAGCTGGCGGCGCAAATTGATATTTATCCGCAGGTTATGGTGAATGTCAAGGTGTCAAGCCTCGGCAAGCTCCGTTGCTCAACGGATGTTGAAATAAAACGAGCAATCAAAAAAGCAGAGGATGAGCTCGGAGATACCGGCCGTGTGCTCGTGCGCGTATCCGGCACAGAACACGTTGTGAGAGTTATGCTTGAGGGCAAGGAAAAAGCGCAGATTGAGCGCCTTGCAAACGAAATTGCCGCTGTTGTGAAGGAAAGGCTGATATGAGGTCATCTGACAACTGGAAGGATTATGAACTGCTTGATTGCTCCGGCGGAGAGCGTCTTGAAAGCTGGGGCGGTGTTGTGCTTATCAGACCCGATCCCCAGGTTATATGGAACACTCCGAAAACACACCCGGGATGGAAAAACGCCCATGCACGATACACCCGTTCAACCAGCGGGGGCGGTCACTGGGATGTTTATCGCCGCATCCCGGAGTCGTGGAGCATAGCATACGGGGATTTGAATTTCAATCTCAAGCCTATGGGCTTCAAACACACGGGACTTTTTCCGGAGCAGGCTGTAAACTGGGACTTTGTCAGAGGCAAAATTCAAAAGTCAGACCGGCGGCTGAAGGTTCTGAATATGTTTGCATACACCGGCGCCGCAACAGTTGCCGCTCTGAAATCCGGCGCGGCGGTCACTCATGTCGATGCTTCAAAGGGTATGGTGCAATGGGCCAAGGAGAATGCGGCGCTGAGCGGTGTTGCGGACTGCCCGGTGAGATGGTTTGTTGACGACTGTGTGAAGTTTGTCCGCAGGGAAATCCGCAGAGGTAACAAATACGATATCATCATCATGGATCCCCCGTCATACGGCAGAGGACCCGGCGGAGAGATATGGAAGCTGGAGGATGAAATATTCTCCTTCGCTCAGCTGTGCGAACAGCTTATTGCTGAGGATGCCGCGGCGTTGCTCATCAATTCATACACAACCGGTCTTTCCGCCTCCGTGATGAAATACATATTGGAAAGCGTTGTCGTGCCCGGACACGGCGGCACGGTTTCGGCAGACGAGCTGGGGCTTCCCGTTTCCGCTTCGGGGCTGATACTGCCGTGCGGCGCAACGGCAATTTGGGAGAAAGAATGAACGAGCCTATTATAAAATTTGAAAAAGTGTCTTTCGGCTACGAGGCAGAGGACGGCAGTGTATTAACAGATGCCGTGAAGAATGTTTCGCTCGAAATCGAACGCGGAAGCTTTGTTGCCGTGCTCGGACACAACGGCTCAGGCAAATCCACTCTTGCAAAGCTCACAAACGCAATACTTGTGCCTCAAAAGGGTAAAGTAACAGTCAAATCAATGGACACCGCCGACGAAAAGCTGACAAACGAAATCAGAAAAACCGTCGGCATGGTATTTCAAAACCCGGACAATCAGATTGTCGCGACGATTGTTGAAGACGATGTGGCGTTCGGCCCGGAAAATCTCGGAGTTGAACCGTCGGAAATCCGACGCAGAGTGGACGGCGCACTTGAAGCCGTAGGCATGACAAAATACGCCTCCTTCGCGCCTGACAAGCTTTCCGGAGGCCAGAAGCAGCGTGTTGCAATCGCCGGGGTAATCGCTATGCAGACAGAGTGCATTGTGCTCGACGAGCCGACGGCCATGCTCGACCCAAGCGGACGCAGTGAGGTGCTGAACACCGTGCTCAGGCTTAACCGCGAAATGGGGATAACCGTTTTGCTGATAACTCATTTTATGGATGAAGCTGTCAAAGCGGACAGAGTTATTGTCATTGACAACGGCTCTGTTGTTCTGGACGGCACGCCGAAAGCGGTTTTTTCGCAGGAGAAAACGCTTGCACGCGCCGGTCTGTCCATTCCGCAGGCAACGCAGCTTGTACGCAGGCTGATTGCGGACGGCGTTGATTTGCCGCCCGATATTCTCGACGACAGCGAGTGTATCAACGCGATATTTAATTTGATTGGAGAGCATTGATGTCAGTTTTGTCGGTCAGAGGACTAACACATATTTACGGCAAGGGCACGCCGTTCATGGTCAACGCCTTGAACGACGTGAGCTTTGACATTGAAAAAGGCGAGCTTATCGGGCTCATCGGTCACACTGGCTCCGGAAAAAGCACGCTCATTCAGCATTTCAACGGCTTGCTCAAACCGGATTCAGGAAGAATTCTGCTTAACGGTGAAGACATCTGGGGAAAAAAGAATGATATTCGCGCCGTCCGCTTCAAGGTCGGGCTGTGCTTTCAATATCCTGAATATCAGCTGTTTGAGGATACGGTATATAAAGACATCGCCTTCGGCCCGGGCAACATGGGGCTGAGCGAGGATGAAATCCGCAATAGGGTGCTGAGAACCGCCGGATATGTCGGACTCACACCTCAGCAGCTCGACAAATCGCCGTTTGACCTTTCGGGCGGCGAAAAAAGACGCGCCGCGATAGCCGGAGTTATGGCAATGGAGCCGGAGGTGCTTGTGCTCGACGAGCCGACGGCGGGGCTTGATCCCAGAGGCAGCCGGCGCATACTTGAGCTTGTTTCCGACTACCGAAAGCAAACCGGCAGCACTGTTGTTATTGTCACGCATAACATGGAGGACATTGCAGTGATGGCAAACAGAGTCCTTGTTATGAACAAGGGCGAAGTGTTCGCTTATGATACTGTTGACAAAATATTTTCAAGATCGGATGAGCTTCGGAATATCGGGCTCAACGTGCCGCAAATCACACGGATTTTTATCGGACTGCGCAAAAAAGGGCTGGATGTCCGTCAGGGTATCTACACCGTTGAACAGGGCAGGACGGAAATTCTCCGCTTGCTAGAAGGGAGGCGGAGCAAATAGTCAGAGATATAACTCTTGGACAGTATTATCCCGGGAAGTCATTGCTGCACAGGATGGACGCTCGTGCAAAAATCGTGT
>CAZIMM010000054.1:0-2625 GCA_964540415.1 uncultured Eubacteriales bacterium
TGAAATCGCTTCATCGGCTTTGAGTTCGGATTTGACATCATGTACTCCACCAAAACAGAAGCGCCCCGCACAGTGGGGCGTTTTGTTTTGCCGAAAAGGTAATCGAAACCGCAAAGTCCGTCTCGTGCCGGTTCGCCGCAGGCGGAGGCACGAGGGACACAAAATGCGAAGGTCGCGCAGCGACGAACGAAGCACAGCTTCGATTACCGCCATCTCCACCAAAACAGAAGCGCCCCGCACAGCGGGGCGTTTTGTTTTGCCGAAAAGGTAATCGAAACCGCAAAGTCCATCTCGTGCCGGTTCGCCGCAGGCGGAGGCACGAGGGACACAAAATGCGAAGGTCGCGCAGCGACGAACGAAGCACAGCTTCGATTACCGCCATCTCCACCAAAACAGAAGCACCCCGCACAGCGGGGCGTTTTGTTTTGCCGAAAAGGTAATCAAAACCGCAATGTCAATCTTTTGCCGGTTCAGGCAGTGTAATCGAGAATTGCCGAGGTGTTGTCTGCAGGGGTAGCTTCCAGATATCCGGCAAGGTCGGTATAATCCTCGTCCGGCTCACGATAGACTTCCGCGAGATAAGCTTCGGAAACAATTTTTCCGTCCTTGATTGAAATGATGTCGATGCTTTCGCAGCCCATATGCGCAAACTGAATATAAACGCCGTTTTTGTTTTCGAGGGCATACAATCCGGAATGGTCGCCTCTGTATTCACCCAGAAGCGCCGCTTTCCCGTTTGTGTATGTATAAAATTCAAACATATAATCGGCTTCGCATGTGCCGCGTTTGAGAATCAGCTCCGGTGTGCCGTCCTTGTTTATGTCATACAGTGTGTATTCACAGGGCTTCATGTCGTCGCTGACCGCATCAGCGGCACACTTGCCCAGAATTCCGACATAGGCTTCTCTGAAATCTTCGAAAGCTGCAGATGTATTCAATATGTCCGTTGTTTGCGCTGAGATGATTGGTTCGGTTGAGTCATTCGGTACGGCTTTGGTGCTTTGCGCGCCGCACGATGTAAGTATAATGCACGAGGCAACAGCCACGGCTGCAATGAAAACTGCTTTTTTCATGAAATATTCTCCTGTGTTGATTTTGTCCGCAGACCCTGCCGACAGCTTGATGATATCACTTTTTCTCAGGATTTGCAACACTGTATTACTCCAAATATTGGTAAAGTTTCTGTATTTTATAAATGCATACAAAATCAAAAAATAAAGAATAAAACGCCAAAAATAATGCATATTCCAAATTCAAAATCAGGCACGGCTTTCGCAACAGCATAATTATCCGGTCATGAAAATAGAATATTCGGCAAAACCGTGAACAGAGAAAAATATGCTTACGCGTGGACATTACAGGGAAATTATGGTATACTAAATCAGCTTAAATTGTATAATTTTTCATCGAAAGGAAATGACATATGCTGAAGTTCAAACAGATTCTGCTGACGCTCCTCGCAATTTTCATGCCGTTTTTGGTGCTGACTCCATTTCGCGCCTCGGAAGAAAATATCAGGCTGAATGTCAGCCTGATATCCGACACTCACATTGATTACCGTGAGCTTTACAGTCAATATGTCCTTGCGGATATTCTTCGTGATGTGGAAAAATCCTCCGACGGGGTGGACGCGTTTGTCGTCACCGGTGATCTGACAAATTACGGCGACGGCAAATCGGTTGAAAAGTTTTTTGATATCCTCAAAAAGCATTCCACAGTTGAAAACATGATAATCGCCTCCGGAAATCACGACATCGGCCATGTTGAGGATGTTACGCATGAGCAGGCGCGCCAAAGGCTGATAGAATTTTTCAACGAATACATAGATGCAGGCATCCGAAACATTTATTACAGCCGTGATGTCAACGGGTATACATTCATTGTCCTCGGAGACCAGGATGACGACAGCTGGGACTTCCCCGAATACTATGAGGATCAGCTGGAATTCCTCGACAGCGAACTTGCCCGCGCAACCGCAAACGGCAAGCCCGCGTTTGTAATTTCCCATGTTCCGGTGCAGGGGCCGAACGGCCAGGAGATAATCTGGGAGGATGGCGCCATGCGCAGTGAATTCGGCGACCCGACCAGGGAAATACTCGAAAAATACGAAAATGTGTTCTTTATCAGCGGACACCTTCATGCCGGAATCAACGGAGAGCTGGTTAAAAATCAGTTCGGCTTCAGCTGCGTCGAGACAATAAACTCTGTTACATATGTGAATCTGCCGACGGTTTATCTTGTCAACCGTTATGGCATTCCGTGGGGCGGCACCGGCTTCCAGATGGAGGTTTACGATGATGAGGTTCTTTTCAGAGCAAGAGATTTTATGACCTCATCGTGGTATCCGAGCTACGATTATTCGGTTGCGCTCACTGCCGATTAAAAACGGATAAGCCGACACGGCTGCGGATTTCTAGCTTATCCGGTTGTCCCGGAAAACGCGAAAACACAATATGCTCTGAGCAGTGCGCAGTGCTTATGGTATTGAAGTTATTAACATAGATGAATTGAGCCGCAATCCCTTGACTGATGAGTGAAAAAAGTATAAAATTATAGAAACATCCTCATTTGATGAAATATTAGAATAAGGAGAAAGACACATGGGACTTTTGAAAGCAGGCGCCG
>CAZIMM010000054.1:2635-13739 GCA_964540415.1 uncultured Eubacteriales bacterium
AGCGGTCACTCTTTTTCGGGCGGCTCGTCAAGCTCAAGCGGCGGACATTTCTAAAATATTTATTATTTGAAAGGGGTACAAAAAATGGGACTTTTGAAAGCGGGTATAGGCGCACTGTCCGGAGTGCTTGCCGACCAGTGGCGCGAATACTTTTATTGCGAAGCACTCGAGACAGATGTGCTTGTTGCCAAGGGTGAAAAAAGAAGCGGAGGCAGAAGCTCAAACAAAAAAGGAAGCGACAACATCATTTCCAACGGCTCAATCATCGCGGTTGCGGACGGTCAGTGCATGATTATCGTTGAGCAGGGCAAGGTTGTTGAGCTTTGCGCGGAACCGGGCGAGTTTTTGTTTGACAATTCAACAGAGCCGACGATCATGTTCGGCGGTCTGAACAAGGAAAACATAAAGAAGAACTTTGCCGTTGTGGGCAAGCGTTTCACATTCGGCGGAGAGCCGCCCAAGGATCAGCGTGTATATTATTTCAACACAAAAGAAATTCTCGGCAACAAATACGGCACACAGAATCCGGTGCCGTTCAGAGTTGTGGACAAAAATATAGGGCTTGATATTGATATTTCAATCCGCTGCAACGGCGAATATTCCTACAAAATCGTTGACCCTCTGATGTTCTACACAAACGTCTGCGGAAATGTTGAATACGAATACAACCGCTCGGAGATTGACAGCCAGCTCAAAACAGAGCTTATGACAGCGCTCCAGCCCGCGTTTGCAAAAATATCCGAAATGGGCATACGCTACAGTGCTCTGCCCGGCCACACGGTTGAGCTTTCGGACGCTCTCAACGCCGTTCTTTCCCAGAAGTGGACTGAGCTGCGCGGCATCAAGGTCTGGTCTTTCGGCGTGAATTCGGTCACTGCCTCCAAGGAAGACGAGGACATGATAAAGCAGCTTCAGAGGAACGCTGTTATGCGCGACCCGACAATGGCTGCGGCACACCTCGTCGGCGCACAGGCACAGGCAATGCAGGACGCTGCAAAGAACGAAAACGGCTCAATGATGGGCTTCATGGGCATGGGCTTTGCACAGCAGGCAGGCGGCATGAACGCTCAGAATCTCTATGCCATGGGGCAGCAGCAGGGCGGCGCACCGCAGCAGCAGGCGGCAGGCTGGAAGTGTGCTTGCGGAGCAACAAACACCGGCAAATTCTGCATGGAGTGCGGAAAGCCTCAGCCCGCGTCGGACGGCTGGACGTGCAAATGCGGAGCGGTGAACAAGGGCAAATTCTGTGCGGAGTGCGGCTCACCGAAGCCGGCAGGCGCACCGCTTTACAAGTGCGACAAATGCGGTTGGGAGCCTGAAGACCCGCACAATCCGCCCAAATTCTGCCCGCAGTGCGGCGACCCGTTTGACATGAACGACGCAAAATAATGCTGACAGCATAAAAATAACCGTATCAGACGCGAAAGCGAATGATACGGTTTTTTGTTTTTCGTTTTTTATTTGCTCAGGCCGTCGAACAGCTTGACGTTATCAAAGGAATAAGTATACTTCCCGTCCTCAATGCCGTGAACTATTTCGCAAACCTTATCGTTGTAAGGAGTTTTCACGCCGTATTTCCTGCCGTATTCGCAAACAATGCCGTTGATTGCGTCAATCTCGCACTTCTTGCCCTTTTCAAGATCCTGAAGCATGCTTGCTTTGAGCAGACGGTGCTTCTTTATGCAAATCGGAATGAGGATGAAGGAGAGCTTTTTCTTGATTCCTTTGCCCTTGTAATAAAGAAGCTTGACAATGTCCTTCCCCTGAACCGGAGCAATTTTTATTCCGGCGGCGGATGCAACGTCAATGCATTCCTTGATGATGCTCTGGCAGCAAACGCGCGAGTCCTTGCGCTCGGCAGCGTCGCCGAAAGTGCCGCCCATCACCGCGGACATCCCGCTGAACGCGCTGTTGATGAGCAGCTTTGACCAGCGGACACCCATGAAGTTTTCTTCAACCTCAACCGGACACATGCATTCCAGAATTTTTTTGACCTCAAGCAGTTTGTCGTCAATCCGGCCGTTCATTCTGCCCAGACCGAACGAGAGGCTGTCCGGCTCGCTTGTAAGCTCCGACACGCCCTTGCCGTGGAGAGTTGCTCCCCAGGCAACGGTGCAGCCCATTGTTCTGTCCTCGCCGACAACCTGCGACACCGACAGCTCCGGCAGACCGTTCTGCATTGTGCAGACGATGCAGCCGTCCGCCATGTTCTTCTGAAGGCCTTTCAGAACGTTCACATTGTCCAGCTGCTTGGTCATGAGGATGATGAGGTCATATTTTTCAGTGAGAGAATCAGGGGTCAGTGCGTGCACCGGAACAGTCATGTCAACAGTTCCGATGATTTTTGCGCCGTTTGCATTCATTGCGTCAACGTGCTCTCTGTTCCTTGTGATTAGGTCAACGTCCACGCCTGCTTTTGATATGTAGGCACCGAGCACCGTGCCCAGAGAGCCTGCGCCGTAAATTGCGGTTTTCATGGTATCACTCCGTTTCATCTGATACAAATATTTTATCATGTATTCTGATAAAATCAACGGTTTTGCAAAATGTTTTACGGATGATTTATGAGAATATCAAGTGCCTGCACATAGCCAGAAAGACCATGACCCGAAACCGTGGCAACGCACGCGGGGCGGATGTATGAAACGCGGCGAAAATCCTCTCTTGTGTCCGGGTCGGAAATGTGCACCTCAACAGTGGGAATGCCGACAGCTTTTACGGCGTCGGGCAGGGCAATGCTCGTGTGAGTGTAGGCGGCGGGGTTGATGACGATGCCGTCAAACTTGTTGTATGCGCTTTGAATCGCGTCCACAAGCGCACCCTCATGGTTGGATTGAAAAAACTCAACCTCAATTTCTCTTTTTTCTGCCTCACACTGAATAAGCTGCACGAGTGAATCATAGGTTTCCGTGCCGTAAATCTCCGGCTCGCGGATGCCGAGCATATTGATGTTCGGACCGTTAATCACAAGAATTTTCACAAAAATCCCTCCAGATTCTTTCGGCGACCTCGGCTGCGTCGCCATCGTTTTGAATTGCTGTGTCCCGGAACCGTTCATAGAGCGGCAAACGCTGCCTGAACATTTCGGCGAGATCCGTGTCCGCCGAAAGGGGTCTGTTCTCACGCGGCAGCAGTTCGGTTCTGCGCTCAATGTGGTACACCCGACCCGTCCGGCGCAGCGGATAATAGTTTTCGTCCGTCTTGACCGCACCGCCGCCCGTGACAATGATTTTTCCGCTCATTCCGTCAACTTTTGCGATTGCCTCGCGTTCAAAGCGGCGGAACAGCTCCTCGCCGCCGAGTGAAAATATTTCGGAAATGCTCATCCCGGCTGAGCGTTCAACCTCGGAGTCTGTGTCATAAACCTCTTTGCCGGATATTTCCGCGAGCAGCTTGCCGAGAGTGCTTTTTCCGCTACCCGGCATACCGATGAGAACAAGGTTGGAGGTCTTTTGAGCAATGATGCGCATTATGCGCCGGATTTCACTGTCCGCAATTGCAGTGCCGAAAAAGAACTCCTCGGCGCGCTTTGCCTGAGCGACAAGCATGGAAAGGCCGTTTGCGCACGGAATGCCGAGCTGTGCCGCCTGCAAAAGCAGGTTTGTGCGGCGGGGGTTGTAGATGAGGTCGATAACGCCGCAGGCATGAGAAAAAAGCGAAAGGTCGGTTATCCGTCCCACGGGTTCGGGAAACATCCCCACGGGAGTTGCGTTGACAAGGATATCTGCGTCGTAATGACGCGCAAGGTTTGAATAATTGTTCTCACCCGTGCGGGAAATCGTGACAATTTCACTTGCTCCGAGGCTTTTCGCAGAATATTTAACCGCAAGGTGCGCACCGCCCGAGCCGAAAACAACAACCTTTTTTCCGCAGAAGTCGATTCCCGCGCGGCGCGCGGTGAAAACAAAGCCGTCAGCATCCGTGTTGTGCCCGACAAGCTTTCCGTTGTGCGGAACAATTGTGTTGACACAGCCGATTTTTTCCGCCGCGTCGGACAATTCGTCACAAAAAGGCATCACGTTTTTTTTGTAAGGTATCGTCACGTTCAGCCCGCCGAAGTTCCCGGCGGTGAGAAGCTGTTCAAGCTCCTGCGGCTCGCACTCGATATGGCGGTATTCCCCGCAGCCGAATTCGCGGTGAATGAGTGAGGAATAGCTGTGACCGAGATGTCTGCCGAGCAGTCCGTATATTTTGTCCATACTTATATTGCCTGATAATTGCCCAGAAATGAAAAGCTCTCACAGGTGCGATCAAGCTCCTCAAGCATAGGCAGAACACCCTCGTCGCGCACACAGGCGTCAAGCTCAATGTAGAAGATGAACTCGAAATTTCTGCCGGTTACGGGGCAGCTTTCAAGCTTGAGCATATTGATTCCGCTGGCGGAGAACATCGAAAGCACGTCCACAAGCGCGCCGGGCTTGTTCGGGCAGGCGAGTACAAGGCTGATTCTGTCCGAGCCGGCGTAAATCGCGGGGCTTTTAGTGATGAGGATGAATTTTGTGTAGTTGTTGTCGCTGTTCTGAATGTCGCTTTCGAGCACCTCAAGGCCGTAAAGCTCGGCGCAGGAGTGCCCGGCAATCGCCGCCGCGTGCCCGTCCGGGCAGCAGGCGACCTCCTTTGCGGCAACCGCGGTGTTGGAGCAGGGAGTAACCTTGACCTTTCCGCCGAGATTGCCCAGAAACTCGGAGCACTGGCCGAGCGCCTGTTCATGTGAGATGATTTCAGTAATATCCGCAAGCCTCGCACCTTTTTTTGCAAGCAGCTCGTGCCGAATGTTCAGCTGGCAGGAACGGACGATTGAAAAGCTCTTTTTTTGCAGAAGCTCATATACGGAGCGTACCGAGCCGTATGTGTTGTTTTCAATCGGGACAACGCCGAATTTGCACAGCCCCGATTCAACCGCGTCGAACACCGCTTCGAATGTTTTGACATACAGAATGTCGCCGTCCGGCAGAAGCTTGTCGCACGCCTGCTGAGAGTTGGAGCCCTCAGCACCCTGGCAGGCAACGCTGCCGTTTTTCGGGAACAGCACCTCGGCCGGCAGTAGAGCCTCGCTGATAACTTTGCGCGTTTTGCTGTCGCCGTGTGCACACAGCTCTCTCTGGTGCGCCTTTGAAAGGCTGATGAGTGTTGAAAACAGCTTGCCCGCGTAGCCCTCAAAGCCGGGCGCATTCTCTCTGATTCGCTTGAGAAGGGCGCGCTCTCTTTCTCTGTCTGTTATAGGGAGAGAACACTCGGCTTTGTATGCCGCAACCTCACCCGCAAGCTCCATGCGCTCGAGGAAAAGAGCGAGAATTTCGTCGTCTACTCCGTTGATTTTCGTTCTGATTTCATTGATGTCCATGTTGATTGTCCTCCAAAATCATGTCAAGAAGCACCAGGGCAGCCACCGCTTCAACAACCGGAACTGCGCGTTGGGCAATGCACGGATCGTGCCTGCCGCGGATGCTGAGTTTCGTGCTTTTCATTTCAGACAGGCTGATGCTGTCCTGTTCACGGGCGATTGACGGCGTAGGCTTGATTGCCGTGCGAAAAACCAGAGGCATGCCGTTTGTGATTCCGCCGAGAATACCGCCGCAGTTGTTCGAGTTGATGCGAATTTTGCCGTTCTCGGCGCTGTAGCCGTCGTTGTTTTCGGATCCGCGCATACGCGACCCCGCAAAGCCCGAACCGAACTCCACACCCTTGACAGCGGGTATACCGAACAGCACGGCGGCAAGCCTGTTTTCAACTCCGCCGAACATCGGCTCGCCCAGTCCCGGAGAAAGGCCGACGGCGGCGCATTCAATGATGCCTCCGACGGAATCACCGTCCTTTGCCGCTCCGAGCACGGCGGCACACATTTTTTCGCCGGCGGAATCATCAATCACGGGCAGATCCTTTGCCGCAATTTGTTCAAAAAGCGTCACGTCGGGCAGCAGAGGAAAGCTCTTGTCCGCAATTCCGGCAATTTCGGAGATGTGAGCTCCGACAAATATCCCGCGTCTTGCGAGAATCTGCTTTGCGATTCCGCCTGCTGCGCAAAGCGGTGCGGTGAGCCTGCCGGAAAAGTGTCCGCCTCCGCGCATATCGGCCTTGCCGGACCATTTGAGAAAGGCAGTCAAATCCGCGTGACCGGGGCGCGGCGTGTCGGCAAGTAAAGCGTAATCCGCGGAGCGCACGTTTCGGTTATCGATAATTGCGCACAGCGGTGAGGCAACGGTGATTCCGTTCTCCACTCCGGAGATAAACCGGGGGATGTCTGCTTCGCTCCTTGCCGTTGAGAGCGCATTTTTGCCGCCCCTGCGCCTGTCCATGAAGCTGCAAAGCTCATCAGTGTCAATATTCTCGCCCGCCGGAAACCCGTCCGCAACAACGCCGACAGCCTCGCCGTGGGATTGACCGAAAACGGTGATTTTCAGTTTGTTTCCGAATTCAGATGACATTTATTTTACCTCCCAAAGCAGCAAAATCCTCGAAAAATCCGGGATATGATTTATTGACGGCTTCAGCCGATTTAATAATTACCGGCTCCCGGCACGCTGTTGCCGCAACAGCGGCAGCCATAACAATCCGATGGTCATTGAAGCTTTCAACCGTGCCGCCCCGAAGCCCTGTGCCGCGCACAATGAGACCGTCGTCCGTTTCGTGTGCAATGCCGCCGAGAGAACATATCATTTCACGGCAGGAGCTGAGCCTGTCGCTTTCCTTGAGGCGCAGCCTTGCTCCGCCGGTGAAAACCGTTTCACCCGAAGCAAAGGCGGAGAGTACGCACAGCGCGGGGAGCATATCAGGGATTCCCTCAAGATTTATATGTGCGGACTTCAAGCCCTGCGAGCTGACGCTCACGCAGCCGTTTTCCGCTTCCGGAATTGCCGCAAACTCCGGAAGGATGTTCATAATCTCTCTGTCCCCCTGCACGGACATCATGTCAAGTCCGTTTACGGAAACTTTGCTTCCGAGCGCCGCTGCCGTGAGAAAAAACGCGGCATTTGACCAGTCGCCTTCAACGCGGACAGTGCCGGGTGAAATGTATTTTTGCCGCCCTTCAACCGAATATCCTCTTTGTGTGCGGACGGCCTTCACCCCGAAAAGTGAAAGCGCGTGCAATGTGATGTCAATATAGCCCGCAGACTCCGGCTTTGTTGTCAGCTTTATTTCAGAGTCGCCGTCCAACAGCGGCAGGGCGAGCAGCAGCCCCGTGATATACTGCGAGCTGATGTTGCCGGGCAGCTCGAAAACTCCGGGCTTTAGCCCGCCCGAAACATTCAGGGGCAGAGTGCCGGAAGAAAACACCGCTCCCGCACGGGAGAGAGTGTCGAGCAGCTCCCCGATAGGGCGCTGCGGCAGTCTGCCGCAGCCTGTGAAAGAGGCATCTCCGAGTGCTGCCGCAACAGGCAGAAGAAAGCGCAGCGTTGAGCCGCTTTCCGCACAGTCAAGCAGCGGATTCTCCGGGCGACGCGCAATCGGTGTAACCAGTATGAAGTCACCCTTGCGCTCAACAAGCGCTCCGAGGGCTTCAAGGCAGGCAGCTGTAGCGTCAATGTCCGACGAGGTGCGGGGCATCTTGATTTTTGTCGGCCGGTCTGCCAGAGCGGCGCAGATGAGCAGACGGTGCGCCTCGGATTTTGACGGTATCGCGCCGACTGTGCCGGACAGAGCGCCCGGAAAAACCCTGACTGTCATTTTAAAACCCCGATTCCCGCCTCATAGATTTCCTCAAGCTCGTTTAATGTGACGGAAACAAGTCCGCACCGGCCGATGTCGAAGGGAATGACTGCGGTGATTTTTTC
The DNA here is from genome assembly GCA_964540415.1 of uncultured Eubacteriales bacterium. Taxonomy (GTDB): domain Bacteria; phylum Bacillota; class Clostridia; order Oscillospirales; family Acutalibacteraceae; genus CAZIMM01. The sequence goes on from CAZIMM010000054.1 coordinate 10,408, forward strand.
GCGTGTGCGCTTTTTGTCGTTGATTGCCTGTGCCGCAAGCTCCTTTGCGGAAAATGATGTTGTGACCGGCAGTGAATTTCCGGCAATTGTGTTTTCAATTCTTTCAGCGTCGGAAAGGCTCATTTTGCCGAGCCGTGCGGCGGCGCGTGCCATGATTGCAGTGCCTGCCGCTACGGCGTGACCGTGAGACACGGTGTATCCGCTGAGCTTTTCAATTGCGTGCGCCGGAGTGTGGCCGAGGTTGAGCAGCTTGCGCTCGCCCCTTTCAAACTCATCCGCCTCAACAATTTTTCCCTTGTAGGAAACGCACCGAGCAACAACTTCATTTATCTGACTGCGCACGTTTCCGCTTTCAAAGATGTCAAAGAGGGCAGCGTCACCCAGAATCGCCGTTTTGATGCCCTCCGCCGCACCGTCGTCAAAGACCTCCGGCGGAAGGGTGGAAAAGGTGTCGGTGTCGCAGATAACTGCCTTGGGCTGAACAAAAAGTCCGGCAAGGTTCTTTCCCTGCGCAAGGTCAATTGCAGTTTTTCCTCCCACCGAGGAATCAACCGCCGCGAGCAGGGTTGTCGGCAGCTGAACGCAGGCGATGCCCCTCATGTAGCAGCCGGAAGCAAAGCCGGTTATGTCGCCTGTCACTCCTCCGCCCAGAGCTGCTGCGCAGTCCTCGCGTGTAAGTCCGCTTCGGGCAAAGAACTCAAGAATATCCGAAAGAACAGTAATATTTTTTGACTTTTCTCCGGCTGGAATAACAAAGCTCACGGTTTCGTATCCTGCCGAATTCAGTGAGCCGAGCGCTGTTTCAAGGTACAGCGGAGCGACGTTGCTGTCCGTCACAACCGCGATTTTGCCGCTTATCCCCGATCTCTTCAGCCCTTCACCGCAGCCCGGGAGCAGGCCGCTGCCTGCTTCAATGTTGTAACCGCCGCCGACGGCAATGTGTATCACGTTTTTCATCAGTATCCTCCGGCAAGGCTTTTCTTCTCTCTGCCGTCCTTCAGAAGGGCACGCAGAGCTTCCGTGTCGCTGCTTTGCAGAGCGTCAAGATATTCGGTGAGATTGTCAATGAAAATGCTCAGCTCTTCAACGAGACAATCGGAATTCTTAAAAAACAGCTCAGTCCACATAGTCTCGTCAAGAAAGGCGACGCGAGTCATGTCTCTGAAGCTTCCCGCAGAAAAACCGCGCTGACGCAGAGCGGACGGAGATTTGATGTAGGCGCTCGACACGATGTGGGCGAGCTGGGAGGTGTAGGCAATGATTCTATCATGCTCCTCCGGCGAGGAATAAACCACGCGGGAAAAGCCGATGTCGGTAAAAAGGCTGTCAAGCATTTCAAGTGTTTCGGGGTGCGTGCGTTCATCCGGGGTGAGAATCATCGGAGCGCCTTCGAAAAGGCTGTCCGACGCATTTGCAAAGCCGCCGCGCTCCTTGCCTGCCATCGGGTGGCCGCCGATATATGAAAACCCCGCGTTCCGCGCAATTTCGCGCATGGGTTCGCAAACTGCACGCTTGACTCCGCAAAGGTCAATCACAACCGCGTTTTTGCCGATGCCGCCACTTGCCGCGCGAAGCCAGCCGACTGCTGCGTCGGGACACAGTGCGATAAACACAACGTCGCACAGCGGCAGGGTGTCGCCGTGAAGCTCCGCGTCGATTGCGCCGCACATTCTTGCAAGCAGCATGGTTTCACTGTTGATGTCCGCGCCGTAAACCGTGTGCGCGGTGTGAGCTTTTATGCTTTTTGCCATTGAGCCGCCGATGAGACCCAATCCGACAACGCCGATGTTCATTCGCTCTCCTCCATTGATTTCATAAAGCCGTGTATGGCAATCAATTTGTGTGCAAGTGAGTCAAAGGTTGAAGGGTTCAGTGACTGCGGACCGTCGCACCACGCGTGAGCGGGGTCATTGTGCACCTCGAGCATAAGTCCGTCCGCACCGCCGGCAACCGCCGCCAGCGAGAGAGAGGGCACAAGAGCGGATTTTCCGGTTGCATGGCTCGGGTCAATAATAATCGGAAAATGTGTGAGCTTCTTGAGCACCGGTATCGCCGCGAGGTCAAGGGTGTTTCGGGTGTAGGTTTCAAAGGTGCGTATCCCTCGCTCGCACAGAAGGATGTTGCAGTTGCCCTCGCTCATAACATATTCGGCGCTCATCAGCCATTCCTCGTATGTGGCGCTCATGCCGCGCTTGAGCATAACGGGCTTGCTCTGCGCCCCAAGCTCCTTGAGCAGGTTGAAATTCTGCATGTTGCGTGTGCCGACCTGGATTATGTCCACGTCCTCAAACAGAGGAAGCTGTGAAATTTCCATGATTTCGGTAATTATCGGAAGCCCTGTTTCCTTCCGTGCGAGCTTGAGCAGGTCAAGACCGGCAGAACCGAGCCCCTGGAAGGAATAGGGAGAGGTGCGAGGCTTGAATGCGCCTCCGCGCAGAACCGTCGCGCCGCTTGCCTTGACAGCCTTTGCAACAGCCACCATCTGCTCCTCGGACTCAACAGAGCAGGGCCCTGCCATGATTGTCAGTGTGCCGCCGCCGATTTGAGTGTTGCCGACCTTGATTACAGTGTCCGACGGATGAAATTTGCGGTTGGCGTTTTTATACGGCTCCTGAACACGCCGCACGTCCTCGACCATGTCCAGGGCGGCAATCAGGTCCATGTCGAGCTTTGAGGTGTCGCCGACAAGTCCGAGAATCATGCTCGAATGTCCGATGCTTGAATGAACCTGAATATTCTTGCTTTCAAGCCATTTCTTCAGATGCTCGAGCTGCTGGGGATCCGGATTTTTTTTAAGAATTACTATCATGTTGTTTTCCTCCCGAATTAAAAAAACGCCCACAGCCGATTGGCTGCGGGCGTGAAGTTGATTGTTTACTTACACCTTCACGTTCTCTCGGCGCAACCGGCAAAAGACCTGCTCTCAAAATAGAAAGCAAATCCAAAGTAATAGCCGTATTCATTTGGACGGGCAAGTGTAGACAAAGAAAAAACTCCTGTCAGATTTGTTAGTCTGTATTATATCACGTGGTTTTGGAAATATCAAGGGCTTGAAAAAATTTTTTTACGCCGGAGCGAAGCAAATGATTTTTATTTGCAAAACACTTGATTTTTTGCACACGTTGTAGTATAATCCCTTGCGTACCGTTTGTGAGTATACATGGAGAGTTGTCCGAGATGGTCTAAGGAGCACGACTGGAAATCGTGTAATGGTCTAAAGCCATTCGAGGGTTCGAATCCCTTGCTCTCCGCCAAAAAAAGCAGCCGCAAGGCTGCTTTTTTCAATGAAATTTGCCCTTCGGGCAAGTGAAATAGCTTCGCTGTGAAATATT
>CAZIMM010000055.1:0-13351 GCA_964540415.1 uncultured Eubacteriales bacterium
TACCCTACCATAGGGGGCTTTTTTGTGCTGTCTGCACAATCTGGGGCAGTTCACGCCGCAGAGGAATCCTTTGTGCTGATCAAAAACGACGGCGTTCTTCCGCTCAAAAAAGAGTGGAAAAAGATTGCACTCATCGGTCCGAATTCCGCCGCACAGCAAATCGGCGGCTATTCCTCCGTGCCTAAGGGGTACAGCATACCCTCAGTTTATGATGAATTAACTGCACTTCTTCCCGAGGATTGCATTGTCCGTCAGTGCAACGGCTGCACGATAACTTACGGGAGTTCAAAGTATTTCGATATTGACGGTCAGCCGCATCTGACAACCAAGGGAGCCGCCGAGCTTGAGGATGAAACGGAGCTTGCCTCGGAGCTTGCCGAATGGAGCGATGTGATTCTATTCATCGGCGGTGACAATATTCTTACAAGCGGTGAAGGGCGCGACCGCTGTGACCTGAAGCTCAACGGGGGGCAGTGTGCACTTATCAAAAAACTTGCCGCAACGGGCAAGCCCATGGCTCTTATCTGCGAAACAGGCAAACAGCTTGACATTTCTGCCGAATGTGAAGTCTGCGGCGCTGTTGCCATTGCATGGTTCGGCGGCTGGCTCGGCGCAAAGGCTATTGCCGAGGCTGTTGTGGGTGAAATCTGTCCTGCGGGCCGTCTGCCTGTTTCTCTGCCGCGAAGCTCGACAAGAATCCCCTGCTATTATTCAATGCTGCCCGGCAGCTCGGGAGATTTCTTTGAGGGAGAGAAGGATGCTCTTTTCGGTTTTGGACACGGGCTTTCATACACCCGGTTCACATACTCTGAATTGTCTGTTGTACGCAAAGGTTTTTGCGATGTTGAGGTCGGTGTTGAAATTACAAACACCGGTGACATGGCCGGCGATGAGGTTGTTCAGCTCTATATTGATGACGTGGAAAGCTCAGTTGTAACACCTCCGATGCTGCTGAAGGATTTCCGCAGAATTACTCTTGCACCAGGTGAAACAAAAAAATTGACCTTCGACTTAGACTTTGATTCCTTTAAGCTTCTCGATTTGAAGTATAATTGGGTTGTCGAGCCCGGTGAATTCAGGATTCTGATCGGCGCCTCCTCCCGCGACATACGCTGCGAACTGAATGTCGTGTTATAAAATACGTGTAGGTTTTTAAGGTCAGTATCTGTCCGAAACCGGTTTATGACTTCGAAAAGTTTCGGGTTCGGACGGTTTTCTGACCGATGAACATTTCAAACAATCACCGACCCGTCCCCGGAAGAATTCAAAAAGGATAAGGCGTGAAATAGCTTTGCCGCAGAGGTCAAAGGGCTATTTGAAACAATAACTTTGGGAGATAAAAGCTATGAAAACATATATTGATGTCCGCGATTTCGGAACAACGGGTGACGGAATAACCGACGATACACCTGCGTTCCTTGAAGCGCTTTATGAACACGGCGGAAATGTTGTTGTTCCTCCCGGAACATATATTATCGGCAAAACTCTGCGCCTGAAATCAAACACTCACATCTTCGCTTCGCCGGAGGCGCACATTATGCTTGCTCCCGGTGCGCAGCACTCGCGTTTTGATTTTTTGCTGACAAATGACGACCCGGTTAACGGCAACGAAAACATAAGCATAACCGGCGGAATATGGGACGGCAACAGTGCAGGAAACGACAGGGGCAGGGATATGTTTAACCCGGAGGCAACCACGGGTGCGCTGTTCAGCTTTTTGAATGTGAATAACCTTTCTCTTGCTGACATTACACTTAAAAATCCTTTATGTTATTACATGAGATTTTGCAAAGCAGATTCGGTAAAAATAGAAAACATCCGCTTCAATTCCGAGGGTTGCCACTTGAATCAGGACGGAATACATCTTGCCGGCTTTTGCTCAAACTTTGTTATTCGCAATTTGTATGGTACGGCAGGCTCTCCAGGAGATGATTTTATCGCAATCAACGCCGACGATTATTTGTTAAGGCAGGAAAACTTTGATATGCTCAACGGCGATGTAGATAACGTTCTGGTCGAAAACATATATTCCGAAAACTGCCATTGTTTTGTGCGGCTTTTGAGTGTCTCATCAAGAATCAGCAATGTAACGATAAATAATGTTTCCGGGCATTGCAGGGGCAATGTGATAAACATGGATGCCGGCAGATATTGCCGTACCCCGCTGTTTGACTCAAATGACCCTGTCAATAAAAGCGGTGTGGGCTTCATTGAAAATGTAAAAGTGAGCAATGTTTCAATCGGCAGAGAATCAGTGGTCAATGAACCGTATTTTATGTTGGAAACCAATTGCAGCGGCTTTTCGGTCAATAATTATGTTGCAGACTGCGGCTGTGTCGGGCCGACTGTTTCAATAAAAAACCTGAGCGAGCATACTGTGAGTATATGTTCCAAATCACCGAACAGTTGTCAAAACATGATTTTGAAAAACGGAGACGCCTTAATGCTTGATTTGTTAAGGTTTTCAAGCCTCGAGTTAAATAAAAATCCAGGCTCTTCTTTTTAATTGAAAACGCCGAAAGCAGAAACAACGGTCGGAAAATCCGGCCGTTGTTTTCATACATATGACTTTTTGAATCTGATTGATAAAAATAATTTGCATTGCATTCTGCAAAACAACCGTAAAAGCTGTCAAATCAATTAACCGTTGTTTCGGCTTTTTCATGCTCAATCATTTCAATCACTGCAGAGAGCTCTTCGGGAAGCTCCTTTTCCTTTGCAATGAGCGCCCTGCGCGCGTTCAGGTCAACATACATTTTTTCCCGCTTCTCTCCGACGAGGTCATAGAAGAAATATGGGATTGTTCCCACAATGCGCGGCAGAACTTCAAAGGCGCAGTAAAGGAACAAAACTTTTCTGTAGACAACCTTGCTTCCCTGCGCCCAGGGCGTCATGGGAATCGTCGGGTCATAGCCGGACCACTTGAAGACTGCTATTGTCATCAACGCATTAAGCGGCGCGGTTACGTTTCTAATGAGATTTGTCAGAAGGCCGATTGTTCCGTCCGGGCGTTCGCCGGTTACATATTCGGTGTAATCGTTTATCTCTCTGCCGATTTCGGCGGTGAAGATTTCTGCCGGTGCGTTGTTTATGGCGTCGAGCCCATAGCCCAAAGCAAAAATCGAGCCGACAATCCACGATTTGTCAATAAAGAATCTGCCCGCAAGCCATTTGAAAAGGCCGGTCAGCATGTCCCAGTAATTTAAGGTTATCAGCGCGTTTCGATTATTATGCTTAAACAGCTTTTGGAATTTGGGTATAAAAGCAAGACTGATCGGATTAATTATATTAAACGGCATATAAAACAGAAAGCTCTTGAATGCCCCGCCGAAAATTTCGAGCTGAGTCACAACATCCCAGGAGAAACCTCCGCCGCTCCACCAGCTTGTGGAAAAGGCTGCAATGAAGTTTCTCATGGCATACTTGTTTTTCAGAATGTAAAACATGGTTTTTGTGACCGGGGCGGGTTTTGGCTGAAGAATTATTCTTTCACGGCAACCCACTGCCATCGACATATTGCCGGCAATTCCCATGATCGCACAAAAACAGCCCAGCACCGCAAAAATCGTCGGCATTGAAATGTTTGTTATTCCCCACCTGTTGAGGTCCTGAAGCGGCATAAAAATTGTGAAAACAATGTTTGCGCCGAACTGTCCGGCATAGCTTTGAACAACGCCCATTGTTATTCTGTCTTTTGGGTTGGGAGTCATCAGCGTTGTCATATTGTTTCTCGGAAGCCCAAAAATTGTTGAAAAGGTTTCCTGAACAAACAAGGTTACAAACAGAAAAATAATCTTTTTCGGGTCATCCGTTGCGTCGCTTGTAAAGAACAAGGCGCCGCTGTATAGGATAGCGGTTGATAAAAAATAGGGAACAGGCGTGAACAGAAGGTATGGCCTGGCCTTGCCCCAGCGGGTGCGTGTTCTGTCATAAACAATGCCCATGAGAGGGTCATTGAGAACGTCATAGATTCCGATGAGAGTCAGAATTGCCGTGACATATACCATGTCAATTTTCAGTACGCTCACAAAATACAGGGTTCTGTAAGCGCCCAGCGCGGAAAAAAGCTTTGTGGCAAGCTCCGCCACGGCGGGGAAAGCCATCTCCTTCACCGTAAGTACAGGTGTATTAAACATTTCTGCCGCAAGCCTCTTATGAGCCTTCAGCTTTTCCTGCCCGATCTTTGCCGCAGAATTCTGCTCGGCTTCGAAGAGTTTTCTTACAACGGCTGTTACTTCAGCTTCTTTTTCGCTCAATGTATCAACCTCTCTTTCTTTATAAAGAGTTTTTATATATTTTTCTGCAACGCATATGTTCCCTGCCGGTTTTATTTCTTGAAAAGGGCAAGGAATTCAGTAAACAGCATTTTGAAAAACGCAAAAAGAGTATCGAAAAGCCCCGGCTCATCAATCGGCTTGAGGAGGCTGAGGTTAAGCTCTTCCGACTGCGCACAATGGCATAGGCAACATTTTCTTCATGTATTTCCGCGCTTACCGGGAAAGCGAAGGAAAAATGTATTTTACGCCGTCCGGTTGAGCGGACATATTTCTTTCATCGGTTTCATCTCATAAATTGATTTTTAACTGCCCATGCGTTTCCTTTTGTTTATTAAATTGAAAGGCATTTGCCGGTTCTGTGCTGCCGCCTGAACTCCTGTGGTGTCAGCAAATTCACTTTTTTGAACGCATTTATAAAGCTTGTAACATATTTCCAGCCAAGCTGCTGTGAAATCTCGCTCACCTTCAAATCGGTATACAGCAGCATATTCGCTGCGCCGGCTATTCTTTTTTCAATCAAATATTCCTGCAGCGTTATACCGAACTGCTTTTTGAAGCAGCGACATATATATTCGTGTGAATAACCGGTTGCGGCGGCAACAACCGAAACCTCTGCAGGAAGGCAGTTCGGATTTTGGAGAACCTGCATAAGCTTTTCGATGCAATCGGGGTATTTTTCCGGTCTTTTCTCCGCGCAGACAATATACCGGCTGATAAGCTCACACATTATCACCCTTTCCGACGCCTGAGCGGTTGTGGGGCGGGAAATGCATTGACGGATGATTGCTGCAAGCCGCGTGATCAAATCACCGAAAAAATCAGGAGGCAGCACAATGCGCGGCAGTTCCGCCGCCTGAACAATGCTGTCGTACAAACCAGGCTGCAGGAAGCCGCAAACATATTTAAAATTCTCTGCCTTGATATATACATCCCACCAGAGGTGGTTCTCGCTGACCGGCACAGCCGAATGCGTGTCTCCGGGGCGAAGCAAAAACATTTCCCCTTTTTCAGGTTCAACCTCGTTCCCGTTGACGCTGTGAAGAAATCCGTTTTCGCAAACAAGCATAATTTCAAAATAAAGGTGTGTGTGCGGTATCAGGCAACCTGAAGTGTTCACCGCCGCAAAAGGCGGCGTGTTTTCAAAAACCGAGACCGGAACGGAGACTTTTTCATTTTCCGGTATATTGTTCAAATAATAAAACCTCCGTAATGTCACTTTGCAATGCTTTGTTCATTTGGCTAAACAACAATGATTTGAGGCGTTTTAAAATTGGCCGGTGTATTCTTGCTCTGAGGAAAAAATCAAATAAAAAATATGATAGCCCGCATATAATTATTTATATGAAAAACAATATTTATAATGCGATTGTAACATAGAGAGTCTTTTCTTGCAAGCAAAAAAGATTAATTTTTAAAACATGTCAAATTATAATTATTCGTCAAAGCGAAAAGTCAAATTTCTGTAATTCAAAAGCGAGACATATGTGAAAATATCAGTCAGAAAAGGCGGCTTACACCGGAAGGATAATTAAGATGTCGGATTGTCCGAAATGCGGACATAAGCCCGGATTATCAGATTTAATTAGGAATTGCCCCGAAACATTTCGTCCATGAAAAGGCTTCGGGTTTTTATTACCGATATAGGCTGTCATTTTCCCATTAAAATACAGCACTCATATGTTTCTGTTCCGCATTTGGGATTAAGCACGCCGGATCGAAACAAAAATGTTAAAGAACCGTGGACTAATATAAGACTTCGACAGAATATGATATTGCTTTAAACGGTTGTATATGATATAGTTGAAGCAACATATGCGGTCGGAACGTGAGCTCAATTCGGCATATGCATTTTGAGCCTTGTTCATTCAAAACATCTGAAACTGTGACAAAAAATCAGGGGGCTGGCAAACATGGCAGACAGAAAATGGCTGAAGGGCGATACACATTATCATTCAACAAACAGCGACGGTATTTATCCGCTTGAAACTCTTGTTGAAAAATGCAGGAAACGCGGACTTGACTGGATGATCATCACAGACCATAATTTTTACACAGTCAATGAATCATTTTATCACAACGGCATGCTCGTTATCCCGGGTGAAGAATACACCGGCGACAACGGCCACCTGAACATATGGGGCAGCAATCTTCCAAAGCTTCCCGAGGGCAGACCGACAGAGTATGAGCAGTATGTCGAAGCTGCAAAAGATGCGAAAGAGTGTGGAGCTGTTGTCAGCGTGAACCATCCGTTCTGCAAAAAATGCGGCTGGCACATGGAACTTGAAAACTTTGAGAAGGACTGTGTTGAAGTCTGGAATTCACCCATGCACATTGATAACATGACAAATCTTGAATGGTGGCATTCACAGCTCCTCAAGGGCAAACGCCTTGCCGCAGTGGGCGGGAGCGATTTTCACAGGGACTATTATGTGACACGTCTTATCGCCAGCCCGACCACCTATGTTTATGTTCGGGAAAACACCGAGGAAGCAGTTCTTAACGCACTGAAAAACGGCAATTCCTTTGTGACCAACTCCCCGAAAGCCACAGAATTGTATATTTCGTGCAAAGGCAAGGTTATGGGCGAGGAAGCCGAATGGAGTGAAGGGATCAAGCTGTCGCTCAGCGCGGTCAGGCTGAAAAAAGGCAATACCGTGAGAGTCTGGAACAACAATAAAATCATTTACGATTACAAAGCAAAAAGGAACTGCACGCATAACATCGAGATTGCCGTTCCTGAAAAGGGATTTGTCCGCGCCGAGGTTTTATATTCTTACGGCACGGTTAAAAAAGCGATTTACAAAAAAATTATCGCAAAAATTATGCCGCTTGATGCAGGTCTGGAAATCCCCGAATTTGCATATTGCTTTACTAATCCGATTTATTTCATTTAAGTCATTTGATGATTTGCGTTCCGGAGGATATATCCGAAAACGGCGTCGAATTTAAATACATAACCAAAAAGGCTAAGACATGAATATGAAAAATGACACAAGAAAAGTCATCAATATTGTGAATTTTGTGCGCGGTGTCGAGCCGCGTGACCCTAAAATTGATTTGTTTCTTCCTGTTGAGCAGGAGCTTGAGCTCAACAAAAAGTACGGTTTTCCCAACACATTTTTGCTTCAGTATGACGCTATGCTGCGCCCGGATTTTCAGGAGCTGTTTCTCACACGGAGAGACGGGAACACGGAGCTGGGTGTCTGGATTGAAATTGTGCGACCGCTTACGGAGGCAGTCGGCATCGAATGGCGCGGACGTCCCGGTTACGACTGGGACTGGCACATAAATCCCGGCTTTCTGATGGCCTACACGCAAAAGCAGCGCGAGCTGCTTGCAGACGAAATAATGCGCAAATTTCGTGAGCTGTTCGGTGAATACCCGAAATCTGTCGGCTCGTGGCTTCTCGACAGTTATACAATGGACTACATGAGCCGCAAATATAACATTGAGGCATTTGCCGTCTGCCGTGAGCAGTTTGCGGTTGACGCTTACACGCTGTGGGGCGGCTACTACAATCAGGGCTATTATGCTTCAAAGTTCAACATGCTCTGCCCCGCATCCTCGCCGGAAACGCAGATACCCGCTCCGGTGTTCCGTATGCTCGGCATTGACCCGATTTACGGCTACAGCGAAAACACAACGCTGTACCCGCAGGAATCCGGTCACGGCTGTCCGACCCTTGAGCCTGTGTGGTACACCGGCAGGGAGCCGCACTGCATTGACTGGATGCTTGACTGCAACTTCAAAGAGGAATGCCTGAACTTTGCCTACGTCCAGCTCGGTCAGGAAAACAGCTTTGGCTGGAAGGACATCGTCAAGGGCTTGCCCACGCAGTTTGAAAAGGTGCAAAAGCTCGTTTCTGACGGCAGCGTGACCGTCGAAAAGCTGTGCGACACCGGACGATGGTTCAAAAACCGCTTTGCCGCAACCCCTGCAACCTCACTCATTGCTTCAACAGACCGTGAGAGCAACGGCCTGCGCTCAGTCTGGTATAATTGCAAAAACTATCGTGCCAATGTGGTTCTTTACGGCAACGAGCTTTATTTCCGGGATATCTATATGTTCAACGATGCATATCGCGAAAAATACTACAAAACCCCGTGCACCGATTGGCAGGCGACATATGACAATTTGCCCGTGGTGGACGGTCGCCTGTGGAGCTCGGACAGTGTTGTTGCAAAGCTGGCGTTCGAATGCCCTATGAAAGAGATCTCATCAGAGCGCATCGGCGACAGCGAGCTTACGGTGACGGCGTTTTGCCGTGACGGGGAAAAAATCCGAATTGAGCTGACTGAAGCCGGAATTGACATTTTCACCGAAAAGTCTCAACGTCTGAGCTTTCGCCGCGGCACGGATTACGGCACTGAAATTGACATTGAATCCGACACCCTGAAGCTGCGTCACAACGGTTTTTCATATTCTGTGCCGGTCAGCGGAGAGCTTATACCGGCCGAGAACGGATATGACATTGTAACCGTCGGCGGCAAAGCGGGGCTGAGCATGAAAAACAAGGAATGACGACGGAACTGCAAACTTTTTCGGTGATTCGGTTTGTATAGTTTTATAAATTACAGCGGCAGATACTGTTTATGTGTTTACAAAATACAATCTAATGCACACAAAAAAGCAAGGTCACCTCATCGGTGACTTTGCTTTTTTCAGGTACATTCGGTTTTCACTTTTTCCTTGCCTTAAGCGCGGCAACGCGGCATGCGCGTTTGAACGCTTCTGTAAAATACTCTAAGGCAGTCATACGGTTATAAACTTCATTTTCAATCCTGCCGGGCTTTGAGTTGACGTTCAATTCGAATGTGAGAATACCGTCATATCCCCATTTGTTCATTCTTGCGGTGATGTCCTCCCAATCGGCAATCCCGTCAAAAGGCAGAAGATGCAAATCGTCAATAAAGGTTATGTAGCCGTCATAATCCCTTATTCCGAGATTATCGTTGAGATGAGTGCAAATCAATTTGTTTCCGTAAAGCGAAAGCATGTCCTTGCTGCGATTGTAGCACATTTCGTGCCCGGTATCCCAGCAGAAGCCGACATTGGGGTTGTCGGAAAAAGCGTTCATAATCGCTGCGAGATATTCCTCGCCCTCGGTGTTTTCAAACGCGATTTTTACCCCGCACTCACAAGCCCTGTCAACAGCCTTGCCGAAGTTTTTGATTCCCGCAACTGTGGGTGTATGGTCCTTGAAGCCGATGAATGTGTGTGCAACCATAATCGGCACTCCGTTTTCAGCACAGTCCTCAATGCATCCGAACAGTTCATCAACTGCCGCGTTTCCGGAGTCACCGTCCATCCACATCGTGTTCATTTTTCCGAACGGTGCATGAATGGACTGATATATCATTTCGTTTTCATCCGCCGCCCGGCGCAGCTCTTTTTGAAGAGAGCCGGGTTCCCACGAGCTGAAGAAGCCTTCAAATCCGATGCTTTTGAGCATTGCAACCTGTTCGGTGATATCAGCTTTGAAGTTTTCGCTGAGTCCGAGACAAAGCTTTGTTTTGTACATGATTATACTTATTCCTTTCGGCAAAGAGTTACAAAATTATCAGTCTCTTTTGAACGCCGCGGAAAGGCAGGCAAAGAGCAGGGCGGCAACGGGCCAAATGAGCCAGGTTATATCCCATCTGCCGCTCAGGAAGCTCCACAAAAGATACAATGCGACGATTGCCGGCCAGTAAGCGCCCGAAAACCTTTCGAGTTTTTTGTTGCTTTCTATTTTTTGGGGGGTGAATTCACCCTCAAGCATAAGGTTGTCAAAGCAGCTTTTCATCATTTCGACGTTAATGAACAGATACACGGCGATGGAAACCAGCACAAGCAGCAAAACAACAAAGCCGATGATTGCCATGCTGGACATATTCAGCACTCCGCCGATAATCAGCGGGCAGACACCGAGAATACACATCACAACACCTATGACGATGTTAGTCGTGAATTTTTCCGAAAATTTTCCGCTCATTTCACCGACAATGCCGTCCACACCGTATTCCGTCTCAAACTCGCACTTTTTGATGAAGTTGTATTTTTCCATGCGTGCGGATGAGATTATAAAAATCGCAACCGCGGCGGCAACAATGCAAAGCAACACAACAACTCCGATTCCGGCCGCAGCGGCCTCCGTGATGCCCCACAGTCCGGAGTCATTTGCGCCCGCAAGGAAAACAAGCAACACGGGTGAGAGAATGCACATCATAGTTCCGAGTGCAATTTGCTTTGCATACTTTTCTGTTGAGTCAATATAATCCCGCGCCGTCTGAACAGATAATTTCCTGAACGCCGACGGTTCCGCAGACTCAATGTATTCCGCTTTTTCAATGTCGTCCTTCACAAGATAATCAATTGAAACACCGAACAGCTTTGACATTTCAATTATTTTGTTGAGGTCAGGTATGCTTGTCGCGCTCTCCCATTTTGAGATTGACTGTCTTGACACATTCATTTTTTCCGCAAGTTCCTCCTGCGACCATCCGCTCTTTTTCCTGAGATTGAGAATCTTTTCGCTGAGTATCATTATCATGCCCTCCATCCGAATCGCTGTTTCACGGCGTTCGTTTTATTTTGCAGCACAATCATATCATTTCCGGCGGTTGCACACTACCAATCCGACTTATAACTTCCGCAACTGCCGGTTGCAAACTGCATGATATCAAGCACTTTTGGCTCAACATTCCAAAATCAGTTGAACTTAACCGACATAAAAATATTATCATCAGTCAGAGCTTTTGTCAATGTCCGATTTCTTCAACAAGCGGCCGGTCAGCTCGAAACAATTTAAAAAATTGACATAAGGCGGAAAAATATAGTATACTTATAAAGATATTTTTTTGAAAAAGAGGATGGGAAAGTGAAAGGTGAAAAAACAAGGGTAATAATTTCAATTTCCCTGAAAATATCATTGGCGGTGTTCTCGGTCTGGGGGCTGACAAAGTGTTTTTTCGGGAGCGGATTCATGTCAGGCTCAACGCTTATTCTTTATTTTACGATTCAGAGCAATATCTGGATTGCCGGAACAGATATACTGCTTGCCCTGCTGCAATTCCGCGCTCTTCGCAAAGGCAGTTATGTGCTAAACGAAAGGTTATATAAGCTTCAGCAGGTTTTCACGGTTTCAATTACTCTCACGGGTATTGTTTTCTGCTTCGTTCTCGTGCCTGCATTTTGGGCTCAGGGTGACATCGGGATGAGCATTATCTTGGCGCATGAGCAGATTTTTCTCCATGTTGCCACTCCCCTGCTTGCGGTGATTGACCTTCTTTGCTTCACACGGCACAGCAATTTAAAAAAGATTCAATGCCTTTGGGCATCCGTTCCGCCGCTTTATTATCTCGGCTTTGCTTCTGTCGGATATTTAAAGAGTTGGGATTTCGGAGGAGGAAACAATTATCCTTATTTCTTCCTCAATTACGGTTCACCCGCAGGCATATTCGGTTTCAGCAAAGAAATGCCGTATTTTATGGGCGCGTTTTACTGGATTCTCGCTCTTCTGGTTTTTGTTCTGGGCATTTCGCTTCTCTACATAGTGATTATAAACAGCAGAGAAAAGGTTTACCGCAAAAATCTGCTTAAAAATGAAAGGACAGCATCATGAGAGCGACAGTTGATTTTTCAAAAACCGTCGGCACGGTCAAGCCTCTCCACGGAGTCAACAACGGCCCGAGAGGTTTCAATTTTTCAATTAACAACACGAAAAATTTTATCGACGCTGCTGTTCCCCACTGCCGGCTGCATGACACCGAGTATCCCTACGGCTCCGGCGTGTTTGTGGACATTCACTGCGTCTTTCCGGACTTCAGCCGTGACCCCGACGACCCGGAAAGCTATCGGTTTTACCATACGGATGATTACATAAAATCAATAATTGATGCGGGGGCAGACGTTGTTTACCGCCTGGGTGAGTCCATTGACCACCGCCCCAAAAAGTCTTTCGTTTTTCCGCCCTCAGACAATGAAAAATGGGCAAGGATCTGCGAGGGTATTATCCGCCATTATAATCACGGCTGGGCGGACGGCTTTGAATTCGGCATTGAATACTGGGAAATCTGGAACGAGCCGGACAACAGTCCGGTTGTCGAAAGCAACCCCATGTGGCAGGGAACCGCAGAGCAGTATTTTGAGCTTTACGCCGTCACGGCAAGGCATCTCAAGAATAAGTTCCCCGAAATCAAAATCGGCGGATATGCAAGCTGCGGCTTCTATGCGATTTTTGATAAGTACCGCAACGCAAAAGAAGATATACCCGGCAGATTTGCATATTTTACGGACTTTTTTGAGAGCTTCATGAAATACATTACAGCCGATGAATCCAAAGCCCCCATCGACTTTTTCACATGGCACAGCTATTCCCCCGATGTCTCCGAGAACGTTGCGTTTGCAAGATATGTCCGTGAAAGGCTTGACAGCTACGGTCTTAAAAGCTGTGAAAGCTCGCTCAACGAATGGAACATCCGACCGTGCCGGTTTGACATTCCTTTTGAAAACGCCGCAACTGTCTGTGCAAACTTTTGCGCGCTCGCCTATGAGCCGCTTGACAGTGCACAGTATTACGACGCACAGGCTTTTCATTTGTATTGCGGACTCTTTGATTGCCGCAACAGTACCGTACTTCCGGCTTTCCATGCTTTTATGGCGTTCGGCGAGCTTTACAGACTCGGAGGTCTGTGCCCTGCCGAAAGCGAAGGTGAACCGCTTTACCTTTGCGCCGCGACAGACGGAAAAACAAAAAAGCTGCTTGCGGTCAACAATTCAAATGAGGGGTTGTGCGCGGAAATCAGCATTGCCGGCGCGGGCAAAACAACCCGTTGCCGCTGTGTTGACGCAGAGCACAAGCTTGAAGAAAAGAGCAGCGCCGCTACTCAGAAGAATAACAGCCTGCTCATCAATTTGGGTGCTTATGAAATTGTTCTGCTGGATTTGGAATAACGCAGAAAGAGTCGAACGATTGCAACGATAATTATATTGATTTCAAACCTTCGTTTCCCGCCGGAACCTGCTTTTAAACCATTTCGGCGTCAATCAGCTCACAGTATTCATTCTCTCCCTCCGCGTAGGTGGTGAAAGTT
>CAZIMM010000056.1:0-13301 GCA_964540415.1 uncultured Eubacteriales bacterium
TTCTTTTTCGATGATTCTCTTGATTGTCTGCGCGGTGAGAGGCTCGAGATATATTTCGTCGGCAAGTGCCTTGTCTGTCATTATTGTTGCGGGGTTTGAGTTGACAAGCACAACATCAAGCCCTGCCGCCTTCAGAACGCGGCATGCCTGAGCGCCGGCGTAGTCAAATTCGGCTGCCTGTCCGATAACGATGGGACCGGAACCGATAACGAGCACCTTTTTGATATCGGGATTGAGCGGCATAGTTAATCCTCCTTACTCATTTAACCTTGCTCTCGTCCATCATGCTGATGAACCTGTCGAACAGGAAGGTGGTGTCGAGCGGACCTGCGCAGGCCTCCGGGTGAAACTGGACGGAAAAAGCCTGCATATCGACATAGTCCAAGCCCTCACAGGAGCCGTCATTTGCATTTTCAAAGCTCTGCACTGCTTTGCCCGCAAGGCTTTCCGCATTGACTGCATAACCGTGATTCTGGCTTGTGATATATACTCTGCCGCTGTTGTTAAGATATTTTACGGGCTGGTTTGCACCTCTGTGGCCGTATTTCAGTTTGTATGTATCACCGCCGCAGGCGAGAGCCAGCAGCTGGTGTCCGAGGCATATGCCGAACATAGGAATCTTTCCGATGAGCTTTGCAAGCTCTGCAATGCAGACGGGATTATCCTTCGGGTCGCCCGGTCCGTTCGAGAGCATAACGCCGTCGGGTTTGAGTGCGAGCACTTCGTCGGCAGTGGTGTCGTAAGGCACGGAGCTAACCTCGCACCCGCGCTTGACAAGCTCGCGCACGATGTTTCGCTTCTCACCGTAGTCATAAAGAACAACGCGATGTTTGATTTCCCCCTCGGGAGCGGAGGAAAAGGTTTCCGCAGTGCTGACCGCTTCGAGAGCATTGACGATTTTGTATGCCTTGAGCTCGTCAAGCCCCGCGGCGGTTTTGTCTGTGACAATCCTTGCGTTCATAACTCCGTTGTCACGGATAAGGCGCGTTATCTGCCGAGTGTCAACTCCGCAAATACCGACAATATTGTTTTTGATAAGGAATTCGTTCAAGTCGTATTCAGACCTGAAGTTTGACGGAAAATCACACCACTCGCGCACAACATAACCGCTCACCTTGCTGCCGGGGCTTTCAAAATCCTCCGGGATGATGCCGTAGTTGCCGATAAGCGGAAAGGTCTGCATGACAATCTGACCGTAATAGCTCGGGTCGGTCAGTGTTTCAATGTATCCCGCCATACCGGTGGTGAAAACAAGCTCGCCGAGTGAGTTGCCGACAGCTCCGAAGTGTTCGCCCTCGAAAACGTGACCGTCTTCCAGAATGAGATATGCCTTACCCATTTTTTCACTCCCGTTTATATCAAAGTTTGTTGAACAGATTCAATCAGCCAAAAGCTTGACGAGAACAGCCTTCTGCGCGTGCATACGGTTTTCCGCCTCATCGAAAATTTCCTTTGCGTGTGCCTCAAACACCTTCTCGGTGATTTCCTCCTCGCGGTGTGCGGGCAGGCAGTGGAGAACAATTGCGTCCGGCTTTGCGCAGGACATAACGGAATCGTTGATTTGATAATCCTTGAAAACTTTAGCGCGCTCTTGCGCCTCTCCCTCCTGACCCATTGATGCCCAGACGTCGGTGTAAAGCACGTCGGCATCTGCCGCGGCAAGTGCAATGTCCGGTGTGCAGAGGAAATCGCCGTTTTCGCTTGCCCACTTCATGATTTCCGCGTCGGGTTTGTAAGCATCGGGGCAGGCAATCGCAACAGACATTCCCGTTTTGATTCCTCCGACAATCAGTGAGTTTGCCATGTTGTTGCCGTCGCCGATGTAGCAAAGCTTTTTGCCGGCGAGCGAGCCCTTGTATTCGCGGATTGTGAGCAGGTCGGCAATAACCTGGCAGGGATGGCAGTAATCGGTCAGACCGTTTATGACGGGAATTGAGCCGTATTTTGCAAGGTCCTCAACCTCGCTTTGCTTGAAGGTTCTGATGAGGATACCGTCAAGAAAACGTGAGAGAACGCGGGCTGTGTCCTGCACAGGTTCGCCTCTCCCGATCTGCATATCTCTCGAGCTCAAAAAAAATCCCACTTCAAAGGAAACACGGGTGCGGGTGGAGGACTTCTGAAAAATCATGCCAAGCTTCTTTCCCTTAAGCAAAGGGGGAAGAATGCCTTTTGCACGGTCGCTCTTGAGCTTTTCGGCAAGGTCAAGCAGCTCCGTCAATTCCTCGGGTGAACAGTCTGACAGTTTTAGAAAGTGTTTCATTCTGAAACTCCTAACGTGGATAAAAATTTATGCACTGCATATTATCAGAGCAATTATACACTATATGCAGAAAAAGTCAAGGTTAATTGTATAAAAATTCACAGCCTATGCATGAAAATATCTTGTTGAAACTGCCTAAACAGGTGAATCTTTTTCATTGACGTGCGTTGAAAACAGATACAGCGTTCCGAATTCTGCTCAGAAATTAATCACGGCGGGTACTGCGCACAGCAGCAAAATTGAAATGCAGTTTTTTTCGATGAAAGCACCGACGTTCAGCAGAAGGCACGGAAGGAAAAACAGAATTTTCATTCCCAAGCCGCTTTCGGACATTAACCGTTTCCATGCAGAGCGTGCGTCGGTATATTTCGGAAAAGCGTTTGATAGAAGGGATATGCCGAGCCAGAAAAAGAAGATATACAAAATGAATGCCGGAGCACCGCTTTGCTGAATGACATCCGTCGGCCTGACGCCGAGGATAACCGTCGGGACAAAGCCGCACAGGAAGAATATCACACCCATGGCAAGGCAGAGCACCGTCGGCACAAAGCAGAACACAGCAGTCTGTGTTTTGCTTTCAAAATCACCGTGCGCAATATGGAAGCGGCTGTCAAAGGCATCCGAGCTGTTCTGCAAAGACGTGCAACGGATTTTCATCGCATGGCAGAGCAGGCTTTCAAAAGCTTTTTTCAGAAGAACTCCGGGAAACGTCAGGACGCGGCAAACAAAAAACAACTTATCCATCAGCTCAGTTCACTCTCCCCATTCAAAAACAAATCCTCAATATCCAGCTTGCCTGCCTTAAAATCAATGACGGACTGCGCGAGTTTGCCCGGAGTGCTCACACCGTTTTCGGTCTGAGTGAACTTTTCGGCAATGGTTTTTTCATTTTGCGAATAAGCCTGTGCATCGCCGTCAATAACCGCGCACACGGCAAGAATGTAGGCAGACTGCCTTGTTATGGTGTCGCGCCCGGAAAAAGCGGAAAGGTCATTGACTGCGGCTTTCGTGTCTCCGGACAGGATGTGAACAATCGCTCTTTCTCTTGCAACTCCGATGCTTGCACCGAGCTTTTCGTCTGCCTCGTCACAGACCGCGAGCGCTTTGTCATAGTTCTCCATGAGCCGGTATGTAGATATTTCCAGAACATACAGCAGGGCATTTTTATTCACCTTGTCGCACAAGGCAAGAGCCTCGTCATATTTTCCGGAGGCGGCAAGAATCTTTATGCCGTAATTGCGGTAAAGCCATTTTTCTTCCGGTGCCTTTGAGACAAGGTCATTGTAGTATTTGTACTGAACGCGAATCGGCTGGCGGGAAATATACGCGTAAACCGTTTTGTAGTAATCAAAAAGGTATTCAGGATAGTCCGGGTTTTTGAGTGAAACCGAGTCAATTGCGGTGCATACGAGATTGAAGGATGCATTATCGTCATTGTTGACAATGTTTGCGGAGGAAGATATCTCGTTCATTTGCGCAAGAAGGGTGTTGGCGCGTGTGACAAAGCCGGAAAGTGACTCCGGCACCTCTCCGTTTTGGCAGAGATTTGAAATCTGATTTGAGGCGGCAATCGGACCGCTGTATTTTTCAATTGTTTCAAACTGCTTGACCAGTGTTTTCTCACCGTAGCCGAAGGCGTTGAACGGCAGACGCGCTGACGTGTTGCGAGCGGACGCACTGTCGTGCGCCTGCTTATAGAACTCAAATGCCTCATAATAATTGCCGGCACTGTATTCTCTGTCGGCATCTTTGACATATTGTGCAATACGCACGTTCCCGCGAAGCAGTCCGACGGCGAACGCTGTGAGAAAGGCGAGGAGCATCAGAAAAAGGCAGAGAAAAATGATACGCACGTGCGACGGGAGCAACCAAAAGCGGCTTTCACCGCGTTGAGAAGCAGAAGAGTTGTCGTGCATATCGAAATTTGTACTGTTCATGCGCTACCTCCGATCAAATATCGATATATTGTATCACACTGTGCAGAGATTTTCAATAGGAAGATTGACAACAACAGACGTATCACATATAATAATTTTGCTTAATAAATGACGGACGGTGATTGTATTGGAAAAAATCAAAGAGTATTTTGATCGTATCGGAATGGAATATAACTGCGGCATTTCTCCGGATTTAAGCTTGCTTTCGGCTTTACAGTATGCCCATGTCACAAACGTGCCTTATGAGAACACTGACATTGTTAAGGGCATTGAGCTGAAGCTTGACAACGAAAGCCTGTTTAAAAAGATTGTAACACGCGGCAGGGGAGGCTATTGCTTCGAGCTCAACGGACTGTTCAAGAATCTGCTTGACTCTCTCGGCTATTCAACAACACAGCATCTTGCGCGCTTTCTGCGCGGTGAGCCGGAAATTCCAAAGGGCAGGCACAGAATAATAATTGCCGATGTTGAGGGGAAGAAATATTTCTGCGATGTCGGTGTCGGAAGCCGCGCTCCGAGATATCCGCTTTTGCTTGAGGAAAACCTGCTGCAGGAGCAGTGCGGGGAGGCATACATATTCCGAAAGGACGCTGTTCTCGGCTGGGTGCTCACCGAACGTCTCGAAAACGGAAAATTCGGCAATTATGTTTCCTTCGGAAGCGAAAAGCTCTTTGACAGAGACTTTAAAACGCCGTCATTTTATTGCGAAAAACATCCGGCGTCACCGTTTCACAAGCTGATGCTTTCAATAAAAACTCCCGACGGCCGGATTACCGTGGACGAAGCAACATTCCGCATCTGGAAGAACGGCGAAATAATCGACAGCCGGGAGCTTTCAAGTGAAGAATTGCCGCTTTACGAGGAAAAATATTTCGGTCTCAAACAATTCAACTGAGTGACACGCTCAATACGTTTTTGCCTTGTTTAAGGGAACTGGTTTTTCCGCCGAATTCAAAAACAGCGCTCACGCCTTCGGGCAGAGTGACCGTGAAATCGGCGGAATTTTTATTTTTAACATAGGATACCTCGATTTTTCCGCGTACGGTTGTGATGTAGCCGGAGGCTCTGTCCATGCCGTCAACAAGGCAGGGAGAAATCAACGGCTTTTCAAAGCCTGCAGAGCCGGGCTGCTGGCGTATGCCGAGGAAATATGTGAAAAGATACCGTGTGAGCGCCCCGAACATAGGGTGGTTGCGCGAACGCTCCGGATGCCAGTCCTCCCAAAGTGTTGTTGCACCGTGGGCCATCATGTAATGGAAAGAGATGTCTCCCTTTGAAGTCATTAGGTCGAAGGCAAGCTGCTCGTTGCCGGTTTCAAAGAGGATGCGCGGGAGAATGTCGGTTGCAACAATTCCCGTGTCAAGCATACCGTGCTTGCTGTATTTTTGAACAATTGCCGTAATAAGCTTGCTGTCTCCCATGCCGATATCCGCGGCATAGCTACTTGCACCCTGAACGTCTCCGCAGAAGCAATTAAACATCGGGCTGTAATACGCGTTTTTGAGTGCCCGCTTGCAGCGGTCAATAACAGCAGGAAGATGAGCCGTCATTTCGCTCTTTCCGATGATTTCGGACATTTCAATTGCCATTTGCATGAACTTCACAAACAGCGCGGTGTTGACATATGCTTCCGGAATCAGGCATCTGCTCTTGACATGAGGCTCGGGCAGGTTGTACGCAACGGGGGCGCACCAGTCGCCCAAACACCAGCCGCCTTCCTCCTCACGTACAACAAGACCGTCCTCACTGCGGCTGAGCATATAGTCAAAATATTTCAGAATTTTCGGAAGGAACTCATCAAGAATGTCCTTCTCGCCGTAGCAGCGGTAGAACATATACGGCACAACAACAATTGCTCCGCCCCATGCAGCCGGTCCGCCGCCGCCGCCCATGAAGGGGGCTGTGTGCTGGACATGGCCGTTTTTCACGTCCTGACAGTCGGAAATATCTCCGAGCCACTTGCGGTAAAACTCGCGGCTGTCGAGCATCAGCATCGCTGCCTCTGCGCAAAGCTGACCGTCGCCGGTGTAGCCGAGGCGCTCAATGTGAGGGCAGTCCGACGGCACACCGCAGTGCATATTGTCAAGCTGTGTGCGCAGATATGTTTTGTAAAGCCAGTTGAGCACTTCGCTGTCGGAATCGAAGGAGGAGGTGACGGGGCAGTCGGAATGAACCACGAGCACCTTTTCGGGCTTTGCGTTGTTCGACACCTCAAAATATCTGAACGCGTGCCAGCAAAACCGCGGATAATAATCACGTCCGTCGGACACATTCTCAAAAATGTCCTGCTGAATTTTGTTGTCGCCTCCGGTTGAATCAAAGGTGAGTGAGCAGTCGTCAAGAAGCTCGTCGGCATATCGCACAGTGACCCTGCCGCCGTCTGAACGCACAACAGCAAAGCCGGATACCGCCTCGCCTGCGTCGTAAATCGTGACATCACCGAGATTCTTGACTTCAACGGGGATTATAGTGCGGATAACCTTATCTGCAGGGCAGGTCTGAAGCTGAAAATCGCAGTCGGGAGCCGGAGCTTCGCATACGGCGTTCCAGTCGGAATCATCAAAGCCGGGAGTATCATAACCCATTTTTTCGAGCGAATAATCGTGTTGCTCTCCGAGATAAATGTTGTCCGACACAATCTCGCTTTGTGACCATTTCATCTTTCCGTCGGAAAGAATCTCACTGACACTCAAGTCATCATTGACAATTTCAATCCGGAAACACAGCTTGATGCTGCCGTATCTGACATCGCCCTCGCTCTTGTAGCGCGATTGGTTATACCAGCCATTGCCCAGCCTGACTCCGACGGCGTTTTTGCCTGCACGCAGGTAATCCGTAAGGTCATACCTGAGGCAATATGTTCTGTAGCTCAGGGTATCGGTTATCGGATAACCGAATTTTGCAAGGTTGCGCTTTTCAAACTGTGAATTTGCGGGGACGAGCAAATCGTCACTGACCTTTTTGCCGTTGATATACAATTCGAAGAAACCGAGTCCGCAAATTGAAATGCTTGCGCTTTTGAACTCACCGCAGTCAAATTCCCGGCGCAGATATGGACCGGAGCAGTCGGAGGACGGGGCAACCCATTGAGCTTTTCCGAACATTTCGGTTTGTGTCATAATCATTTCTCCAGACAGAAATTATTTTTGTTTTCAGTGCCAAAAATTTGGCATTGACATTATATCATCTCCGCCCGGCTTTTTCAATAAGAAAGAACGCGCGTTTTTTCGGAGTATCCGGCAAATTGCTAGACTGTTCATTGGGTTATCGCAAAATAAAATGTACCGCTTCGGAGAAAATTACGGAAATTCTGCTTTTCGGGAAGAGCGACATAAGACATACTTTTATGTTGACACGCATTTGAATACGGAACAGCTTCGCTCCTTGCTCGAAAAATCAGCAGAAAAGCGTTGCAGATGTGTTGCCGGTTTTCACCGTTCGGAAGGTATACTCATGTATTTTAATGCATATTCATCAAATATTACGAGAAAAAATCATCAAAAAAACCGCCGCAAATTCATTTTTGTCCGTGCGTCTCCGCCTTCGGCGAACCGCCGCACATGGACATCGGAGTTCGAATCTCCTCTGCAATGAAAAATGCAATGAAAAAGCAACAGCACCCCGATGGGGTGCTGCCGTTTTTGGTGATCCATCGGAGATTCGAACTCCGGACACCTTGATTAAAAGTCAAGTGCTCTGCCAACTGAGCTAATGGATCGTTTTTTTGACGCTCAAACATAATATATTATTTCTCGTCTGTTGTCAAGTGTTTTGGACAAAAATCTGGAAATCTCGGTTCAAAAAAGAAGGAAATGATTTTATTCAGCTCAAAACAAAATAATTGCTGTAGACATGATAAAAATTATAAGGTATAATACAATGAAAAGTATTATACCCTTGTTTTTCGGGAGAGAGGCTGATTTTATGAAACTTTCATTCTGCGGAGCGGACAGAGAGGTAACCGGCAGCTGCCACCTGCTTGAGGTCTGCGGGAAAAGAATAGTTGTTGACTGCGGACTTGAACAAGGCAACGACGAAAAGGACACCGCGTCCCTTCCGTTTGCCGCAAACATGATTGATTACTGTGTTGTCACCCATGCTCACATTGACCACACGGGAAGGCTGCCGCTGCTTGCAAAGGACGGCTTCCGCGGACAGGTTTTTGCAACTGATTCAACCTGTGACCTGTGCAGCATCATGCTGCGTGATTCGGCGCACATTCAGGAATTTGAGGCGGAGTGGCGCAACCGCAAGGGAAAACGCTCCGGCAACAATACATTTGAACCGCTTTACACAATGCGCGACGCCGAGTCAATCATCAAAAAACTCGTGCCGTGCAGATATGAAGAAATTATTGAGCTCTGCCCGGGCGTGAAAATCCGTTTCCGCGATGTCGGGCATCTCCTCGGCTCGGCAAGTGTCGAGTTCTGGGTAAGCGAAAACGGCGCAGAGAAAAAGATTGTATTTTCCGGAGACATAGGCAACATCAATCAGCCGCTAATCAAAGACCCGTCTTATGTTGACAGCGCCGATTATGTCGTTATGGAGTCAACCTACGGCGACCGCAGCCACAACGCTCCTCCCGACTATGCGTTTGAACTCTCAAAGGTTATTCAGCGCACGCTTGACCGCGGCGGCAATGTCATCATTCCGTCGTTTGCCGTGGGAAGAACTCAGGAAATACTTTATTTTATCCGTCACATAAAAGAAGAAAATATGGTGCAGGGACACGGCGATTTTCCGGTCTGGGTGGACAGCCCGCTTGCCGTTGAAGCAACAACGATTTTCAATGAAAACAGGCAGGATTTTGATGAGGAGGCAACAAACCTCATTCAGCACGGAATAAACCCGATTTCGTTCAGCTCGCTTCATCTTTCGGTGACGAGTGATGAATCAAAGCTCATAAACGACGACCCGTCGCCCAAGGTGATAATTTCCGCCTCCGGTATGTGCGACGCAGGCAGAATAAAACACCACCTCAAGCATAACCTCTGGCGCAGCGAGAGCAGCATAGTTTTTGTCGGCTTTCAGGCTGTCGGCTCGCTTGGTAGAATCTTGCTTGACGGTGCAAAGCGCGTGAAAATGTTCGGCGAGGATATTGCCGTGCATGCCGAAATTGTCAGGCTTGAGGGCATCAGCGGCCATGCGGACAGAGAAGGTCTGCTGCGCTGGCTGGGCGCAATTTCACCGCTGCCGCAGAGAGTGTTCATCGTCCACGGCGAAAGCAGCGTGTGCGATGAGTTCGCCGCCGCAATCAGAGAAGAATTCGGCGCTGATGTCACCGTGCCGTTGTTCGGCGAGTGCTTCGACCTTGAAACGGGCAGGCAGCTTGCTGCGGGCATTGACCGTGCGGCAGAACGCAAGAAAAAAATCAAAAGCGGTGCAAACGAGAGCAAGGTGTTCCGCCGCCTGCTCGCCTCGGGCAAACGGCTGCTCAGCGTCATTGAGCACAACCGCGGAGGCACAAACAAGGACCTTGCAAAGTTTGCCGACCAGATTGACATGCTCAGTTCAAAGTGGGACAGATAAAAACGAAATAATGACCAATTCACAACAGACCGGATTGTTGTCGAACTTGTGCTTGTCGCCGCATAGCGGGCAGCATTGCAAACGCGTCGTTTGATGCTTTGCTCAGAGGGGATAAATTATTATGCGAAATGATGTTGACAAAAATCCGGAATCTCGGAGGGAAACGGTATTGAATTACATTCAGGCTTTGAATTATGTGCACTCAATGACCCGCTTTGGAATAAAACCGGGTCTTGATAGAACAGCGGCACTGCTCAGGGCTGTCGGCGAGCCGCAGCGCGGAAAAAGGTTTGTCCACGTTGCCGGCACAAACGGAAAGGGCTCGACGAGCACAATGCTCGCCGAAATCCTGATGTCATCCGGCTATAAAACCGGGTTGTTCACTTCGCCGTATGTCACGGATTTCCGTGAACGAATTTGCATAAACGGCGAAATGATTCCGGAAAATGAGTTTGCACAGCTTGTCACACGGCTTGTGCCGGCTGTGAACGAGCTGACGCTGGCCGGCGACTCGCCCACAGAATTCGAAATAATCACCGCCGCCGCGTTTGGCTTCTTTGCAGACCGCGGCTGTGATGTGTGCGTGCTCGAAACAGGCCTGGGAGGACGGCTTGATTCAACAAACATCATCAGCACCCCTCTTGTGAGCGTCATCACCTCAATTTCACTTGACCATATGGCGGTGCTCGGAGATACTGTCGAAAAAATTGCCGCAGAAAAATGCGGAATTATCAAGAAGAACGGCGTGACGGTTTGCTATCCTCTGCAGCCGGGCGGCGTGATTGATGTTGTTTCCGATGCGGCGGCAAAAATGAACAACCGACTTGTCATACCCGACACCGCGAACGCACGCTTTCTCAAAACAGACATAAACGGCAGCAACGTTGAAATCAATTCAATGCGTATGCATTTGCACCTCAACGGAAGCTTTCAGCTTTATAACGCTCTCACGGCGGTAACAGCGGCGGAGGAGCTTGCAGAATCCGGGCTGACCCTAGCAGAAGGTGCAATTGAAAAGGGGATAAGCAATGCCGTTGTTCCCGCGCGGCAGGAGCTGATTTCCGCAAATCCGACTGTGATTCTCGACGGGGGACACAATCCCGGGGGCGCGGCAGAGCTTGCCAAAAGCATCCGAACTCTGCTGCCGGGGCGCAGAGTGATCGCTGTTTGTGCAATGATGGCGGACAAGGACTGCCGCGAATACATCCGACTTACCGCGCCGTGCTTCAGCCGATTTTTCGCCTGCACCCTGCCCGGAAACCCACGCGCCATGGACGCGTCCGCCCTGTGCGCTCTCGCAGCGGATTACTGTGAGGACTGCACAGCCGTGAACGATCCGTTTGCGGCGCTTGAAGCGGCAACGGAAGAATTAAAAGCCGATGATGTGCTCCTTGTGTGCGGATCTCTCTATCTTGCCGGGGAGCTGCGAGAACGTATGCTGACACGGTTTTCCGAAAAAAAATGAACGCGCCGCCCGTTTTCAACAATATTCTCGGTACAAAGCCTGTATCCTTTCGGATAGGGCTTTATTTTTTTATCCTGTTTTACGGGTAACGGAAATATAAGGAAAAAGGAGTAACAAAAACAATGAGTGTAACAATGGAATCCTCTGCACAGCTCATCACTGCATTTATTGACGGCGAAATCGACCATCATTCCGCTCAGGAAATTCGCCGTGCGATTGATGACGAAACAGACCGCCTGCTTCCGAAGGTGCTTCGGCTCGATTTTTCGGGAGTGACATTTATGGACAGCTCCGGCATCGGTCTTGTCATGGGAAGGCAGCGAAACGTGATGTCATACGGCGGAAAAACCGAGGTTGTCAATCTGCCTGCGCAGTGCTACAAGGTGATGAAGCTTGCAAGACTGGACAGGATTGCGAAAATCGAACTCAAGGAGGCAGGAAAATGAAAAAAATCAACGAGGTCAGCATCATTATGGAAAGCCGCTCGGCAAACGAGGGCTTCGCAAGGCTTGCCGCGGCGGGCTTTGCCGCCCAGTGCGACCCGACGGTTGAGGAGCTTTGCGACATCAAAACCGCCGTAAGCGAAGCGGTGACAAACAGCATTGTCCACGCTTACAAAGAAAGTGAGGGAAAAATCTACATAAACCTTGTTCTGTTCTCGGACGGAGTGATTCGCATAAAAATCCGTGACCGCGGCTGCGGGATAGAAAACATCGAGCAGGCAATGGAGCCGATGTATTCAAGCACCGGCGGCGAACGTGCCGGGCTGGGCTTTGCGGTTATGCAGAGCTTTATGGACAGTGTAAGGGTTCGCTCGCATCCGGGAAAGGGTACAACGGTTACACTTGAAAAGCTTCTCAACGGACGATATCATAATGGCAGATGACAGCAAAAGAGAGAGCCTGATTGTTGCAAACATGGGGCTTGTCCACGCTTGTGCCAACCGATTCAGAGGCAGGGGCGTGGATTATGACGACCTGTTTCAATCAGGCTGTATAGGGCTTATCAAGGCGGTTGACGGCTTCGATGAAAGCCGCGGCTTCGCCTTTTCAACCTATGCCGTTCCCGTGATTCTCGGAGAGATAAAGAGGATTTTCCGTGACGGCGGAGCGGTGAAGGTGGGGCGTACGCTCAAAGAGAAGGCACGTCTTGCAATGCGTGAGCGCGAAATGTTCGTGGTCAGCAACGGCTGCGAGCCGACAGTCGGAGAGCTGGCGGAGATAATGGGGCTGGATATCGAACAAATGGCGGAAGTGCTCAACGCCGCCGCGCCCACGGTGTCCCTGAATTGCGACAGCAACGAACATCCGCAGATACAGCTGAGCACCGATTCCCCGGAGGAAAGCGTCTCGGACAGAATCGCTCTTATGCAGGTTATCGGCACGCTCGAACGTGCAGACAGGAGCATAATCGAGTTAAGATATTTCAGGGGACTTACTCAGGCAAAAACCGCCGAGGCACTCGGCATGACGCAGGTGCAGGTGTCCCGGCGGGAAAAAAAGATTTTGCAGGAACTGAGAAGCGTTATGGCGGTCTGACAAATACTGTTCATACTTTGAAAATTACGCGTGCAAGCAGCATTGAAATCACTCCGGGTGTACCGAGCAGCGCGGATGCTCCGATTGTATACCAGTTCAGAGCAAGCTGTACCCCGATGAGCATCCCTGCAAGCTTTACGGCAAAGATTGCGCAAACTCCCTGCATGGCGCTGAGAATCAGCCCTGCAAAAAGTCTTTTTCGTTTGAGAAGATATATTGCAACGCACAAAAAGCAAATGGCGGCAACGCTTGCCACAGCAAACTTCAACGGTGTTGTCATAAGCTCACCTCATCAGAATATATGCAAGCGTGTCCGGTGATATTCGCACTTGACAAACACAGCTTTTACATCTATAATTTATCACATATATTATAAAAGGATGAGCTGTGTGAATAAAACCGTATATATAGCAATGTCCGCTGATATTATTCACAACGGGCATATTAATGTCATAAACGAGGGCACGAAATACGGCGATGTGATAGTCGGTCTGCTTTCGGATGAGGCAGTTGCAAGCTATCGCCGGATTCCTTTGCTTAGCTTTGAAAACAGAAAGTTAATAGTTCACAGT
>CAZIMM010000057.1:0-13270 GCA_964540415.1 uncultured Eubacteriales bacterium
ACCGGTGTTTCCGCAATTGACGGGCTGAACACACTCGTCAGAGGTCAGAAACTTCCGATTTTCTCAGCCTCGGGCTTGCCTCACGCACAGCTTGCGGCACAGATAGCAAGGCAGTCAAAGGTTCTCGGAACAAACGAACAGTTTGCCGTTGTTTTTGCTGCCATGGGCATCACATTTGAAGAATCAAACTTCTTTGTTGAAAGCTTCCGCGAGACCGGTTCGCTTGACAGAACCGTCATGTTCTCAAACCTTGCGAACGACCCCGCGATTGAAAGAATTGCCACCCCGAAAATGGCGCTTACAGCTGCTGAATACCTTGCATTCGACAAGGGAATGCACGTTCTCGTCATCCTCACGGACATCACAAACTATGCCGACGCGCTGCGTGAAGTTTCTGCGGCAAGAAAAGAAGTTCCCGGCAGGCGCGGATATCCCGGTTATATGTACACTGACCTTGCCTCTATTTATGAGCGTGCGGGCAGACAGAAGGGAAAGAACGGCAGCATAACAATGATTCCGATTCTTTCAATGCCGGAGGACGATAAAACCCACCCGATTCCCGACCTCACCGGTTATATCACCGAGGGTCAGATTATCCTGAGCAGGTCACTTTACAGAAAGGGCATCAATCCGCCTGTTGACGTTTTGCCGTCTCTTTCAAGGCTGAAGGATAAGGGCATCGGAGAAGGAAAAACCAGAAAAGACCATTCAAACACAATGAACCAGCTCTTCTCCGCCTATGCCAGAGGCAAGGACTGCAAGGAGCTGATGATTATTCTCGGTGAGGCGGCACTCACGGATATTGACAAGCTCTATGCGCAGTTTGCCGATGAATTTGAAAAAACCTACGTCTCGCAAGGCTTTGACACCAATCGCACAATTGAGGAAACCCTCAATATCGGCTGGAAGCTGCTTTCCATCCTTCCCAGAAGCGAACTGAAGCGTATCAGCGACGAACTGCTTGACGAGTATTACGGAAAGGTCTGATTGCCATGGCGGTGATGAACGTCAACCCCACCAGAATGGAGCTGACAAACCTCAAACGCAAGTTAATAACGGCACGCCGCGGGCATAAACTCCTCAAGGATAAGCGGGATGAGCTTATGCGTCGGTTTATGGACCTTGTCAGGGAAAACAAGGAGCTTCGCAAAAAGGTAGAGAGCGAGATTGCCGTTGCCAACAGGCATATGGCAGTGGCGCGCTCTGTGATGAGCGATGCGGCGCTGGATGTTGCCCTCATGCTCCCAATGCAGGAGATGAGCCTGGACATCAGCGAGAAAAATGTTATGAGCGTTATGATACCCGTGTTTTCAACAAAGCTGAAAACTGCCGACGAAAATGACATTTTTCCTTACGGTTACGCATTCACCTCGTTTGACCTTGACGATACGGTCAGCCATCTTTCTTCAATAATGCCATATCTCCTGCGGCTTGCCGAAATCGAAAAATCCTGCCAGCTTATGGCAGCTGAAATCGAGAAAACCCGACGCAGAGTTAATGCGCTTGAACACGTATTGATTCCGCAATATGAGGACACAATAAAGTTTATAGCCATGAAGCTTGACGAAAACGAGCGCAGCACGACAACTCGCCTGATGAAGGTTAAGGACATGATGCTCGCGCAGGCGCACAATTACAGTTGATAACAAGACTTTGTGTATCGTTCGCAGGCATAGTTGTCACACATAAAACGACATAAGAGGAACGTAAAAATGAACGGGAAATTGATTGTGATTGAAGGGCTTGACGGCTCCGGCAAATCAACTCAGATTGAGCTTCTTTCGGCAAAGCTGCGTGCCGGCGGCAGAAAAATACGCCAGATTAAGCTGCCCGATTACGACGACCCCTCGAGCACACTTGTGAAGATGTATCTGCGCGGTGATTTCGGCTCATCGCCGTCGGAAGTCGGCGCATATGCCGCCTCCAGCTTTTACGCAGTTGACAGATATGCAAATTACACCCGCCATTGGAAGAACGACTATCTTGCCGGAATGCTGATAGTTTCTGACAGATACACAACCTCCAATGCCTATCATCAGCTTGTCAAGCTTGACCGGGACAAGTGGGACGAATATCTTTCTTGGCTTGAGGACTATGAATATGTAAAACTCGGAATACCCAAGCCAGATTTGGTAATATATCTTGATATGCCCATTGATGTTTCTCAAAAGCTTATGAGCCGTCGTTACAACGGCGTTGAGTCAAAAAAGGATGTGCACGAGGCAAACACGGCTTACCTTGAAAGCTGCCGGAAAACCGCAGCGTATGCCGCGGAAAAACTCGGCTGGTCTGTTGTCAGCTGTGTTGTTGACGGTGAACCGTTGCCGATTGAGACAATTGCATATGAAATATTCATGATTGTTAAAGAAAAGGGTATACTTGATGCTTGAGTTCAGAGATTTAACAATTGAAGATAAGGAACGCGCCGACAAGTGCTTGGAGAATTTCACGACTTTCGGATGTGAGTATTGCTTTGGAAACGCTTTCATCTGGAGAAAAGTGTTTTCTCACAGAGTATGCTTTTATAAAGACTTTTTTCTCATGGAATATGTTTATGACGGAAAAAGAGGCTTCTTCTATCCTATCGGAAATTCAAACATCAAAGATCCTGTAAATGAAATCATCGCCTATGCGAACCCGAAACCGGGTGAGTGTCTGTTCAGAGGCGTTTCGGAAGCAGGCGTCCGTGAAATTGAAACTGCTTTCCCCGGAAAATTTGAATTTCATTCTCTCAGAGACACGTATGATTATGTCTATCTGACCACAGATTTGGCTGAACTGAAGGGGAAGAAATACCATTCAAAGCGCAATTTTATTTCCGCTTTTAAAAGAGCATACCCGGATTATCACTTTGAAATGATTGACATAACCAATTTTGAGGATTGTCGAAAAATGTACAGTGAATGGCTTGAAATCAACGAATATAAAAATCCGGAAGAGCTTGCCGACGAGCAAACGGCAATAAACGAAGCGTTTAACTATTATTTTTCGCTCGGGCTCAAAGGAGCGCTGATACGCGCCGGGGGCAGGGTAGTCGCCTTCACAATCGGTGAGCAGCTGAACAAAAACACATTTTGCACACACATTGAAAAGGCTTTTGCGGATGTTCGCGGAGCATATCCTATTATTAACAGAGACTTTGCCGCAAACGTTCTCATGGGTTATAAATATGTGAACCGCGAGGACGACACGGGAAGTGAGGGCTTGAGGAAGGCAAAACTTTCGTATTATCCGGAATTGCTTTTAAAAAAATATTCGGCTATATATAAAGGTTAGGTGAGATACATGGTTGGCTTTGCAAAAAAAGAGGATATGGGAGCGGTCT
This sequence comes from uncultured Eubacteriales bacterium, assembly GCA_964540415.1. Lineage (GTDB taxonomy): Bacteria > Bacillota > Clostridia > Oscillospirales > Acutalibacteraceae > CAZIMM01. The sequence continues at coordinate 3,326 of CAZIMM010000057.1, forward strand.
GCTCGCTGTGGAAGGAATGCTTCGGTGACACCGAGGAATATATCAACTCTTTTTTAAACACGCACCCGAATGCGGGTCAGATACTTATCAATAAGCAAGGCGACGAGCTTGCGGCTATGATGTTTCTGCTTGAGGGTCAGTGCGTTTTCTCTGGCTCGGCAAGAAGCGCCTATTACATTTATGCTGCCTGCACTGCACCAAAGTATCGTCGCCGGGGATTTATGACCGGGCTTGTTGACCTTGCCGGTGAATACGCTCAGAAGCAGGGAGGAAGCTTCCTCGTTCTTAAGCCCGCAACAGAGGAGCTGTTTTCTTATTACGGCAGACACGGTTTCAGGCGTGCTTTCAAAATCAAGCGCATCACTTTTTCCCGCCGCATTCTCACCGCGATTGCGCATGACGGTGTGGCTTTGCAGTCGCTGAGTGCTCAGGAGCTTGAAATAATCAGAACAAGGTCAATGGTATCCTCCGATTATTTTGCATGGGGCGGTGATCACATTGCCTGTGCACTTTCCGAAAACCTTCTTTCCGGCGGAATCAATTTCTTGGGTGACGGCTTCTATGCAATCGGTGAACAAAATGAAGACACTCTGCTTATCAGAGAGCTTTGCTGCGGTTCAAAAGGCTTTTATGCGGCAGCAAGCTTGATATTGAATAATTCGGACGCATTGGAATTCACTTTTGAACTTCCTGTCGGTTTCCCGATTACCGCCGACAATTTTCAGATTGTCTACAACGGAATGATAAGACCGCTCAACAGGGATGCCGAATCGCTTGCGTTCAAGGCGGACAGTCCTTATCTGGGGCTTACGCTCGGTTAAACACTTATTCGGAGGTGCAAAATGCTTTACATCTTTCTTGCGCATGGCTTTGAAGAAGTTGAAGCGCTCGCAACGCTCGACATTCTCAGACGCCTGAAGCTTGACGTGCTCACGGTAGGCGTTGGTTCAAAAACTGTTGTGGGTTCGCACTCAATTCCTGTTGTTTGTGACAAAACAATTGATGAAGTGTCCCCGGGGGCGGATTTGCAGGGTGTCATTTTGCCGGGCGGTATGCCGGGCACTGCGAATCTTGAAAAGAATGAAACCGTTTTGCGCTTTATTCGCTATTCTTATGAAAACGAGAAGCTGGTCTGTGCGATTTGTGCCGCACCGTCGATTCTCGGCCATCTCGGCTTGCTTGACGGAGTTGAGGCAACCTGTTTTCCTGGATATGAAACTGACCTTATCGGAGCAGTTATATCTAAAAAGTCTGTATGTTCTCACGGAAACATAATCACAGCGAAGGGCTGCGGTGTTTCGCTTGAATTCGGTTTGGCAATCGGTGCAAGGCTTGCCGGAGAGCAGGCTGCAAGCAAGGTCGCCGATTCAATCCAGCTGCACCGCATATGAGTATTATAAATGAAAAGAATGCCTTGCGAAAGGATGCGTCGAAATACCGCAGGGAATTGCCGGCATTAAAGAAATCATCATTTGACACCGCAATTGCCGGCTTTGTCAATGAGCTGATTTCAGCTTCCGCCGCCGAAATGCTTTTGATTTACGTTTCAAAGCCTGAGGAAATCGAAACGAGAGAAATCATTTCAAACGCGTTAAAACTCGGCATTGCAGTTGCTGCCCCGCGCTGCTTCGGAAAAAACAGCATGGAATTCTTTTTCCTTTCCTCTCTTGATGAGCTTGTTCCCGGCGCCTTCGGTATTATGGAACCGGACATTGCAAGGTGCAAAAAAGTTGAAGCTGCGCGCGGAATATGTGTTACGCCTGCGCTCATGCTCGGCAGGGACGGTTCACGTCTCGGTTACGGTGCGGGCTACTATGACCGCTTTCTGAAAAGCTTCGAAGGTTCAACTGTCGGGTTGTGCTATGATTTGCTTGTTGTTGACTCACTCCCGCAAGATGAATACGATATCAAAATCAATATGATAATTACCCAAAACGGCGCTGTTGAAACTGCACCTGAAAGGACGTAATATAATGGACGAAAATAAAAAAAGCTTCAGGCGTGATGATGAGGACGATATCGACAAGTGGCTTGAACGCCATTCTGCCGACAATCTTGATTTTCTCGGAAAAAAGGACAACGGTGCCGCCCAACCGATTGTTACACCTCCTGCGTCGGAGGCACACAGCGACCGCGTTGTCATTGAACCTGACGACGAGGAATCACAGTATCCCGTTGACAGACGTGACATTGTGAGACGTTTTGCAATGAGTATTGATGAATCAAAGTTTGACGAAGATGAACCTGAACCCATAACAGAGGAAGCACCGCGCAGCAAGGGTGAGATATATTTTTCAAATCATGAGCGCGTCAGACGTGTTCGTGAAGCAGCGGAAAGATATGAAGCGGAGCAACAGACTGTGAAGGCTTCCAAGCCGGATGCTCCGAAAGCGCAGCATCACGCAACCGTCACAAAGGTTAAACAGCCCCTCGGATTTGCCAGAGGAGCTACGATGATTCTGATAATTGTACTTCTTTCATCACTCATGAGCATAACCGCGCTCTCCTGCATGAACGATGTTCTCGCAATCAACCGCAATGATGAAATTGTATCTGTCACAATTCCGCAGGGCGCATCATATAAGGAGATTATCGACATCCTTGCCGATAAGAATCTTGTCCATAATGCGGCTTTCTGCAAATTTTTCGCTCGCTTCAGAGACTATGACGAGGTTAAGTTTCTTAACGGTGTCTATTATCTCAGCTCCGACATGGGCTGTGAGGGTATGCTCAATGAAGTGCGTCAGGTTCAAAAAACAGCCGAAACAGTCAGCCTCAGCTTCCCTGAGGGCTGGACAATAAGCCAAATTGTTGAAAAGCTTTCCAAATTCAATGTCTGCCGTGCCGACCATTTCTATTCGGCATTGTCCGGCACTGAGTTTGATTATGATTTTGTCAAGAATATCCCGCAGGTCAACGGAAGATATCTGAAACTCGAAGGATATATGTTCCCCGACACATATGAGTTCTATGTCGGTGAAAACGTCAACAGCGTAATCAGGAAATTCCTGACAAACTTTGACTCAAAGTGGACAGACGGCGATGAAAAACGTGCCAAGGAAATCGGATTTTCAATGGATCAGATTCTCACAATTGCCTCAATCGTCGAAAAGGAAGCTGCAAATAAGGAACAAATGGCTCAGATATCCTCTGTTATTTACAACAGACTGGGGAATTCCGTCAACCATCCTTCGCTGGGCTGCGATTCCACGAAGAATTATATTCAGAATTATGTTCTTCCTGTTGTAGGTTCGTCTGCCGCAAATGTGCTCCTTGAATATTACGACACCTCGGTTTGCAGCGGATTGCCGGCCGGCCCGATATGTAATCCCGGACGTGACGCAATCAACGCCGCGCTGAATCCGGCTGATACAGATTACTTCTATTTCTGTCATGACAATAACGGCAAAATTTATCTTGCAAATACCTACAATGAGCATTTGAGCAACTGGTCGGAGGTACTCAAGGTCAATGCAAAATAATCCGATGTGCGAAGAAAAAACAAAAAAGTGCATTGAACTGCTCTCTCCCGCAGGGGATGCAGAGCGGTTGCACTTTGCCGTAAACTACGGAGCGGATGCGGTTTATCTCGGAGGGAAAGCCTTCGGGATGCGCGCCGCTCCGCAAAATTTTACGTTTGAAGAACTTGACTCCGCGGTTGATTACTGCCACAAAAGGGGAGTGCGGGTTTATCTGACCTGTAATACTCTTCCGCGAAACGATGAAATCGAAGCACTGCCCGGTTTCCTTGATGCTGCAAAGTCCTGCGGCGTGGACGCGCTGATTGTCACCGACCTTGGTGTTATCTCTCTTGCAAAACAGTATGCACCGGGAGTGCCGCTGCATATCTCAACGCAAAACGGAATTGTAAATTATGCCGCGGCGCGGGAACTGCACAAGCTCGGTGCTTCGCGTGTTGTGCTGGCACGCGAACTGTCACTTGCGGACATTGCACAAATCAAAGCAAAGGTATCCGGTGAGCTTGAGCTTGAATGCTTTGTTCACGGGGCAATGTGCGTTTCTTTTTCCGGTAGATGTCTGCTGTCAAATTATCTTGCAAGCAGAGACTCAAACGCCGGCGAATGCGCACAGCCTTGTCGCTGGAAATACAGCCTCGTTGAAGAAAAGCGCCCCGGAGAGTTCTATCCCATTGATGAGGATTCCGACGGTACATATATTTTGAATGCACGCGATATGTGCATGATTGAGCATATTCCAGAGCTTGTTGACGCGGGAGTTACAAGCTTCAAGATTGAGGGCAGGGCAAAGTCCGCTTATTACACCGCCGCGGTAACAAACGCATACCGCAGTGCGATTGACGGTTATTATTATTCAGCCAACAAGGACGAATACAAAATCGAGCCTTGGATTGGTGAAGAAATGAACAGGGTCAGCTCGCGTGAATACTGCACAGGATTTTTCTTCGGCTCTCCGAAGGACAATGCGCAGATTTTTTATAAAGGCGGTTACAAGAGAGACTGGGACGTTGTTGCGGTTGTTCAAAGCAGTGAAAACGGCAGATTGTTTCTTCAACAGCGCAACAGAATCTTTGAGGGAGACAGTGTTGAAATTCTGGTGCGCGGCAAGCCGCCGATTGAAGCACGGGCGACATGTCTGCAAAATGAAAGCGGCGAGGCAATTGAAGCCACACCGCATCCGATGATGTTTTTCAGTTTTGAATATGACGGCGAAATCCCGGCAGGTTCACTTGTCAGAAAGCAGAGAAGCTGAGTCTTCATCAATAAACAGTGTCCAATCTTTGTGGGAACGAAGCATTGCAGCGGGCAGCATCGGAGTTGCCTCATCGTGTAAAGCGGCGTTCACAGCCCATGCCTTAACCTTGTGAGGAACGCAGGAGATGATTTTTTCGCACTGCATAATGCGGTAAACTGTCATTGAAACAGCCTGCTTCGGAACCTCGTCAACATTTGCGAACCAACCCTCACCGACCTGCTGACGCTTGCAGGTGTCGTTGAGATTAACAATTATGTAAGCCTCTTTCGTTTCTAAATCGGCAGGCGGGTCATTGAACGCAATGTGGCCGTTTTCACCGATGCCGATAAGCCCCAGGTCAACCGGGCGTTCGAGAAGCTTCGCCGATATTTCCGCAATACCCTCCGGTGTTCCGTCAACAAAAAATGCGTTCTTCAGGTTGACCTTTGAAACAAAGCGTTCCTTCAGGTATTTGCGGAAGCTTGCCTTGTGCGTTTCCGGCAGGCCGACATATTCGTCAAGATGGAACATTTCCACGCTGCTCCAGTCCACGTCGCTTTTTATCAGCGCCTCAAACGTTTCAAATTGCGACGAGCCGGTCGAAACAACGATTCTTGCATAGCCGTTATCGGCTATTTTTTGTTTCAGATACTCTGCCGCAAGAGCGGCAGCACGGTTACCGAGCTCTTGTGCATCCCTGCAAATTACTACACTCACAATATCACTCTCCGCTTTCTTTTATCAGCGCTTGATACAGTCTCTCCCTGTGATTGCCCTTTTCAAGGAAGAAACCGTCCATGCGCTTTTTATATTCTTCATTTGGCACACAGTTGTTTTCAAGCAGTTCTTCAAGAGCTTGCAGAAGCTCGGCTGAATTCTGCGTGAACGGACCGAATCCTTCGGTTTCAATGTGCAGGTCCAGCCTGCGGTAGGTGTGAGTCACACCTGCAAGAAAAAGGTCATAATCCGGAACAAAATAGATTATCGGTCGCTCAAGATAAACAAAATTATATGCGATTGAGGAAAAGTCCGTTATCATGATATTGTAATCATTGAGCTTTACTTCGCCGGAAGCAATGTTAACCCGCTTGCTGTCAATTTTGAACAGCTTGTTGTAAGGCTGAAAAATCGGGTGATTTTTGAAATCAAGAGTCATGTTATAGCGTTCGAGCAGACTGTCAAGCTCCGGAGAGTTGAGAAAAGATGAAATCTCTGCGAAAAAACCCGAATTGAGAAAGTTGTTTTCTGTGAGAGTCCGCTTGCCGTGGACGTATCTCCCGATGAGGTTTCTGCGCCAGGAAGGAGAAAAAAGTATTTTGCCCTTGGGCGCAGTCAAAGTATCAATGTTGTCAAGGCTGGGCATACCGCTCTGAATGAGCTGGTCGGGTGAATAGTTGTAGCTCTCGGTAAGCTTATTATATTCAAACTGGGAGGATATTACAACCTTGTCCGCACCGCTCATTTCGCGGGAATACATGTCAGCAAGCTTTGCGTGCATAACGCCGTGCTGAAGATAAATGAATTCATAATCCGGCAGGTCAGTGTAATGATAAAGCGGATCAGATCCGAACGGAGTGCAGACATCACGCTCAATATACGAAGTCAGCAGCTTTGAACAGCTGAAATAAAGCCGCATATGCTTTTCACTGCGAAACGACACAACATTGCGCTGCTCACGCCTTGTGAACAGCTCGTCGCGATTCGGCAGGTTGTTTGCAACATAAAACCTGCGGACACCGTCATTTTTATAAATGTCATGCTTGAACTGATAGTATGCATTGTCAACAAAGCCGTCCCTGTCGGTGTAAAGCCAAATTTCACCGTGCTCGGGAAACAGTGCCAGCTGTCGAAGAAGAAATGCCAGCTTGTGGTTTTTCAGATAGTATTTCTCAAGTCCGATTTTTGCAGCGGAGCGTAGGGCAGCGGAGGCTTCGTTAATTGTCAGGCACATTGAACTGTCGGCGCGTTCAACTATAAAGTCACCGCGAACAACTCTTTTACGCTGTTCGTTAATTGCACAGCGGCGCGAAAACACGAAATAAACCGGGAACTCATGCCCCGCTAAATTCGCAAACATTTTGATTGTGTTCTTGCTTTCAAGAGGAATATCAACAATATATTCAAAGAATTTGAACGAAACCTCTGAGCCGAAACGCGGACTGTTGTGCGAATCAACCAGGTCAAGCGGAATACCGTTGCCTCTGTTGTTGACAATTCTAAGCCTCACTCCGTCAAACTCGGCGAGGGGGCTCTTTGTGAACCCCTCAAGATGAAGCATGTTTTCCTTGATTCTGATTCTTGTGATGTTGACCGTGAACGCAGAGCCCTTGTAAATCGGAATACCCTTGATGTTGATGATGAAGCTGTTTTCCTCAAAGCTCACCTGTATGCCGCCGTGCTTCACCTTAATCAAATGAATTTTCTGGTCAAGCAGGAGATAGGGAGCACTCAGAATCACTTCATCGTCCAGCTGTTCGATGAGTGCCTTGACTCTTGCACAAGCCTTTTCAAATTCCTCGGTTTCATAGTGATAAGGCAGGAGAATATCCTTTTCGGTTTTCCACGAAAAATCATTGAGATAATATGCCTGAATGCCCTTTGGCATTTCACCAGCGGGGAAGGATGCAAACAGCTCCTCCCAATATTTCATGGTTGATTCAAAAATGTAGTAAGCGTAAAAATAACTTGAAACCGTACTTTCCGCACGGTAAAGGTAGAGGTATTCACAACAATCGCAAAAACCGATGGTGAGCTTTTCACGCACGGTCGCAATGCAGTATTTCATGTCCTCGTGAAGCGGAACTTCGTCGAACATAAGGTTGCTTTCAAATCGGTTTTTGATGACGATATTCATTGCCGACTGCGCGATGTGAACGTTTTCCGGCTTTGTCAAATCATAAACGCCGGAGATGTTCATGATTTTGTATCTGGAATGAGGAGGAGCGCGAAAACCCTTTTCGTCAACGCGTATAAGCCTGTAGGTCACAAGGTCCGTTTCATCGTAATGCGCGTCAAAAAAATCGGCGATGCTGGCCATTGTGTTTAGCGAAACCGTGTCGTCCGCATCGAGAAAGAGAATATATTTTCCCTTTGCCTCGTGCAGACCGAGATTGCGCGCAGTGGACTGACCGCCGTTCTCCTTGTGAAAAACACGGAAGGCGGAGTTGCGCGCGGCATATTCGTTGCATATTTTGAGACTGCTGTCTGTCGAGCCGTCATCAATGAGCAAGTATTCAACCGTAGTCAGATCAATTGTCTGCATGAGCAGACAATCAAGGCACTTTTTCAGAAAGTCCTCGGAGTTATAAATCGGAACGATGACAGAAATCCTGATCTCGTTCAATTGAATTTCCCCTTTTTTGAAGAATCAGCTTGCCTGCTCATGCGAGTAGTTGAGCTGTTTTATCCATTTTTTGCTTGCAAACCGACGAGAACACAACACAATTTTGATTAGATCCTCGCTTACAAAAATAGCGAAAACCGTCAAGGTGAACGGCGCGTGCAGAACAAGCCCCATGACTGCAACAACCGGTATTGCAAGAAAATAAACTGTGACAATATCGTATAACATGCCGATTTTCGTGTCGCCTCCGGCACGAAAGATGCCGACAATGAACATATATGGGAACATACGCACTGGAAACCAGAATCCGTACATCATCAGCAGCTTTGATGCAGTTGCAACAACCTCGGGCTCCTGGTTGGAGGTGGGCAGGATTCCGAGCAAAACATCCCTTAAGACAATCAGTGCCAGTCCGCAGATAATTGCGAGCATGGGTGTGATTTTCAAAAAACGCTTTGCAAGCCGGTAGGCGCCGTCAATTTGACCTGAGCCTATTGTTTTCCCCACCATGATTGCGCAGGCGTGGCACAGCCCGACAAAGAAAATGAATGCAAGCTGTTCAAGTGAATTGAACATGGTGTAAGCCGCATAATTGCTGTTTCCCATGCGGGCGAGAACCATACTGTATACGTTGGTGCCGGCTGCCCAGAGACCTTCGTTGAGAACAACGGGCAGAGCTGTTTTAATGAAGCGGCGAACAAGTTCAGCGTCAAAGAGGAATATTTCTCTCGGAGATGCTCTGGTGACACGCTTTCGCACGTAGGCGACCGTCCAAATAAGCACTGCCTGAACAGCCATCGCGATTACTGTTGCGATTGCGGCACCGCGAAGCCCGAGCTTCGGCGCTCCGAATTTACCGTAAATAAGAATATAGTTAAGCACCGTGTTTGTGCAAATTGACACAATCGAGCAAATGAGCGGAGTTATAACGTCCTCCGTTGCGCGCAGTGTTATGCTGACGCTCATTGTGAAGCCGCAGAATACGCCGTACAGCGCAACGCTGCGCAAATAAATCGCGCCTTCTCTGATGAGAACAGGGTCGTCCGTAAAAACCGACATGAGCTGTGTCGGAAAAAACATGGCTGACAGAGTGTAAAAAAGTCCGAATACAAGTGAAAAAATCATTGCAAGCCCGAAGGTGTTGCGAATTTTTTTGATGTCGCGCGCACCCCAGAACTGCGCAATGAGTGCAGATGAACCTGAGCTGACACCGAAAATTATCAGGTTAATCAAAAAGCCCCATCTTTGAGCAACTCCAATTGCCGCAGTTTCCGTTGTTCCCAGACCGATTACCATTGCTGTGTCAACAAGCTGTGCGCAGGTTGTTAAAAGCTGCTGAAAGGCTATCGGCAGGGCGAGCCTGAGCATTGAAGAGTAAAATCCTCGTTCCTTTTCTTGTTTCATGCAGTATTATTCCCCATGATTTTTATTATTATGCGACTGTCGGGTCGTAGTCCGTCGCGTTAATCTGGCAGGCGATTCCCGCGGCACTTGTAGGAGGATACCAGTATACTCCGAAGCAAAGGCCCTTGTTGCTTGAATAGAACATGGCAACACTCTCGGGAGCCTTGTCCGGCACATTGGCGCGTGAGTTATTGTCCTTGAAGCCGGCAGCCTCGAGAGAGGAGATATACGAAAGATATTGCTCATAGGTCAATGAAGAAAACTGAATGTTGACATTCTGGCCCTTGTTGTTTTTGTAGCTGCTGACCTTTGATGGTCTGACAGGTGCTTTCGGAACACTTGCAAAAAACTCATCATCCGGCCAGGATGTATTAACAGCCGACGGACGCCCGGTGATGAGAGAGTCCTGTGTGACAGGCTGCGTTGTGCCGGAGTGCGGCAATGTCAGAAGTGTTGTTGCCTCGTTGAGATATGTTGTGTAAATC
>CAZIMM010000058.1:0-13264 GCA_964540415.1 uncultured Eubacteriales bacterium
CTGTTTGCGTGCCTGATTTTACAACGTCACCGATTGCATTTCCGGCAAGGGAAAGGCCGATGATTGTGACCGTGGGGCCGATAACAACGGCGGGCATGATTTTGTCAATCCAGCCGACGCCTGCGAAACGAACTGCAAATGAAATGACAACATAAACAAGACCTGCGAACACAGCGCCGATAATAAGTCCGAGATAGCCCACCGCAGTGGTGGCGGCTCCCGCGAAGGCAGCTCCCATTGAACCGAGGAAGGCAAAGGATGAGCCGAGGAAAACCGGACTTTTTGCTTTGGTAAACGCTATGTAAACAAGAGTTCCGACGCCTGCTCCGAAAAGTGCCGCTGCCGAGGACATGCCGTGTCCGATGATGATGGGGACAACAAGGGTTGCAGTCATAATTGCAAGCAGCTGCTGGAGCGCAAATACAACTGACTGTGAAAACTTGGGTCGGTCCTCAACATTGTAAATCAATTTCATTCTTCTGTCGCCTTTCTGTAAAGAGATTTGATTTATTATCTGCGAGAATATCGCATACAACCAAAAATGCCGCAAAACAGATGAAAAACTTCGACAGCAAAAAAAAAGCCGCCTTACTCAGCGGGGATTCTAATCGCACAAACTTGAAACATATCTGCAACGTGTCACCATATACCCCGGCAATTTAAATCAATTCATCATAACAGAAAAGCCGACGATAGTCAATATATATTGTGTTAAAAAGTCGAATTTTGTAAAACAATGTCCGCAGATACCGCCTCAACCCTTTTGAATCATCCCGGCTCTTTCACAATTCAATGAAACACTGAAGGAGAGTGCTTGCATCATTTTTGCGGGGACAGTGAATGCAGAAATCCGCTGTATGTTATTTCCCCAACGGAGCGGGCACAAGAAAGCCTTGACACTTTATGTCATATTTTTCAGATTTAAGCTGTTATATGTTTTGTCAGCAGTTAATTCCGCGGTTCGGCGCAAGCGGCATTTTGGCCGTTGATTATTTGCGGGCTTTGTGATAATATTTTTATACAAGGAGGAATCGAACATGTGCAGAAAGTTAGTAGCATACTTTTCGGCAAGCGGTGTCACGCGTGCGGCTGCAAAAGCGCTCGCCGAGGCTGCAGGTGCGGACCTGTATGAGATTAAGCCCGAGCTTCCCTATTCCGATGCAGATTTGAACTGGAGAGACAATAATTCGCGCAGTACAATTGAATTCAACAACCCGTCCTCCCGCCCGCCAATTGCGAATTCGGTTGACAACATGGATGAATACGATGCGGTGTTTGTCGGCTTTCCAATTTGGTGGTATATCGCTCCGAGAATTATTGAGACATTTCTTGAAAGCTATGACTTTTCCGGAAAGACGGTTGTTCCGTTTGCCACTTCGGGCAGCAGCGGTATGGGCAAAACGGACGAGGTTCTCCGTACCTGTTGTTCCGCCCGTACCGAATGGCGTCCGGGCAAACGGCTTGACGGCAGAGCTTCTTCGGAGGAATTGTCGGAGTGGGTGAAAAGCTTAAAGCTTGAAAAATAAATAACGGTGGGACGATAACCGTACCCCGTCATAAAAATCAGCGGCTGTTTGGATAATCTCATCTCAAACTGCCGCTGATTTTTGTGTTATTTCTTTTCGGGCAATTGTGTTTCCGTTTCAATTCTTGCTGCTGTGATTGAGCGCCTTATTTCAAGTTCCTCATACATCTTGTTGCGTTTTTCTCCGACGAGGTCGTACATAAACATCGGAATGTAGCTTGCAAGGCCGAGCACGGTGGGGATTATGGTTGTCATATCAAAAATATGCTTCTGGGTTTTATATGACTGCACAACCCGTGAGCCGTCGCTTGAGGTTTTGTATCCGATTGCCGGAATCAGCCATGTTCCTACAGCTCTGGACAGTGTCCCGGATATTTTTGATGCAAATGCCATGGCGGAAAACCCGATGCCCTCGTTCCGGTTGCCTGTTGTCCACTCCGAATAGTCCACGGTTTCTCCCACCATCTCCGTGGGGAGAACCAGTGTTATCGGTGCCATGAAGCCGGAAACGGTTGCCTCGATTGTGAGGTAGGGCAGCATAAAACGCAGGCTGGTGAACCTCTTGTTTCCGGAGCAAATAAAGAACTTGAGAAGAGCAAGTACGACTTGAAATGTTTTTTGAATCAGCATGTTTTGCTTGTTGTTGAATTTTCGCTTGAACCACGGCACAAAGGCAAAACCGGCGGCACTGGTTAATGTGGCGGGGATGCCTGCTATAACAGCGTAGGACGCCATGCCGAGAACATCAATATTGTAGTAGTTCACAAACGGAGTGCCGAGGTTGCCGAGCGCTCCGAGAATTTCCTTGAGCAGCAGCAGCCGCAGAGGTCGGTTGGTGTAAAATGATTTTAGGCATTCTCTGAAAGACGGGGTACTGGTTGACTGCGGAATACGCTCCTTGACAAAAATCCCGGTCAGTGAGAAAAGAGCCATGCCCACAATACCGGTCGCGGTGCCGTAGGAAAAGAAAGCGCTTCGTATGCTTGCGGTGATAATGCCGGCGTTGACAAGGTCAAGCACAATCGGAATTATGTAGTTCGGAACACCGCCCACAAAGCTCGAAATCATGCGGGAAACAGTAATAATTTTCGTTCTGTCATCCGGGTTCGGTGAAACTGAGGTTGACATTCCCCAAAACGAAACATCCGCGGCAGTGTAGAAAGTCTCCCAGAAAAAATATGTTAGATAATTTTTACAGGTGAGCTCGGAAAAAGGTTCCCGACGATTACGGGGCCCGCAAAAAACAAAATTGTTGCGAGTGCCATAGGAATCGGAAGCCCCAGAAGATATGGACGCAGCTTGCCCCAACGGGTGCGGGTTTTGTCAACAATCGAGCCCATAATCGGATCGTTAATTGTGTCCCACAAACCCTCAACGGCAAGAACAACAGAAACTGCTTTTGCATTTATATTGAAAACGTTAACAAAAAAGTAGGTAAGATAGGACGAGATAATGTTTGCGCTCATTCCCTGACCGCCGTAGGAAGCGCCGAACGCCAACATCTCTTTTATTGAAACATATGAGCGCTGCACAGTCGCTTCCATCAAAGTCCCTCATCTTTATCAGTTAATATATAAATATTAACAGGTAATATCTGCCTTGTCAATTGTAATTGCTCCGAAAATATGATACAATTTCTTTAATTTAGGATAAATATGGAGGCATTTTATGGTCACGGCAGACAGTAAACTTCAACGTGTTAACGCCCCGGAAAATCTCGGCATTTCCTCACAGGCGGTTTTGAAGACCCTGAAACGTCTTGAAAAAACTATGGTTTTTCACAGCTTCATGATTGTGCGCCACGGAAAGATAGCCGCCGAATGCTATCGCTACCCCTTCCGCAGTGACATTCCCCACACAATGTATTCCGTCAGCAAGACAATTTCCGCAATCGCTCTGGGCTTTGCCGTAAGTGAGGGGCTTGTGAGCCTTGACAGCAGGCTGACGGATGTTTTCCCCGACTTTGTTCCGAAACAAAAGGATGAGAGATTTGAAAGGCTTTGCGTGAAGCATCTTGTAACCCTGACCGCCGGAAAAATAACGAATCCTCTTCAAAACAAAACCAAAGACGACTGGCTTGAGCAATACCTCAACGCAAAATGGGTGGCAGAACCGGGTGAAAGGTTCGACTATGTCAATGAGGCAATGTATACTCTGTGCGCGGTTGTGCAAAAGGTAACGGGGCAAACCGTGGTTGACTTTCTTTATCCGCGCCTTTTTGAACCGCTTGGTATTGAAAAACCGTTTTGGGAAACCGACCCCAGGGGAGTTGAGTCGGGCGGATGGGGAATATATCTGAAAACCGAGGATTTTTCAAAGATAATGTACTGCTACCTTAACAGGGGAATGTGGTTCGGAAAACAAGTTATTCCGGAGCAATGGGCAGTTCAGGCTGTTCAGCCGCAGGGCTTTTACAAGGGCAAGGCGATTGACGGCGATTGCTACGGCTACGGCATATGGGTCGTGAGCGACAACGAGTTCAGGGCAAGAGGAATGTTTGACCAGCTCTCCTGCGCGATAATCGACAAGGACACAGTAATCACCGTAACCTCCTGCAACAACGATGAAGCTCCCTTCTGGACGGCTCTTGAGGATATAAAAGGCGAGCTGTATGTTGACGAGGATCCCGCCGCCGTTCCCTCTGACGAATACGTTGACTTCATCAGCTCTCTCCGGCTTGACGAAGTACCTGTCAGCACTGTCCGAAGCGGTCTCGAAAAAGAGCTTCAGGGCAGAACCATTCACTTCAAAAAGTCATTTTTAGCAAACGTTGTGGGCTTCCCCGTGAGTGTTATCAATGTTGCGGCGCTGTTTATGGAAAAGAACCGTGCAGGCAACATCGACAACGCGGTGTTCACCTTCGGTGAAGACGGCGGCACCTTCCGCTGGAGTGAAAACGATGAAACAAACACAGTGGATTTCGGAATGGACGGAAAATACAGATACACCCGCATCACCCTTGCCGGAATTCCTCTGACCGCGGCGAGCTGTGCCTTCTGGACCGGAGAAAACGAACTGGAGTTATGGATAAGACCTGTTGAATCAATCGCAAAAAGAATTATGCACTTCAGCTTTGACGGCAAAAAGGTGAGAATGAAACCCCTTTCCGACCCGCCTATGCAGAACTTTGTTGAATGTATTGCAGGAACAATTGAGGGGATGTTTAAAGCAAAGCCGCTTAAAAGCCTTGCAAAAAAAGCACTTGTAAAATTCAGAGAGCTGCTTGAACACGAGCATAAGGGCAAAATAACAAAGTAATACTGTGCTTCCTGTTCAATTTGCATACGGTGAGAGAAAATTCTGTATTTTTAGTTTTTGAAAATCAATTTCAAAGGAGAAAACATGGAGGACTTCAGAAAGGCTTTTGATTTGATACCGGAGCATTTTGACCGTTGGAGGCAGCGCTACTGCAGCGAGGCGTTTGAGGATATCATAAATTATTCCGGGCTTTCCGGCTCAAAGTCCGTGCTGGAAATCGGGCCGGGCACAGGTCAGGCAACAGAGCCGATTCTGAAAACGGGCTGTGATTATCTTGCGGTTGAGCTGGGTGAGCATCTTGCCGAATTCTGCACTGAAAAGTTTGCCGGATATGAGAATTTCCGCATTGTGAACGATGATTTTGTCACCCGCGATTTCGGAAGCAAAAAATTCGATTTGGTGTTTTCCGCTGCAACCATTCAGTGGATACCCGAGAAAATCGGTTTTCCGAAGGTCTTTGACCTGCTCAAAGACGGCGGCTCCTTTGCAATGATGTTTCAAAAAGGCGATTACAAAACGCCGAACGAGGATTTGTTCAACAGAATTCAAGAGGTTTACTCTAAGTATTTTCACCCAGAAAATGTGTATACCTGCAAGCTCGGTTACGAAAATGTCGTGAGCTACGGCTTTACCGATTTAGACCGCCGCGAATATCATTTTGACCGTGAATTCACCGCTGATGAATGGTGCGCTTTCATCGCGACACACTGTGACCATATCGTGCTCAAAGACCCGGAAAGGACTTGTTATTTGACGGAATTAGAAACGCAATTCTTGAAGCCGGAAACAGAATTGTCAGCAACGACACCGTTGTGCTGTATCTGGTGAGAAAGATTGTGTTTGAGACAACATGCAAAATAAATGTTGCAGAAAGATAAAACGGAAGCCGCGGAGGTGAAGCATGAGAAATTATAAAAAGATGTTTTTGGCACTTACAGTGCTGTTTGTCATTTTAACAGTCATCGGTGCAGTCTGTATTCTTTTGAACAGGGGAACGGTAAGCGCCGGTTACGCCTGTATTCCGCTGCTGTTTGCCTTGGCGTTCGGCGGTGCATATCACAAAAGCAAAAAAGAAACAGTCAACGCCCGGTTTGTAAAGGAGTATATGAAGAGCGTCGGAGTTGTTGTTATCGCGGCAATTGCCGTTGCAGCGGTTTTATTCCTTGTGCTGAGACTCTGTCCGGGCTTTGAGTCATGGTTACACAAAGTCACCGGATGGCACTGAGAAATTGAAAATAACATCAGGGATGAATTAATAAAAACTCGGCGGCAGCTATCACAAAGCGTGACGGCTGCCGCTGTTTTTGTGCCTTTATGTGTGGGAAATAATCACCGGTTTTACTTTTGCTTTCCGGAACTGATCGCCGAAATCAAATCCTCGACCTTCAGTGCAGTCAAGAAAAACGTGTAATGCGGACAATGATTCAAACCAGTGCATTGATACAATCATTCGGTGATCCGGACGGAAATGCGGCAAACAAGTCCTTGATTTAATGAACTCTATTCCGCCGCATATCTGAAAACATATGCTGCCTGCTTTTCGGGAAGCTTGAGCTTTATGACGCTTGCATGCTTCCTGCCGGAGCAATTCCCGCTGTCGTAATATTGAAATGAACAATGGCGGCGGCCTGAATGGAACATAAAACAGTCAGCTGTTATCTGAAAATAATCAAAGTATGTTTGTTGCATCACGGCACTGACCTCAATGTCACAAATGAGTATGCGGGAAGAGTAAGGCGCAGCAATTTCTGATGTTCTGCGTCAGCTCATAGCTGTGATCTCTGTTTCAGCCGAAAAATTGCAGTGAACAGAGCTCATTTTATTACTCCCTGTAAAAGGTCAACAGATAGAAAAACTCGCCCGATTGGTGAACGCCCTGCCGTTCAAAGCCGAGCTTTTCATATAGCCCCTGCGCCTTGAAATTGGTCTGAGCCGTTGTGAGCGCAAGCCCTCCGCAGCCGGTGCTTTTGGCATAGTCAATCACATATTTAAGCAGCGCAGTGCCTATATGCCTGCCCTGAAAAGCGTCGCTCACACCAATGCCGAGCCACGGAATCAGCGCCGCCTTGTTCCAAATAAAAATCAGCCCTGCAAGCTTACCGCCGCAATCGGCAACCCAGAAAAGGTGGTCGGTGTTGCCGCCGTCAAGAAAACTGAGCGTGCACTTTTCGTTGCCTCGTTCAATGTTGAAAAACGCCGCACTCTCTTCACCCATTGTAGAAAAAAATTCAATCACGTTGTCGCGGTCGTCCGTGCAAAGAGGGCGGATGGTGATTTCCGGCATAATGTCATCTCCGAAAATATTATAAAAATATACTGATACTGTTTGATATTATCAAATCTCGCAGATGAAATCAAGATAAACGCGAAACATACAGGTATTTATCAAAAAAACAGCCCGCATTTTCGGCTTGTTGAATCAATTTCTCAGCTTCAATTAAATATTGCTCACGCTTTGTGCCGATGGTCAAGATTCAAAACGACAACTTACGGTTATTGACAGATAAGAAAATATCTATATAATAGTGTTAATACGGCATTCTCAATGTTTTGGTGTCATTTTTGCCGGCAAAATCATTTTTATCTCATCCCTTTATTGATTCTCCTTGCAGAGTTTATGTCAGAAATGAGGTTGGAGCAGATGTTTACATATTTTCACGCATATTTGCCCGAAACCTGGGATGCACAGGTTCGCGCAGGCTTTATCGACAAAAATTCGGGAATCCGCTTTTGCCAGAGCATTGATATTGATGAGCCAAAAAAGTTTAACATTCTCGCCGCCAAAGACGGCACTCTTTTTCATACGGTAAAAGCCCTGCGCTGCCCTTTGTATATCGACAGGCTTCAGGGAGGCTGCTTTATCGAAAGCTATCCATACGATATGACACTGATAAATGAATACAGAGAAATGCTCGGCACCGATTTTTACGGCTTTCAGATGCACGAATGGGCATCCAATCTGCGCAGCGATATAAATAAGCTCACGCAAAACAGCTGCCCCGAATGGACACAAAGTGCAATCACCGACACAATTTTCAGGGCGTTTCCGTTCCCGCATCTTTTTCTTGAAGCCATGACCGCAAAGGAATATGAACAGGCGGGCAAGCCGGAGAATCTGACCGATTTTCTTGATTTGGTGAGCAGGCTTTTTGAAAAAAGGCAGGCATATACCGACGGGCTTCTGCTGCCGTGCGACAGCAGCTTTTTTGCGCTGCGCATGGAAGTGCTTCGCGGAACAAAACGCTTTATGCCGGAAATCGGTGCACAAACCGCCGACACAAGAATACAGCTCGCGTATGCGCGCGGCATGGCAAAGGCCTACGGGCTTGAATTCGGCACATATTATGAGCCTTGGGGCGGCTCGCCCTTTTCTGCCTGCAATTACCATCGGAACGGTCTGAATGAATGGGGGCTCGGCGATAAAAACGACTTCCCCTTTGAAACGCTCGGCGGCAATGGCGGCAGTTCAAGGTCGCTTCAGCGAAGACTGCATCTTTATTCATTCTTTGCCGGTGCATCGTTTATGGCAGAGGAATGGGGAATGTGCAACACCTTTTATGATTGGAACGATTTTGAACTTACTCCTTACGGAAAAGTGAAATATGATTTTCTTGAATTTGCACTAAAGTACCCGGACACCGGCAAGCTGATTGCACCTGTTGCTGTTGTGCTGCCGAAGGAGCTGCCGATACTTGAAAGCTTAAACGCAGCCGACAGCGGAAGCTATCTCGGCTGCGCAGTTGACGGCTCATTCAAAGAAATGCTCGGCCGTGTCCGCAAAGGCTTAAAAACGATTTTTCGCGACAGCGGCGAAATGGCGGGAACGGAAAAGAACATAATGCTCAATTATAACGTCCCGGACGCCGTTGACATTCTCCACGAGGATAAAATTCCCGAAAGTGAATATATGTATCTTGTCGATTTAACCTGCAATCCGTCTTTTGCGAAAGCGCACAAAAACATAATATCTCCTGATGAAGTTGCGAAAAAGCTTGACGAAATTATGCCCTGCAAAGTACAAAGCGGAATTCACAGCATGGTTTCTCGGTTGACGGACGGCAGCTGCCTCCTGATGCTGCTCAACAATTCCGGCGTTTCGCGCACCGTTGCCGACGGCGAGCGGCTTCTTCACGAAGCTGACAGAAGAGTGACGGTTGAAATTAAGGACAAATCGCGCCGCCTTTCTATGCTTGACGGTGACAGCAGCATTTCGATTGACGGCGATACAGCGTATGTTTCCGTGCCGGCAGGCGGTTGGTTTTTCGGGAAATTCTGATGTTGAGAACAATTCGTCAGTTATTTCGTGCTGATTAATATTTTTTGAAATTATATATCTTTTATATTGTAAAAAAATATGATACATTAAATCCTAGGAAGAAAAGCGCTATCTGTAATCATAAAGTAATAACGGCCGAAAAGGAGTGTCATCATGAAACAGATTCACATTGATATTGAACACATTTCATACAGTCGGTACGGTGCTATGCTCAATTTAAGTAAAACTCCCGGTAAAAACGAGCTGATTGTCCACGACGTGCAAAAGCACTTTGGCGGGGATAAAGCGGGTCGAATAATCGCAATACCCGAAGGGACAGACATCAACGCCTTGAACTGCAATTTGTTGCGAGTGCAATAAAGGTTTCGGTGAAAACGCTGCTGCTTTTCTTCTGCGTCAGAAAAGTGAACTGCATTTCAGCGTTAATTTGTAAGGATAAAACTTATCTTAACACAAAATGGTTTTTATTATATATTATCATTCCTTCTGTACGCAGCTTTGACAGTTCCGCGGAAAGCGCACTTCGCTCAACGGAAAGATAGTCTGCCAACTGCTGACGGTTGAAAACAATGTCAAATTCGCGGCTGTTCTGCTTTTGTGCCTCGGCGGAAAGGTAGGACAGCACTTTTTCACGCGTTGTACGCTTGCCCATATGGGTTAGCTTTTCGTTCAGCCTCAGGTTCTTCGCGGCAAGCTCGGAAAGAAGATTGCGTACCATCCTGCTGTGATGCGAACAGGCGGACGGACAGGTTGCAAGAATTTTGCCTACACCGAGCCACAGAACCGTGCAGTCCTCCTGTGCAATAACAGCGATATTCATAACTGCACCCGGTGAACAGGCGAATGCTTCGGCAAACAGCCCGGAAGGCGACACCTTGCCAATGATGTTCCGGTTTCCCCAGAAATCTTCCTGAATGATAAGCGCGTTCCCTGAAAGCAGCAGGCCGAGTGAATCCGGCGTGTCTCCTTCTCTGAGAATGTATTGGCTTTTTGCAAAGGTTTCTTGCTTTGCGCCAAGGCATTTGAGCATTGATTCTATTTCATCATCCGAAACGCCGCTGAAAACAGCGGCATTTTTAATTGTTTTCAAAAAATTTTTCATATTCCCTCATTCTGTTGGAATTCCAACCGATTTATTGAATTTATTGTAGTATAATACGGTCAGAAAGTCAAGGAGGCGATCATTATGAAAAGAAAAATCATTGAAATCGATGAAGAAAGGTGCAACGGCTGCGGTGCGTGTGCCGCTGCCTGTCACGAGGGCGCAATCAAAATGGTTGACGGCAAGGCAAAGCTTATGCGCGACGACTACTGTGACGGTCTTGGAGACTGCCTGCCGGCTTGCCCTGTTGATGCAATCCATTTCGTTGAGCGCGAAGCCGAAGCATATAACGCCGAAGCGGTTGCTGCGAGCAAGGCGAAAAAAGCAGAGCCGCTTGCCTGCGGTTGCCCGGGAACGATGGCAAAGGCAATTCATCGTGACAACACTGAGGTGCAGGAGCATGAAAGTTCCTGTCACACAAAACCAGTATCTCAACTGTCCCAGTGGCCCGTTCAGATTAAGCTTGTAAACACAAACGCGCAGTATTTTGAAGGCGCGAAGCTGCTTGTCGCGGCAGATTGCACGGCGTTTGCTTATGCAAACTTCCACGAGGAGTTCATCAAGGGGCACATCACGCTCGTAGGCTGCCCGAAGCTCGATTCGGTTGATTATTCCGAAAAGCTGACGGAAATCATCAGAAACAACAATATTAAAAGCGTGACGGTCGTACGCATGGAGGTTCCGTGCTGCGGCGGACTGGAAAACGCAGTGAAAACAGCGCTCATGAACAGCGGCAAAATGATTCCGTGGCAGGTCGTGACTGTTTCAACCGACGGCAGAATTATTGATTAATCAGTGGTATAGGTATACGAATGCCGGACATTTCGCTCCCGCAAAGCTCTCTGTCTTCTCCGTTTTTCCTTGAGTGCTGAGAACCCTGCCGCAAGAGCCGTGCAAACCCTGTTCGGGTATTATTATAAAAATCCGACAAATGTCAAGGGCTTCGCGCGGATTTTAAACAAATCGGGAATTGACGGTGATACTGTCTGCCGGCTGTGGCAATTGTCCGAATAATGTCACACTTTTCAGTGCCGAATTCAGAAATTTACTGAATTCGGCACAACGATTTTTTTACATAGATTTATAAAAAAGCTAAAAATGTACTTTATCAATTCCTGCAAACGCTCAAAGACCCCGATATCCTGCACTGCGGCCTGTTGAATATAAGACGGTAGTGTGACATTCAAATCCGCGGGAGACAAAACGTCGGTGCTCACGCCCTCAATTACGGGAGAAAATAACATATGCAGAACTTTTGTAACAACGCTCTCTCTAAACGCTGCTTTGGATATGCAATCCTTCAGCCTTGTGAATTTTAAGGTTGTGCCGCTGCCCGCAATTATCTTGTCAAGCGGCAGCTCCAGCCCATTGAGCGCGCTGAACGCGGCAACCTTTAGGCAATCGACTGTGAGCCGAACTTCAACCGAATCGGCAGAGTAATTTTCATCTCCCTTGACATGCGCGCTCAAAATTTCTCCTGCCGCGCCGAAAACATCGGTATAGCCGCTCCGGGGCAGCGTGTAAGAGTAATTCGCGGCAATTTCCTCGATGCTTCCGCCCTCGTGCGTTGCAGCTGCTTTGTACAGCGGCAGACAGAGCGTCTGATAAATTTCAGGCATTATTCCTGCAAGCAGCTTACCGAGCTCACTGTTTGCATCAATGTGCAGTTTGCTCAGTCCGTTTTCGGGATACAGCAAATATGAACGCAGCATATATCTTGCGCTGACCTCCAACATCTTCTTTGCATACGCGGGAAAATTGTTTTCGATCAGATCAAGCTGTTCATTCGTATAACCTTGCGGCAGGTTCGTCAGATCAATATCCCTCACAAAGTCCGTCTTGATTTTGACAGCGGCATCCGAAAAGCTCACCTGACGGTATCCGCAGGGGTAGGCTGAGAGTGCATCGGTTTCCGCGTCAAATATTTCATTTCCGGCTGCGGAGATTTTTGACGAAATATCATTCGCGTGAGCATGTCCCGTGAAAATGTATTTGATTTTTAGGTCGGCAAGTTTCTCCCACACCTCGTCCGCGTTGGAAATCCTGTCGTCCATAAATTTTTCGGCAATGTCGATACCGACGCCGTCCATGTGACGAAGCAGATTGTGATGCATCATTGCGACAAGATGCTTTCCGTCGGCTTGCGCCGCGCTTGCCTGCTCCTCAATCCACGCCATCAGGCTCTCACTGATTGCACCGGGGCTTTCGTTCTCCTCGCAGCTGTCGATAGCCAGCAGCCGATAATCAGCGTCAAGCTCAGCAGTGTAGGAGAGCGAGTCGGCGTGACGTGCAAGCGCCTGACCAAATCCGAAATTCCTATATGTCTGCTCGAACCTCGCTTTTGTGTAACCGTTCATGCAATCGTGATTTCCGTTGATAACAAAAATCTGCTTGTCGGTATCCGATTCAAATTTTTCAAAAAGTGCTTTGATTGTTTCGTGTCCTCTCGAATCACCGGCGCTCGACAGGTCGCCGGATATTAAAACATATTTTTTATCGCTTTCGGCGGCAAGTTCGAGAAATCTGATGAGTATTGCCTCGGATTCCGCCCACATCAAGCCGTTCCCGCCGACATGTGAATACAGCGGACAGTCCGTCATTGTCGCAAAGTCGCTTATGCTGCGGATTGAGCTCTTTGCTGTCAGGTGCAGGTCTGATACGACAATGGCGTTGAATTCGGGAGCTTCCGCAGCGGATATTCCGTTCATGGATGCAAAAGCCATAATCAACGCAAGAAGAGCTGTCATGATTTTTTTCATAACTATCAACCTCACATAGTTTGTTTTATAACGGTAGGCTGTTTGGACGGCGTGAATTCTCTGCTCTGCACTTTGCTTTTTTCAATACCTGCGCCGAAATGAACGGATTAGTTTTGGAGGATGCAAAATCGGAAGCCGTCACGTTCGTGATGACTGCCGTGATTTTCGTTCGCCGGTTATGTTGCTTTTGCGAAAAACTCACTGCTGACCGATACAAATTCATCCTGATTTGACAGCATCGCGGGGTGACCGCCGTGCTCAAATATGTGCTGTTCTCCGTGCCCGATTTGATGTATCATGCCGGTAAACAAAGAATCAAAGAACCCGTCTGTGCAAAATTCGTC
>CAZIMM010000059.1:0-13217 GCA_964540415.1 uncultured Eubacteriales bacterium
AACATCTTTGATTTGAATTGAAAAATCGGTCAGGAATCTCATGTCGCGGTTTGTAATTATTCCGACAAGCTTGCCGTTTTCACATATAGGCACACCGGAAATGCGGAAGCGGTGCATAAGCTCGTCCGCGTCGGAAACAAGATGCTCGGGAGACAGGAAGAAGGGGTTGGCGATAACGCCGTTCTCCGAACGCTTGACCTTGTCCACCTCGGAAACCTGACTCTCGATGGACATATTCTTGTGAATGACGCCGATGCCGCCCTCGCGCGCAATGGCAATTGCCATTCTTGCCTCGGTGACGGTGTCCATTGCGGCAGTCATGATGGGCATATTCAGTCTGATTTTATTTGTCAGACGTGTGGAAATGTCGATGTCCTTGGGAAGAACATCCGACTCACCCGGAATGAGCAGAACATCATCAAAGGTGAGCCCCTCTTTTCCGAATTTCATATCGCTGTTAAGCATTTGGCAAGCCTCCGTTTCATCTTTTCACGATTTCAATAAAATTAATTTATTATATCACCCGTGTTTACAAAATGTCAAGTTCTTTGTTAAAAAAGTGACATTTACTTTTGAGCAAAAGGTGAATGCTCAACAAAGTTGCAATTCACCTCACGCAGAGAAACGGCAACAGCTTAACAATCATACATAATTGAAGTAAATGCCGGAAGAGGAATTCACAGGAATGCAACATTTGTTAACCGTTTGTTAGAAATACCGTTGCGGTTTCCCAAAAAACGGGAGATAAAATGTGACAAAGTACAAAACGGAAGGGGTGACAAAAAATGACTTTCCGCCATGAATACAAACATACGCTGAACATGTGCGATTATCTTGTTCTCCGGCAGCGCCTCAGAGCTGTTCTTCCCCTCGACGAACACACCGGAACAAACGGCGAATATCTTATTCGCAGTCTTTACTTCGACAATTACCGCGACAAGGCGCTTCTCGAAAAAATCAACGGAGTCAACGAGCGTGAGAAGTTCCGCATCCGCTGCTACAATCTCGATTCCAATCCGATACATCTTGAAAAAAAGACAAAGTTCAACGGGCTGTGCGGCAAGCTTTTCTGCGAGCTGACACGCGATGAAACGGAAAAAATCATTGCAGGCGATACGGACTTTCTGACGCAAAGCGGCGATCCGCTGAAAACTGAGCTGGGAGCAAAAATGTGCTATCAGATGCTCAGACCGTCGGTGATAGTTGACTATCTGCGCGAGCCGTTTGTTTATCCGGCAGGCAATGTGAGAATAACCATTGACCGCCGGGTGCGCTCGGGACTGAAAAGCACGGACTTCTTCAACACGGAGCTGCCGACTGTTCCGGCTGACAACTCCGCCGCGCTGCTCGAAGTGAAATATGACGGGTTTATCCCCGATTTTATCCTCGATATCCTGCAGCTCGGAGGCAGACAGGCGGCCGCGTTCTCAAAATACGCGGCATGCAGAAATTTTGATTAACAGGCGCAGTGTCGCCCAAAAAGGAGATAAAAGCCATGACATTCCAGGACATATTCAAATCAAACTTCCTCGAAAACATTGAAAGCGTGAACATTCTCGACATGGTGATTGCAGTTGCGCTTTCGTTCGCAATCGGTATGCTTATTTTCCTCGTTTACAAAAAAACGTTCAGCGGAGTGATGTATTCTTCAAGCTTCGGCGTAACCCTTGTTGCCTTGTGCATGATTTCAACCTTTGTTATCCTTGCCGTGACAAGCAACGTCGTGCTTTCGCTGGGCATGGTCGGCGCGCTGTCAATTGTCCGTTTCCGTACGGCAATCAAAGAGCCGCTTGACATCGCATTCCTGTTCTGGGCAATCGCCGCGGGCATAGTCCTTGCCGCCGGAATGATACCCCTTGCGGTTTTCGGCTCCGTTGCAATTGCAGTCGTACTGCTGATTTTTGTCAACAAAAAGACACGCGACAATCCTTATATTGCCGTTATATCCTGCGAGAACGGCGGCAGTGTTCCGCCGGTTGAGGATTTTCTCGGGCAGAATGTTGCCAAAAAGGTGCTCAAGAGCAAGACTGTTTCAGCCTCGGGCGTGGAGATGAATTACGAGGTAAGGCTCAGGAATGACGACACCGCATTTGTCACCGCACTCGCGGGAATACCCGGTGTCAGAAGCGCTGTGCTGGTCAGCTACAACGGCGATTATCTCGGATAACCCTTTTGGGTACACTCGCACCGGAGGGTGATAAATTATGATAAAAAACAGGCATATTGATGCTGTTTGCCGTGTTGTTGTCGCAGCTGCGCTGGTGATAACGCTGCTGTTTGTCAACGGCGAAAAGCTGGGGCTGAACAAAAGCGAAGTCAGCCTCGGCTATGAATCGCGGCTGTTTGACATCTCCCGCGTTCACACTCTTGACATCGTGATGGACGAAAGCAGCTGGGAAGCCCTGCTCGAAAACGCGGAGGACGAGGAATATTCCGCGTGCACGGCTGTGATTGACGGGGAAAAATACGGCAGCGTCGCAATCCGCGCAAAGGGCAACACCTCTCTTTCTAGCGTCAAGAGCTACGGCAACAACAGATACAGCTTCAAGCTGGAGTTCGACCATTACAATTCCGGCGGCAGCTATTACGGTTTGGATAAGCTCGTGCTCAACAACTGCATTCAGGACAACACATATATGAAAGATTTCCTGACCTATCAGATGATGCTCTCGCAAAATGTCGCCGCGCCTCTGTGCAGCTTTATATACATCACCGTCAACGGCGAGGACTGGGGACTCTATCTCGGCGTGGAAAGCGTTGAGGACTCGTTCCTCAAACGCAACTATTCCTCGGAGTCGGGAGACCTCTACAAGCCCGACAGCCTGGGCATGGGAGGCGGCAGGGGAAACGGCAAGGATTTCAACATGGATGACTTTGCCGTCAACACCGAAACATCCGGCCAGGACACTTCGGAAAACACGGCTCAGCGGCCCGGCGGCTTCCCCGGAATGCCGGGCGATTCTTCCGCACCGCCGGACAGACCGGCAAACGCTCCCGACGGCATGACCGGCGCGAGCGAAAGCTCAACGGAAGCTTCGGACGGCTCGGCAGACACCTCAAACGGTATCCCCTCACGCGGCCAATTTGCACCGGGCAACTTCGGCGGAGGCATGGGCGGCGGTATCGGTTCGGGTGACGTGTCACTCATATATTCCGATGACGATTATGACAGCTATTCAAACATCTTCAGCTCGGCAAAAACCGCTGTCACCGACGCGGACAGTGACAGACTCATTGCTTCCCTCAGGCAGCTCAACGAGAATGAAAACATCGCGCAGGTTGTGGACGTTGAGAGCGTCATCAATTATTTTGCGGTGCACAATTTCGTCGTCAACTTCGACAGCTACACCGGCTCGATGATTCACAATTATTATCTCTATGAAGACGGCGGCGTTATGAGCATGATTCCGTGGGACTACAACCTTGCCTTCGGCACGTTCTCGGCAGGCGGCTCGTCGGACGCTTCCTCTGCGGTCAATTATCCGATTGACACTCCCGTCTCTGGAGGGGAAGTTTCCTCCCGCCCGATGCTGGCATGGATTTTTGAAAGCGATGAATATACACAGGCTTACCATGACGCATTGTCCGGTTTTATTGAGCAATTCTTCACCGGCGGAGAATTCGAGCGGCTGTTCGACTCAACCGTTGCGCTCATTTCACCCTATGTTGAAAAAGACCCGACCGCGTTCTGCGAATATGAGGAGTTCACAGCGGGCTGCGACACGCTCAAACAGTTCTGCCTGCTTCGTGCAAGCAGCGTTGAGGGTCAGCTCAACGGAACAATCCCATCGGATTCACAGAGCCGTTCAGAGGATTCGGCGGCTCTGATTGACGCCTCGTCAATCAATCTTTCCGATATGGGCAGCATGGGCGGCGACAAAATGCAGCGTGATGAAAACAACAGTACCCCGGGCGACAGCACAGAAACGCCGTCAGCGCCTTCGGGCAGCAGCGGAGAAACGCCGTCAGCACCTTCGGGCGACAGCGGGGAAATGCCGTCCGCGCCTTCGGGCAACAGCGGGGAAATGCCGTCAGTGCCTTCGGGCAGCAGCGGAGTAATGCCGTCAAATCCCTTCGGTGACAGAGGTACGGACACGCAGGGCGGAAATACCTCCGCCGCCTCTCAAACCGACAACCGGGCATCCTCCCTGCCTGCAATCTGCGTCAGCGCGGTAATGCTCGCGGCAGGTCTTCTGTTCGCGACTTTATATAAAAAGCGGCGCACACATTGCAGAAAAGTCAATAAAGAGTTAAAATGAGGCAACACACAGTATAATTTCCTTATTTTGCTTGACCAAATCCGATTTTGCGTGTACAATATGCATTATCGGATTTTATTTTTGCTCGTGCCCGTTACGGTACGTGCGCTTCTACTATAATTTTCAAAAAGGATGTGGCACACGATGGGTAATTCCTTTATCGAGGTCGTTCAGGCGGCGCAACAGGGGGACAGGGACTCTTTTGCAACCCTCTATTCAAAAACATTCAGACATACTTTCTTTCTGACAGCAAAGCTCATCGGCAACCCCAAGGCGGCTATGGGGCTTGTCGAGACTACATATTATGAGGTCTTTTCGGACATCAAAACATTGCGCGACCCGTCCGTTTTTCCCTCATGGCTGACCAAAACGGCATCTTCAAACTGCCGTGAGTATCTTGCATACAATTCCTCCGCTCTGTTCAGAAACGATGACGCGCTCACCGCGGATGTCAGCGGCGAGGAGGCCGCGGAGCCGTTCATCCCCTCGGACTGGGTGGACAAGCTCGGCTCACGCTCGGCTGTTATATCTGTGATTGACAGATTGAGCGAGCCCCAGCGTACCGCGACTTATCTGAGATATTATTATGAAATGAATCCCGCACAGATAGCCTCATATTTCAGCTGCTCCCAGAACACCGTGCTGTTCCGCCTCAACGAGGCAAGGCTTAATATCGCCGAGGAGCTTGACTCCGGTGAAGGCGAGGGCGACCCCAGAGTGCTCACGGCGCTTCTTCGCAAGGCGGTTGCCGATTCCGCGATTGACCGCGACGCCTTTGAAGCAACGTTTGAACGCATAATGGCGAAGCTTTCTCCCAACAGCGAGCAGAATTACGAGGAAATCGAACCGTCGAGGCAGCCTGCCCAGCAGCAGACCTCCTCCGCCCAGAACACCGCCGCGCGTCAGCCGGTAAGCACCGCCAAGGTAAAATACAATCCTCAGCCGTCCTCCGTCGGCAAAGGCGGAGTGCTCGCCTCAAGAACAAATATTATTCTTGCGGTTGTGCTGCTGCTGCTCGTTGCCATTGCCATCCCGGCAACGGTTTTCGGCGTGAAGTCAATCAAAAACCGCAATAACGGCGGCACAACACCCGTCGGCGGCTCATCCACTGCGGATGTTACATACAATTTCAGCACTGCAGGATTTGAAACCGTTACAGACGTTCAATACATCGGCGAGGGCTTCGCCGTTTTCACCGACAGCACATCCGGCCTGAAGGGCCTGATGAACCTCAAGGGCGACATCCTTGTCAAAGCCGAGTTTAAGGACATTTCAATGTGCAGCTACGGCTGGCAGACAACACATATTTACGCTTATCAGACAAACGAGATGAGCGGCTATGAAATCGACAAGCAGACATATGAGCTCAAGCAGATTCTCTACCACACCCACAACACCGAGCCGACTCCTTTCTGGAACAGCTCCCGCAAATCGCTTGTATCCTCCGGCGAAGCCGGTGAGGTTGCTTATTCCGCCGCGGATCTCGGGCTTTCAACAGGGCTCTACGCCGTTGCCGATTCAGCCTCCGAAACAGCCTCCTGGGGTTATGTCAACGAAAAAGGCGAACTGATGATTGACACCGAATATCAGAAGGCGCTCGGATTTGCCGACTCGCTGGGTGCTGTTGAAAAGGACGGCAAATGGGGCTATATCGACATGAACGGCAAACGCGTGATTCCGTTTGATTACACCGCTGTCGGAACAGACGGAGCCTATCCGTTCAACCAGGGCTACGCGCCGGTTAAGACTGAGAATGTCATGGGCATTATCAACAAGTCAAACAAAACGGTTGCTCCCTTTGAGTTTGAAAACATTATGCCCGGAAGCGACGGAATCTTCATTGCCAAAAAGAACGGCACATGGGGCACAATCGTCATTGCACAGCTTGAAAGCAGTGCGACAGAGCCGCACTTCACCGGAGAGCCTTCATCGCTGCAGGTCAAATACATCGTCGCAACCGAGAATGACCCGCTCAATATGCGCGGAACAGCCGACCAGGATGCCGATTCAATCGGCAAAATCCCGAAGGGCACTATCCTCACAGTTGAAAAGACCAGTGAAAACTGGGGCTATGTCACATACAACGGCGTCTCCGGCTGGGTCAATATGAATTACCTCAGCACAAACATCACCGGTGCGCAAACCACCGCCGCCGACACTGCTGCTGCCGAAACTACTGTTGCCGCTCAATAAAAAGCCGAGTTTGAAGGGGTGCGGATTCTATGAAAAACAGCATTGCACTGGGTGTTGTTATTGCCGACATTTGTGAGTATGAGCCTTTTCAGAAATACGCCGCGGAGCACGGCGGCACGGCCGGAATGATTTTCGGCTGCCCGACGGTTGAGTTCAGCCTCTTTGACGGTGAGATAACCGTCACCTGTGCAAAGGCGGGCCTCGGCAAGGTCAACGCCGCCATGGCAACCGCCGCCCTGATTTCGGAGTGCGGAGCAGACATGATTTTCAACTCCGGGCTGTCCGGCGCAATTTGCGGTGTGCACAGGGGCGAATACGTTTGCGGAACATCCTATGTTGAATGCGATTTTGACTTGACCGTTCTCGGCTATGCGCCGGGAGAAAAACCGGGGCAGGCCTATGTATTTTACGGTGACGAAAATCTGATTGCCCTTGCCGATTCAATCGGAATTCCGGGCTGTCCGTTCGGGAGCGGGGATTTCTTCCTCACTCTCGACGAAAAAAAGAAAGAATATTATCACGACTTCGGAGTGTGTGCGTTCGACATGGAATCCGCGGCAATCGCCAGTGTCTGCTACAAAACAGATATTCCGTTTTTGAGCATTCGCAAGATTTCGGACGATTCCGAAGATTCGGAGGTGTCGGATTACCGCGAAATGAATGAGCTGTGCGAGGCGGATCTGCTGCACACTCTGCTGCGGCTGTTCGGGTTGCTGATAAAAGACGACTATGAATAACGACTTTTTCGGGGCGGCGGTTTTGGATAACTGCCGCCTTTGTCCGAGAAATTGCTCCGCAAGGAGAACCGCCGACCCGCCCGGCAGCGGTTATTGCCGTATGCCGTATTATCCGGCGGTCTGCCGTGCGGAAAAGCACATGTGGGAGGAACCGTGCATAAGCGGGGACAGAGGCTCGGGTGCCGTATTTTTTTGCGGCTGCTCTCTGGGGTGCGAATATTGCCAGAACGCGGAAATCAGCCGCGCCTACAAGGGCAAGATGGTTGACGCCCGTGGCTTATGCGAAATTTTCGAGGCTCTCGAGCAGGACGGCGCACACAACATCAACCTTGTGTCGCCGACAGTGTTTTCACACGTTATCGCCGAGGCTCTCCGACTCAAAAAACCGAGTGTGCCCGTGATTTACAACACGTCGGGCTATGAAAACGTCGGCTTGCTGCGCTCGCTTGAGGGGCTTGTCGATGTGTATCTGCCGGACTGTAAATATGCCTTGCCGCAAACTGCGGAGGCATATTCATCTGCTCCCGATTATCCGCTTCGTGTCAGAGAGGCGCTTGCCGAAATGTACCGTCAGGTCGGAGCGCCCGTTCTCGACGGTGACGGCATAATCAAAACCGGTCTGATTGTTCGCCATCTGATTTTGCCCGGAAACACCGAAAACTCGTTTGCCGTGCTTGATTTGCTTGCGGATATTTTGCCGCGCAGCGTGTTCATCAGCCTCATGGGGCAGTATTTCCCGACCGGAAACGAGACTCACGCGGAGCTTTCAAGGCGGGTGACCGAAAGCGAATACAACGCCGTGTTTGACCGCATGCTGGAGCTGGGCTTTGAAAACGGCTATGCACAGGAGCTGACAAGTGCACAGGAATGCTATGTGCCCGAATGGAATCTGATTTAGGACGTAAAATCGAAAGGATGTCTAAATGAAAAAAGGTCTGCTTTCTAAGCTCTTCCGCACGGCAGCGCTTTCTGCGCTTGCACTGTGTGTGCTTGCCGTGTGTCTTCCCGCCGGTGCGGTTTTACCGCCGGAGGACACAGCTGTATACAGTGTCGAGGGGAGGGCAAATCCCGAAACCGGTTACCTCGACGAATTCCTTGTTGACGAAAACGGCAACAGAGTGACGCTCAAGGAGGAACAGCTTTCTGTTGATGCTTCACACAGCGGCGGTGCTTCACCGGACTCTTCGCTTCCTTCGTCATATGATTCACGGGATTATGATATTGTCACACCTGTTAAAGACCAGGGAGAAAGCTCAAGCTGTTGGGCATTCAATACAATTGCCGCGGCGGAAATTTCATCCGTAAAGCAGGGCTTTGCGACCCTTTCATCGGCGGATTATTCGGAATCACATCTTGCGTGGTTCACAAACCGCTCTCTCTCCTCAAACCCCTCGGACTCAACAAGCGGCGACGGAGTTGAGGTGAAAACCGTCAGCTCGTACAAAACCGGCAACAACGTGCGTTGCGCGAGTGCCACGCTCGCACGCGGCAGCGGACTCGAAACGGAAACGCACTATCCGTTCTACAATGTACAAAGCAAATTTCCCCTGATGAGCAACTACACCGAGGGCAGCCGTTATTCATCAGCAATGCGGCTTTACAGCTCAAACCGGTACTATGATATTGACGAAATCAAGCAGGCCGTTATGGATTACGGCTCGGTCACCTGTGCGTTTGATTCAAGCTCCGGCAGCTTTAACACAACTTATCATTCATATTACCAGAGCAGTTCAAAAGCCGTTGACCACGGCGTGCTGATTGTCGGATGGGATGATAACTTTTCAAGCAGTTGGTTTGACAGGCGTCCGCCGCAGAACGGTGCGTTCCTGTGCAAGAACAGCTGGGGAACAAGCACTCAGAAGAACGACAAGGGCTATTTCTGGCTGTCCTACAGTGACCCGAGCGTCACACAGTTTTTCAGCATTGAAACAGCACCTCTTGAGCTTTTTGACACAATTTATCAATATGACGGCTATGCCTGGGCGTCTCTGCTAAACACAAAGGAACGCAGCGCACTGCAGGCAAACATCTTCACCGCTGCCGATTCCGACGAACTTGCTTTCGTCTCGTTCTGGAGCTACAACAAAGTTGTTGATTACACAATAAAAATATACACCGACATATCCGGCAGCACAAACCCGAAAAACGGCACACCTGTCTCGGCGGCAACAACCTCCGGCAGAATGACCGTCGAGGGATATCACACCGTGCCTCTTGCGCAGGCTGTGGAGCTTGAAACGGGAGAAAAGTTTTCGGTTGTTATTGAATTCTCTCTGCCGGACGGAGCTGATGACTATCTGTATCTTCCGTTTGAGGGCAACAGCATTGAAAGCAGTAACCCGGATAAGACCATCCACTATTCATCCAAAACGGGGCAGAGCTTTTATCGCCTCGGCAGTTCCTCGGACTGGAAGGACTCAAGCTCCGTTGGCTACAACAATGTCTGCATCAAGGCTCTGACACGTGAATCCTTCAAGAGCAAAACCCTTGACAGACTGATCCTCGAAAACGAGCCGAACAACACCTCGGTTTATGTGGGCGGTGAGCTCAACCTCGGCGGACTTGTTGTCAGGGCACTTTTCACCGACGGCTCGCTTTACCCTCTCCAGCTGAGTTCGCTGAATATTGCCTATGATTTTTCAACAACGGGCACAAAAACGGTCACGGTCAGCTTAACTCATAACGGTGTCACGAAGAATGTGGCCTTCAATGTGAATGTCAGAGAGCGGATTTAT
Organism: uncultured Eubacteriales bacterium; assembly: GCA_964540415.1. Taxonomy (GTDB): domain Bacteria; phylum Bacillota; class Clostridia; order Oscillospirales; family Acutalibacteraceae; genus CAZIMM01. Next base: position 9,925 of record CAZIMM010000059.1, read on the forward strand.
GCGACCGGCGTCAAATTCTCGCAGGACAGCATAAGACAAAAATATTCGCGCGGCGGCACGATAAGCCTGGGCTATACCGTTTATCCGACCAATGCGGACAACAAGAATTGCACTCTGACTGTCAACGGCAGCGGTGTCGTCTCTCCGGACGGCGATGCGCGCCTTGCCGTTAAAGGCAGGGGCGCGGCAACCGTCACGGTGCGCACCGATGACGGAGGCTTTGAGGACAGCTGCAAGGTTGAGATTTATTTTGAATTTTATCAATATATCATCTACTATTTGCTGTTCGGCTGGATTTGGTATTAAAACTGTTGTGATTTTTCACAAAAAGAAGCATGATTTTTTGTCTGCTTTTCCCAGTGGAATTATTTTGCAACACCTGCTATAATAGTAATGTATAATTGCTTGAAAGGATAGGGATTGCCGTGAAATTGGGTAATCGTATTGTTTGCATGGTTGTGGCACTCACCATGCTTGTTGCCACCGGCCTTGTCGCCGCTTTCGCACAGGAGGTTGTTCTTGACGACCTTCAGACAGCCATCGGAGACATCAACGGGGACACTTTGGTCAATTCCGCCGATGCCCAGCTTGCACTGAGAGCTGTGACCGGAAAGCTTACTCTCAACCAGATACAAATCAATTCCGCCGATGTGGACCGCAACGGCAGAGTCGATTCCGTTGATGCTTTGCGCATTCTGCTTTTCTCCGTCGGTAAGCTCGAAAGTCTCGTTCCGTCAAGCAGCATTGAAGAGGGAGACACGTTCTGAGCACCCGCCGAAGCATTTGTTGTTTGATTATTTCTGACGATAAAAGCTCTGCCCTCGTAAATAAACACTGCATGTTGTGCCGCGGGGTCGGGTAATCGCTATTTTAAAAAAATAATTGTTGCTTTGCACACAAAAAAATTGAAAAAGCTCTTGACCTTAACCTTCCGATGTGGTATGATACTCGTACCTCTGTAGGAGGGTTATTTTTTTGTACCCTTCTTTTGAGAGGGAGGCTGTCGGCCCGGCTCGTTCGGAGCGTTGGGCCGTAAAAAAAGATGGAGGTGTCTATATGGCCGGAGATGCAAGAGTTAAGGTTACTCTGTCATGCACAGAATGCAAACAGCGCAACTACAACACAATGAAAAACAAGAAGAACTCACCCGACAGGCTGGAGATGAAGAAGCATTGCAGATTTTGCAATAAGCATACTCTCCACAAGGAAAGCAAATAACGGGAGGTAAACCGATGGCAAAGGATAAAAATTCCGAGGCTGCAAAAAAGGTTGCCGGCGCTGAAAAAGCTGCCAACAAAAAGCAGAAGAGCGACAAACCGAATATCTTTGCGCGTATCGGCAAGGCTATCGCTCGCTATTTCAAGGACCTGAGGGGCGAGACCAAAAAGATTATATGGCCGAATTTGAGGACGGTTGTGAAGAGCACCGGTGTTGTCATCGTTGTTGTTCTCATCATCGGTGTCGGCATTTGGATTGTCGATGCCGCTCTCTCAAGAGGCCTGAGCGCGGTTATGGATATCGGTAACACCGAGGAAGTTACAACGCTTGTCCAATCAACAACGGCAGCCGCCACAACACAGGCGACAACAACTGCCGCACAGACGGCAACCACCGCCGCACCGACAACTGCCGAGACTGCTTCCGACTAAACGGCGGCTTCGCCGGACGTACATTTCAGTATGGAGTATGGAGGTTGACCCATGGCAGACAGTGCAAAATGGTATGTCATTCACACGTATTCGGGCTATGAAAACAAGGTTGCCGCGAATATTCAGAAGATTGTCGAGAACCGCAGCATGCACGACCAGATTCTCGAAGTCAAAATTCCGACGGAAACCGTCACCGAGATTAAGGACGATAAAACCCGTGAGGTTGAGCGCAAGCTTTTCCCGGGCTATGTTATGGTCAAGCTCGCCGTCACTTATGACGACGATGACCAGCCTTCAATGGGTGACGATACCTGGTATGTTATCCGCAACACACGCGGCGTAACAGGTTTTGTCGGTCCTGAAAGCAAACCCGTTCCGCTGACGGACGACGAGGTCTACCGTCTGGGTGTTGAGAAGAAGGTTGTCGAGGTCGGATACGAGGTCGGCGACACAGTCGACATCAACGACGGCATCTTTGACGGCTTTTCCGGTGTTGTTCAGGATATTGACTTTGATGAGGGCATCGTGAAGGTCACTGTTTCGGCTTTCTTCGGCAGGGAAACCTTGGTTGAGCTTGAGCTTGATCAGGTTGAGCCTGCGGTAAAATAAGGTAATAACGGGCGTTCCCGTTTTTCACGAAGCCTCACGGCTTCAATGTGGGAGGGGCAAAATCTTTATCAGCCCCGAGCAACCACGTATTTTGGAGGTGCAAAAAATGGCTCAGAAGGTTGTCGGTTTTGTAAAACTGCAAATCCCCGCCGGAAAGGCAACACCGGCGCCCCCCGTTGGTCCCGCGTTAGGTCAGCATGGTCTTAACATCATGGCCTTCACAAAGGAATTCAACGAGAGGACAAAGAACGACATCGGGCTTATCATCCCGGTTGTCATCACCGTTTATGCGGACCATACTTTCAGCTTCGTCACAAAGACTCCGCCCGCCGCTGTTCTCATCAAGAAGGAATGCGGCATTGAAAGCGGTTCCGGCGTGCCGAACAAGACTAAGGTCGCAAAGATTACCGGTGAGCAAATCAAAAAGATCGCTGAACAGAAAATGCCCGATCTCAACGCGGCAAGTCTTGAAACGGCTATGAGCATGATAGCCGGCACGGCTCGCAGCATGGGCATTACTGTTGTTGATTGATGCTCCCGGGTGGGAGGAAAAATCCGATTTAACCACTCGATTTGGAGGAAAACACAATGAAACACGGAAAAAAATATCAGGAAAGTTCAAAGCTTTTTGAAAGAAGCAATCTCTACGACACCGCCGAGGCCCTCGAGACCGCAGTCAAAACAGCAACTGCGAAGTTTGATGAGACCGTCGAGGTGCACATCCGCCTGGGTGTTGACTCCCGTCATGCCGACCAGCAGGTCAGAGGCGCGGTTGTCCTTCCCCACGGCACAGGCAAAAAGGTTCGCGTAGCCGTTTTTGCAAAGGGCGACGATGCCAAGGCCGCTGAAGAAGCAGGCGCGGAAATCGTCGGTGCGGAAGATCTCGTCGCAAGAATTCAGGGCGAAGGCTTCATGGATTTCGACGTTGCAATCGCCGCTCCCAACATGATGGGACTTGTCGGCCGTCTCGGTAAGGTTCTCGGCCCCAGAGGCCTGATGCCCAGCCCGAAGGCAGGCACAGTCACTCCCGACGTC
>CAZIMM010000060.1:0-9559 GCA_964540415.1 uncultured Eubacteriales bacterium
CAACCTCTGCCATCAGCCTGCCCTTCATCACTGCCGATGCAACAGGCCCCAAGCATCTTGAAACCACGCTTACACGCGCGAAGTTCAATGAGCTGACTGCAGACCTCGTCGAGTCAACAATGGGCCCCGTTCGCCAGGCAATCAGCGATTCCGGCCTCAACGCTTCGGAGCTTGACAAGGTTCTCATGGTCGGCGGCTCGTCACGTATTCCCGCTGTTCTTGATGCAGTCAAGAAATATACGGGCAAAGAGCCTTTCAAGGGCATCAATCCCGATGAGTGTGTTGCAATCGGTGCGGCACTTCAGGCAGGCGTTCTCGGCGGCGAAGTCAAGGGTATGCTTCTTCTTGATGTCACTCCCCTTTCGCTCGGCATCGAAACAATGGGCGGAATCAACACAAAGGTTATCGAGCGCAACACCACAATCCCGGTGAAAAAGAGCCAGATTTTCTCCACGGCTGCCGACAATCAGCCCTCTGTTGAGGTTCATGTTCTTCAGGGCGAGCGCGAATTTGCAAGAGACAACAAAACTCTCGGTGTGTTCCACCTTGACGGCATTCTTCCGGCACGCAGAGGTGTTCCGCAGATTGAAGTGTCCTTCGACATTGACGCAAACGGCATTGTTCACGTTTCCGCGAAGGATCTCGGCACGAACAAGGAGCAGTCAATCTCCATCACATCCTCCTCGAATATGTCTAAGGAAGACGTTGAGAAGGCTGTCAGAGACGCAGAGCAGTTTGCCGAGGAAGACAAGAAGCGTCGCGAGGAAGTTGACATCCGCAACGGTGCCGACCAAATGGTATACCAGTGCGAAAAAATGCTTTCAGAGGACGGCGACAAATTCTCCGAGGAGGACAAGAACGAAATTAACAGCAAGCTCGACGAGCTGAAAGAGGCTCTTAAGGGTCAGGATACCGATCTCATCAAGTCACGTCAGGAAGAGCTTACGCAGAAGTTCTACGCCATGTCCGAGCAGATTTACAAGGCGGCGCAGGAAGCTGCGGCAGCCCAGAACCCGGACGGTGCACAGGCATCGGGCACGGACGGTCAGTATTATGAGCCGAACTATGAGGATGTTACCGACGACAACGGCAACAACTGATAACAAATCATCATCGGGAATGAGGGAGCGTCTTGGCGGACAGCAAGCGTGATTATTACGAGGTTCTCGGCGTTTCAAAGAGCGCGTCCGAGGACGAAATTAAAAAAGCATACAGAAAAAAGGCAAAGGAATATCACCCGGACCTGCATCCGGGTGACAAGTCCGCCGAGGCAAAATTCAAGGAAGCCAATGAGGCATACGAGGTTCTTTCCGATGCGGACAAAAAGGCACGTTACGACCAGTACGGTCACGCCGGAGTTGACCCCAACTTCGGTGCTGGCGGAGGAGGTTTCGGCGGCGGATTCGGCGGAGGTTTCGATTTCGACCTCGGAGATTTGTTCGGCAACATTTTCGGAGGCAGTTTCGGCGGCAGGCAGCAGAACCCCAATGCTCCCAGACGGGGGGCAGACACTCAGGCACGGGTGACAATTTCCTTTGAGGAAGCTGCCAAGGGCTGCAAGCGCACCGTGGAAACCAACAGAATTGAGATTTGTCCGGACTGCTCCGGCAGCGGCGCTCAACCCGGTTCTTCACCGAAAACCTGTCCGGATTGCTCCGGCAAAGGTCAGGTGAACGTTCAGCAGCGCACCCCGTTCGGTGTGATTTCCTCATCCAAGCCCTGTTCAAGGTGCAAGGGCAAGGGTAAAATTGTTGACAACCCCTGCCACAAATGCCACGGCAACGGCGCCGTGAGCAAAAAGGTGAGCATCGAGGTCAACATTCCCGCCGGAATTGACGACAGGCAGGTGCTCAACGTTCGCGGCGAGGGCAACAGAGGCATGAACGCCGGACCGTCCGGGGATTTGCACGTGAGTGTTTTTGTGCGTCCGCACCCGTTCTTTGAACGCGACGGTTTTGATGTCTGGTGCGAGGTGAATATTTCCTATGCGCAGGCGGCTCTGGGCGATTCGCTCGAGGTTCCCACACTTGACGGCAAGGTTAAATATGACCTACCAGCAGGCACACAACCCGGTTCGGTTTTCCGTCTGAAAGGCAGAGGAATTCAAAATCTTAACGGACGCGGCAAGGGCGACCAGCTCATACGCATAATTGTGGATGTTCCCAGAAACCTCACCCAGTCGCAGCGTGAGCTTCTGCGGCGCCTTGATGCTGAACTTGAATCCTCAAAAAGCCGAAACGATGACGGTGACGACGACAAAAGGTCATTTTTCGGCAAGAAGAAAAAATAATCATTCAGGCTGTCCGCACGGGCAGCCTTTTATTCGTAATGTTCAAGGTGAAAATATGACATACGACAAATTGAAAAGAGTTTACGGGCTTCTCGAACACAGCACTCCCCTGTTTTATGATTGCGGCACACTGTGCGAAGCACGTTGTTGCGCCGGAGACGAAAAAACCGGTATGAGGCTTTTGCCGGGAGAGGAACTGCTTTTTGAAAACAGGACAGGGTTCACAGTGCTTGAACGGGAAGGCGGCGGAAAAATCGTTGTTTGCTCCGGCAGCTGCAGCCGCTCCGAGCGTCCCTTTGCCTGCCGCATATATCCAGTGTTTCCGCTTGTCACAAAGACTTGCAGCGGCATAAAAATCCGGGTCGTCAGGGACATTCGCGCCGTGTCGGGTTGTCCGATTGTCGCTCAAAGCATTCCTCTGCGTCCGTTTTTTGTCCGCAGAGTGCGGTCATCCGCAGCGCTTCTTGTGCGCGATGAAAGATTTCTTGAATATCTTCTGAATGAATCGGCGGAGCTTGAGCAGGCAATTGAGCTGGCAGAAAGGCTGTAACCGTTCTGAAACCATTTGTAACATACTATAGTTGACTAAAATGAGTTTTTTTGGTAAAATATATTCTATTCAGCTTTTTATATTTTGATATAAAAGCAAGGGGCTGTATCAAAGCGCCGGTCAAGTTATGCTTGTTCCGCATTCAAATGTGACGTTTTAGGTCATGCAGTTGTACGGAACAGTCAAGTCCGTACCTGTTCATTGAATTTTGATACAACCCGTCAGCTATTTTTTTCAGAAAGGTCAAGTGTGGCGAAATGATAAACAGCGAAAACCTTTGCATGAGCTGCATGAAAGAAATCGGTTCCGTTGAGCAGTGCCCATATTGCGGCTATCACACGGATGTCACGCAGATACCTCCGTATCTGCCCGTGCGTTCTGTTGTTGCAAACCGTTATCTTGTCGGCAAGCTGCTTGAGTACAATGGTGACGGAGCAACATACATGGGTTGGGACATGGTTCAGAAAACACCTGTCACCGTGCGCGAGTTTCTGCCCGACGCCATCTCTCAGCGCAAGCAGCGCCAAACCGAGCTTACCGTTATGCCCGGTTGCGAAATGACCTTTCAGGATTGTCTTGACGGCTTCCTTGAGTTGTGGCAGAAGCTGGCAAGGCTGAGGGGGTTGTCTGCCCTTATCTCCGTTATAGATATTGTTGAAGAAAACGGTACCGCCTACGCAATCAGCGAGCACGTTGAGGGCATCACCCTGCGTGAATATCTGTTGCGCAGCCAGACCGGATATATTTCCTGGGAGAAGGCGCGTTCCCTGCTGATGCCCGTGCTTTCAACGCTCGGCACGCTTCACACCTCAGGGATAATTCACCGCGGCATTTCTCCGCGCACCCTCTTTATCGGCAGGGACGGCAAAATGCGAATCGGTGGGTTCAGCATCTGGCAGGCAAGAACCGCGAGAGGCGACCTGACAGCTCAGCTTTTCCCCGGATATTCCGCGATTGAGCAATACGGCTTTGAGGGTCAGCAGGGTCCCTGGACAGATATATATTCCTTTGCAGCCGTGCTTTACCGCACGCTCATCGGAAGCGACCCGATTGAAGCAAACTCCCGCCTGACAAACGACAGGCTTATGGTGCCCGGCAAATTTGCCGAGCAGCTTCCTGCTTATGTTATCAACGGCCTTGTCAACGCTCTTCAGATTCTGCCAGAGGACAGGACGCGAAGCGTGGAGCAGTTCCGCGCGGAGCTTTCCGCCTCCCCCGTTGCCGCGGGGGCGGGAGCAGATTTCAACGCTCCCCCTGTCAGGCCGCGCTCTGCACCGACACCCCGTCCGGAAAAGCAACAGAGCCCGCCCGTCAAAAAGGGTATCAGTTCGGATTCAAAGAAAACAGCCATCATTGCCGCCCTTATCAGTGCTGCGGCTTTGTTCGTTGTCTTTCTGCTTGTTATGTTGTCTACGGGCGGCAAACTCGGAGGTTCCGGTGATATCACGACTCAGCCCGGCATTGTGACCGAGGCAAGAATGGTGACTGTTCCGCAATTCATTGGCAGATACGCCGATGAAATCAAAACAACCGCTGTATGGAGCAAGAATTTCACAATAACTTACACCGAGCAATACGACGACACCGTTAAAAAAGGCATAGTTATTGCGCAAAGCCTCAAGAGCCAGACTCAGGTCAATGCAGGAGTTGCGATAACCTTGATTGTGAGCGCAGGCGTTGAAAACATTCCGTTGCCGAATGTTGTGAACATGCAATATATTGATGCCGAAAAGGTTCTGCGCGACGAAGGCTTCAAGTGTTCAAAAATCGACAAGCCCAACGACGGTTCAAATGTTGCAGGACTTGTTTATCAAATGGTTCAGCCTGCCGACAAGGCATATCCCAAGGGCAGTGAAATCGTTCTGATTGTGTGGTCCGAACCGGAGACTCTGCCCACAGAAACGCCCGTGACCGACATACCGGCAACAAATCCTCCCGCAACAGTTCCTCCCACAACAGTTCCTCCCGCAACAAATGCGCCTGCAACAGGCGGCGTTACAGATATTTCACCTGAGCAATAGCCGTTGATTAAACAGACTGTACTCATGGCATACTGTTTATGTACAAATATCATTGAGGGGGAAAACAATGAAAAGAAAACTGCGCTCGGCAATATGTCTTTTTGCAGCATTCATGGCAATTCTCTCAAGCGGCATAATGTTTGTCGGAGCGGACACTCCGCCAACGGTGACAATCAGCGCTCCGACTCCGGAAATCGGTGTGAAAAAGACAGTTCAGCTCACCGCGGCACTCGAGCCGGCTCAGAGCGGCTCTTTTGAATGGAGTTCATCAAACAACTCCGTTGCAACTGTTGATTCAAACGGTCTCGTCACCGGTGTTTCCGTCGGCAGAACAACGATAACCGCCACAGAGCGTTCGCTCGGAGTGACCGGAACTTATGTTGTGTATGTCGAAAGAGTCAAACTGCCTCACCGTAATCTTCTATTAAACAATCAGATCCTCGGCTACAAATACAGCTACAAGGACGATTTTTACTACACCGATGATAAGGACTGCTGGCAGGACAATTTCGGATTTTTCAACCTATATGACCTTGTTGCCCCGTATATTCTCCTTGAATACGATTATATCCGCGTCTATTTCACCTATGAGAACAAGGACTGGATGGTTCAGCTGTGGAAGGGTCAGTACGGCCTGATATTCTACGGCGGCGAAGTCGGAGTTTACAACAAGGAGCATTCCGACAAGGAAGTGACCGCGTTCACACAGTTCAAATGCCCCGAAAAGAGCGACTGGCTGTATATGGAATCTTCACTTTATCGGGACATGGACAATTCGGGCAACTTCAAGCACCAGTATACACGCGAATACGGTGAATACTGGTGGTGCACAGGCTTCAAATACGGCAGTCTCAACCAGGTTGAGCCGGCCGACGAGCTGCGTCTGACAACCAGAATAACAATGAAGGACGAGGAAATGGCAGCTCTGTTCGTTAAGGGACTCAAGGACTGCGGCTTCGTTCAGACAAACGACACCAAAATGGACTCCCTCGCTCTTGACTCCTTCTTTGTTGACGGCAACGATGTTCACATCAAATGGCAGAACATCTCTGAGGCAGAAAACACTATGGGCATAAAAATCACCGCCGGAGTGCTCATCGGAGCGGGCATTATCGGTTTCATGATGTTCTTGCTGATGTTGTTGCTCACACTCGGCTTTGCCGGATTTATCGGATTTCTGATTTTAATCTGATTCTCATAATAAACTTTTTGCCCCGGTGCTGAAAAGCACCGGGGCAAATTACTTTTGAATAAGCTCGAGTTATCCCTCCGGCATGAAAATCGTTCCCTTGGCAAACTCATTGTAGTCCAGCGCGCCGACAATTTTGCCTGCGGAGACATAGAGCCTTGGCACACGGCTTGAAATGCCGCAAATGATTTCGTAGTTTATTACTCCCGCCGCCTCGGCAACCTCGTCAACACTGATGGTTTTTCCCCCGTCACTGCCGAAAATTGTTACAACGTCATCCTGTCTTACGTCATCAATATCCGTCACATCAACCATGAGCTGGTCCATGCAAACTCTGCCGATAATGTTTGCATAACAGCCGTTTATGAGCACCCTGCCCTTGTTTGAGAGGGCGCGCGGATAACCGTCGGCATAACCCACGGGAATTGTTGCAACACGGGTTGGCTTGGAGGCGGTGTAGGTTGCGCCGTAGCTGATTGTGTCGCCCTTGCCGACTGTTTTTATGTATGCCACATGGCTTTTGATCTGCATTGCCGGACGCAGCTTCAGCGGGCTGTTTTTGACCTCATCCGAGGGGTAAAGCCCGTATGTTATTATTCCGCACCTGACCATGTCCATATAGTCACGATTCAAAGTCAGCACTCCGGCACTATTGCTGAAATGCTTGATCGGAATATGGATGCCGCTGTTCTCAATCCTGTCAACAAAATCCTCAAAGCGTTTCAGTTGCATTTGGGTGAACTCGGTGTCACAGGTGTCCGCACAGGAAAGGTGTGTGAAAACGCCGTCAATAATAACATTGTCAAGCTTTGCGATTTTTTTGATTTCCTCAAGGCTTTCGTCGCTCGGTACAAACCCGATGCGTCCCATACCCGTGTCAATCTTGATATGTATTTTCAGCTGCTTTCCCATGCTTTTTGCCGCGTGGGAAAGCAGCTTTGCGGTTTCATACTGAAAAACGGTCGGCATAATATCATATTGAACCAACCGATCGTACGCTGCGGGAAAAACGAAGCCGAGAATCAAAATCGGACTGTCAATCCCGTTGATTCTGAGGGCACGCGCTTCCCCGATTGTTGCAACTCCGTAGCCGTAAACTCCGAGAGATTTCAGCTCGTGCGCAAGAGGGATTGCACCGTGACCGTACCCGTCCGCCTTGACAACGGCAAGTATTTTTGTTCCAGCGCCGATTTTTGAGCGTATGGCATCAATGTTGAAGCGTATCGCGTCGAGGTCAACCTCGGCATATATTCTCATTCTTTCAACCATGGTTTTGTACCTCTCAACCGATTATCGGAAATCAGATTTTTGCAAGCGCCTGCTCAAGGTCGGCAATAATGTCACTGACATCCTCAATGCCGACAGACAGCCTGACAAGATCCTCCGGCACTCCGCATTCCTCAAGCTGCTCGGCGGAGAGCTGACGGTGAGTTGTGCTCGCCGGGTGAAGCGCGCAGGTGCGGCAATCGGCAACGTGGGTGACAATTGCGGCAAGCCTGAGGCTGTCCATAAACACTGTTGCCGCCTCACGTCCTCCCTTGACACCGAAGGATATGACTCCGCTTGAACCGTTCGGGAAATACTTCTGAGAAAGCTCATAATACTTGCTGCCCTTGAGCGAGGGATAGTTTATCCAGCCGACCTTTTCGTGCTTTGACAGATATTCCGCAACGGCTGTCGCATTTTCGCAATGCTTTTGCATCCTCAGAGCAAGCGTTTCAAGCCCGATGTTCAGCAAGAAAGAATTGTTCGGCGACGGTATTGAGCCGAGATCCCTCATGAGCTGTGCAACAGCCTTTTGAATGAACGCCATTTTTCCGAAGCTTTCGGTGTAAACAATTCCGTGATATGACTCATCCGGCGTTGTCAGCCCCGGGAATTTGTCGTTCTGCGTCCAGTCGAAATTTCCGCTGTCAACAATAGCGCCGCCGACGCAGGTTGCGTGGCCGTCCATATACTTTGTTGTTGAATGAACAACAATATCCGCGCCGAATTCGAACGGGCGGCAATTGATTGGGGTCAAAAACGTGTTGTCCACGATGAGGGGCACTCCGTTTTCGTGCGCGGCTTTTGCAAAAACGCCGATGTCAAGAGCAACAAGCGAGGGATTTGAAAGCGTCTCCGCAAAAACTGCCTTCGTGTTGGGCTTGAACTCCGCGCAAAGCTCCTCATAAGTTGAATCCGGTTTTACAAAAGTAAAGTCGATTCCGAGTTTTCTGAGTGTCACTCCGAAAAGATTGACAGTTCCGCCGTAAATCGCCGCGGAGCTGATAACGTGGTCTCCTGCGGAGCAGATATTGAGAATTGCAAACAGATTTGCTGCCTGGCCTGACGAGGTAAGAACAGCGCCTATACCGCCCTCGAGGTCTGCGATTTTTGCCGCCACAGCATCATTGGTCGGGTTCTGAAGGCGGGTGTAAAAATATCCGCTGCTCTGCAAATCAAAAAGCTTGCCCATTTCCTCGCTTGATTCGTATTTGTAAGTTGTGCTTTGAATAATCGGCAGAACCCTCGGCTCACCGTTCTTCGGGCTGTAGCCCGACTGCACACATTTTGTTCCTATTTTATAATCTGACATATTATCTTAATCCTTCCCGATAAATTTTTTCATAAGATCCGGACCGAAGTCCACAAACACGCCTGTGTTCGCGGCGGTGTTTTCATTGAAAGATGAAACTCCGCTGTCCGCTTGATTTCTGCTGTCAAAAATCATATACGGCACCGGGTCCCTTGCATGGGTACCCGTAACTATTGGTGTCGGATGGTCGGGCAGCGCCATGAGTTTGTATTCTCCGAAGCCTTCAAGCGCCTTGAGCACAACCGGCAGCACCTTTTCGTCAATCAGCTCAATCGAGCGCACCTTGTTTTCCGGCTCGTTGCGGTGTCCGCACTCGTCGGGGGCTTCAATATGAAGATAAACGAAGTCAGAGCCTGAGTTCAGCTCATCAACGACAGCGTTTGCCTTGCCCTCAAAGTTTGTGTCAATATAGCCCGTTGCACCCTCGACCTCCGGCGTGCGCATTCGTGCGCACTTGCCGATTCCCTTGAGGAGGTCAACCGCAGAAATCACGCTGCCTTTCAAACCGAACTTTTCTTCAAATGACGGCAGAGACGGCCTTTTGCCCTCGCCCCAGAGCCAAATCGTGTTCGCCGGTGATTTGCCCTCGGCGATGCGTTTGAGATTCACCGGATGGTCTTTCAGGATTGCATAGCTTTTTTTCATCATTTCGACAAGCTTTTCGGCGTTCGGAGACGTCGAAAGATATTCGCCGATTTTTCTGCCGGAAATGTCGTGCGGCGGGGTCATGTTTCCGAGATCGGTTGTACCGCCGTGCCAGATAAGGCAGTGGCGGTAGCTCACGCCGCTGTAAAATTCAAATTCGCCGCCGCCGAAGCGCTCGTTGACGGCTTTTATGAGCTGAGCCGCTTCCTCACTCGAAATATCGCCCGCGGAGTAGTCAAGCATTTTTTTGTCATCGTAATTTGCCTCGTCGCTCAGCGTTACCACA
>CAZIMM010000060.1:9569-11837 GCA_964540415.1 uncultured Eubacteriales bacterium
GCTGTAAAAATCAAACAGCTCACTTCCGAACTCCTTCTGGACAGTATCGATTATCTGCGCCGCCTCATCCGTGTGGATATCGCCGCCGGAATAATCAAGCATCGTCTTTTGCGTAAAATCATCCTCGTCACTCAAGGTGACAAGATTGCAGCGCAGGGCGATATCTGTATCCAGCATTTTTACGCCGATGCTCACAGCCTCAAGCGGTGAACGCCCGGTATAATACTTTTTGGGGTCATATCCCATTACGCTCAGATTTGCCACGTCGCTGCCCGGCTTCAGGCCGTCGGCAACGGTTCGCACCAAGCCAACCTCTCCCCTTGCCGCAAGAGAGTCGAGCAGGGGCTTTTTTGCAACCTCCATCGGAGTTTTGCCGTTGAGCGCCGGAACGGGATAATCCGCCATCCCATCATAAAGAATAACAACATATTTCATAACACAAGTACCTCTATTTTATTTCGCGCCGAAAAATGCTTTTGGCTTATTTTTGGTTAAGTATTTTGAACAGCTCGTCATATTCAATGTTGCTGTTCCTGCCTTCCTCCTTAAGCACGCCGTGATACCGCGCAATCCAGTAAGGCATAATCATATTGTAAGAAACAGAAAGCCTTCTGTGAGTGATTCCGCTCTTTGCGTGAAAAAAGTTCGTTCCGCTTGCGCCGCGCTCGTCCATTGCGACGGCGTATGGAATGTCCCTGTCCCTGTACCACAACATTCCGCCCTCCTCGCGCAGGTCGGGCCGTGTGGTGTTGTCAATCAACATCTCGCGTGAATTCACCGGATAGCGGTTCAGCTGCCACTTGAGCATATCAATACACGAGCGGCCGAAAGCATCAAACTGTTCTTCCTCGGGGTGAAGGAGCTGATATACAAGCGACCATTCAACATCACGGGCATACTTTTCGAGCGCCCACCAGCCCTCGGAACCCTTGCGGTATTTTTCAATGAGAACAGGATCGGTCTCCAACTGCGAAAGAGTGTAAAACGCAACAGCCGCCATTCTCACGTCCGAATAATTCATCACGCGAACCACAACCGGGAAGATCTCCTCTGACGGAAGTTCGGGATTCCCGAAGAACTCACGGATGAGGTACTCACAGCGTGCAAAGTGTTCGCCGCACAAATCCGCATAACGATAAGGCTCATCAAGCGCCAGTTTGCGGTATTCCTCCTCCCACTGAGCATCGCCCGTTATATGATAGGCAACCTTAAAGAGCTGAAGCAATATTGTTGTGCCGAGAGGCGCGTCCGGGAAGCCGTCAGCCCCCTTGTTCATATAGTATTCACGGGTCATTCTCGCCCAGGAGGTCGGCTGGCCGCCCGCGTCAATCAGGCTGCCCCCGTTTTCCTTCATGTGCTTTGCGTGGCGGGCAACAATCGTTTTGATGATTTCGCCGAGCTCCGGATCATCGGGTGCAAGAATATCATATGCAAGATGCCAGACGGCATAGTGGCCGACAAGCTCGTCATTTGAAGTGTCGCCCTTAAAAGTGATGTCGTCATCGCCCCATGGCTTACCCGTGACGGGATTGTTTTCCTCTGTGTAAAGCCTGCGCAGCCGCTCGGGAATCGGCATTGTACTGTCAACCGAAAGCAGAGCGGGGGTATCGTCACCCTTGTAAGTTGTTGTCGGAACACGGACAGAAATAAGCTTTCCGTCTGCATTGTATTTTTTGCGGTAAAAAACGCCGTCGCTGTATGGTATCGGGTCATTTACAGGGTCATTGACATGATAAGACCTTGCAATGAAACCTTCAACATTTTTAAAAACAATTTCCGGCATGGCGTCACCCGTTGCCCAGTCCTCGGGGACGGCAGGTCCGAGCTTTGCATGGTTGCAGCCGAGAAGGTTTTCATCGGGCAAATTTATTTTGAACTCCCTGCCCTCTCTGAGATAGGCCGCGGACGCTCTGTTCGTTCCCGGCTCGTTGTACCTTACAAAAGCCGGCACGCAGCCTTTCCACGACGGGATGTACGCAAGGAGCAGAACAGCCTCGGTGTGTCTGGTTGCAATTTGCTTTGCACGGGCAAGCTCTTCGGGCGGCGTGTCGGGGTCATCCCTCAGCACGGCATACCTGCAAAGCTCTCCCATTGTGACGAGGGATGTCCACAAGCCGTCATTATCAGATTCATTGCCGCGCCAGCAATTGTTTTTTTCATCCCATCTCGCACCGCTGAGCATTCCGCGCCGCTGAACAACGCGGAAGTTCACCTCGGAGAGGAAATCGGCTTTTTCTGAGCCAAGATCGATAATTCGGCCAAACCAGT
>CAZIMM010000060.1:11847-13105 GCA_964540415.1 uncultured Eubacteriales bacterium
GGTGAGAAACGCCTGTTTCGGTGAGGACATATACTCCGCGGTCACCGTCGCCCTCAACAGCGAGGACAAGGTTATCCTTGAGATATGCGGTTGCGCGGAAGCAGCGGATTCTGTCAAGCTCTTCGGGCTCGGTTTCGTCAATTCGCCAGAGCCCTTCGTTGCTTCCGAGCCACAGAACTCCGTTGTCTTCAAAAGTGCAATTTATGTCGTCGGGGGAGAGAAAATCCGGAAGGCGCTCCGTTTGTCCTTCAGTCAGGGCTGTTTTCGGCAACGCTTTTAGCCGAGCTGCAAGTTCAGGATTATCATGAATATCCCATCTCAAAGCAATGCTTTGCAGAGTCTCTTTCAGTATACCCGGTTTTCCGAAATAGTCTTTCTTCACTTGTTCAACCTCCTCACGATATAAACACATTCAGTATAACACTTTCAATGGCAGGATTGCAACAGATTTAATACAAATATTATCAATAAAAAAGTGAAATGAAAAAAGTTGAAAAAAGCACTCTTTTGTGCTATTATTTTCAGAGCAAATATCACCGGAGTTTTATCTGCGAAAGGACATATATGTATGGACATCAATGAATTGCTGACGTTAAAGCAAGAGCTTCGTTTCAACAAAGACGGCAAATTTAAAATTCTGCTCATGTCGGATTTGCATGCCGGTGTCGGCTTCAGTAAACAGCTTTCGGTTGCAATTGAGGCAGTTGTTAACGAGACACAGCCGGACCTTGTGCTCATAAACGGAGACACCTCCGGGCCCGGCCGCGTCCATGTGGAAACGCAGGAGCAGCTTCGTGAAGTGCTTGCGCTGCTGAGCGAGCCGATGGAAAAGCGCGGAATTCCCTGGGCGCATACATTCGGCAACCACGACAATAATCACGGCCTGGAAAACGAAGAACAGGAGCCGGTTTATGAGGAGTTTCCGCACTGCGTGTCAAAGCGCGGCGAACCCGACATTGACGGAGTGGGCAACTATGTTCTGCCGATTCTTTCTTCAAAGGGCGATAAAATCAAGTTCAATGTTTTCGGACTTGATTCACATAACAACATGGAACAGTATTTCCGCGAGACTGGGCTTCCGGAGCGCAGAATCGTAATGCCCTACATTGCAAATTACGGGCGTGATTACGACACCGTGCATTTTGACCAGATCATGTGGTATTACAACGCCTCCAAGGCTCTGGAGGAATACAACGGTGCCGCTATTCCGGCAATGATGTTTTTCCATATTCCTATACCTGAGTTCTGCATGGTCATC
>CAZIMM010000061.1:0-12912 GCA_964540415.1 uncultured Eubacteriales bacterium
ATTCTACCATAGGAGGCTCTTTTTTTCACTGTCCGTTTTTACTGGTCTTGTTCAAGGATGTTCTGCAAAAGCCGACTCTTTTTAAACAGTACATAATAGCAGAACAGAACCGCGGGCAAAAACAGAAACAGGAAAATGGTCGATGAGAACAGCATAAAAAGTTACCCCACTCTCTTATTCAAAGTCGCCGGCATCCCCTGTGACAATGCGGTCAAAAGTCAGTGTGACATCACGCAGGGAACTTGGATTGTAAAAGAACATCACCATGTCCGGCTTGTAGTCGTCTATATAGCCGTAAGGCTCAATTCCTTGTCGCGCCGTAGATCAATGCAATTGACTTCTCCGGAAATCAGTGACATAAACGGAGTGAACAGCCTCGAAAACGAATCACGCACCATTAAAACCCTGCTTCCGTCGGTGTTTTGACGGTTTTTGATGATGACATCGTTGTTGGCAGTGTAGGCAAGGTAGGAATTGCGGGAATAGATGTCACCTGCCGTAATCTGCGCTCTGTCAACCAAAACGTCCTCAAAAGCGCCGCGGGTTGTTGTGCTGGCGATTACATCCGTGAAATCAAAGTCTGTCTCGAATTTCGGAGTTATCAGCGTGAAATCGTCGACCCCGGCATACAGAGGACCCGTGCGCTCACCCTCCGAGCCGAGATAAACTTCTTTGAAGGTTTCGACGTTGTAATTTTCAATGTCTGTGTATTTCGGGTCAACCTCAAAGCCGTAATCATTTTCAAGCTTTTCCGCAATGTTTCCGAACGCCCAGAAGGCCGCCTGCGTTGTCCAGTGATGGTCTGTGATGAAAAAATAATCGCTTTGCCTCAGACCGTCAAGACGCATTTCCTCGCGCAGGTCAATGCAATCCACACCGCCCGCCCTTGCTGCCTCAAGCAGTGAGTTGAGACGCTTGTTTGAATAATCCTTCACTCCTCTGGGAAGCAACGGATTTTTTTCGTCAACCTTGTATGGCGCGGCGACAAAAAGGAGGTCAATGCCCTGTGCGTCAAGCCGCTTTTTCAGAGCAATCAGGTTTTCCGAGTATGCCGAAAGGTCCTCGTCGCCGAGAATAAAGGTCAGGCTGCCGTCGGTCATTCGATAAGTACGCCTGGCGGCAACGGAATCGTCTACAACATTTTTGAACGCAATGCGCTGCAGCAAGCCGTAAAATGTTATGAAGCCGTTGCGGGCGGGCACACCGTCACCGCTGTCGGAAGCCTTGAGAGTGTCTGAAAGCGAATAATAAATCTTGTGAGCAATTGAAACATCGCTTCCGAGTTGGGAGGCAAAGCTCTGCGCGGCGCAGAACACTGCGCAAAAGCCAATCCACACAACAAAGATAACTGCCGTAATCTTTTTTGAAACGCTCAAATAAATACCTCCGTTGTTTTTACGGAACAATTTTCAGTGTTATAGTATAACATACGCAAATAACTTTGTCCAATCATTTTTTCAGCATAATATTTCTGTCAAAAAACGGAATACAATATGCGCGCGTTTGCGCCCTGCGGAGAGCAGCCGTACAGCGATGCTTTACTTTTTCTTTGTCTTGTGGTAAAATATAGAGAATTACAATGCGCGGAGGCAAAAAATGAATATACTTGTAACCGGCGGAGCAGGTTATATCGGCTCTCACACCTGCGTTGAACTGCTCAACAGCGGCAACGATATTATTGTTGTCGATAATCTTTACAACAGCAAAACCGAAACCCTTGAGCGTGTGAAGAAGATAACAGGAAAAGACCTTAAGTTTTACGAGTGCGACATCCGCGACCGTGCCGGTCTTGACAGGGTGTTCGCCGAAAATAAAATCGATGCAGTCATTCATTTTGCCGGGCTGAAGGCTGTCGGCGAGAGTTGCGAAAAGCCGCTTGAATATTACGACAACAACATCGGCGGCACAGTCACACTGTGCGAGGCAATGAGGGATGCCGGCTGCAAAAAAATCGTGTTCAGCTCGTCCGCTACGGTTTACGGAATGAACAATCCGTCGCCGCTGCGGGAGGATATGCCGGCGGGCGGCACAACAAACCCATACGGCACAACAAAACTCTTCATTGAGCAGATTCTGCGCGACACCTGCAAGGCGGACCCGGAATGGAGCGTTGTGCTGCTGCGCTATTTTAATCCGATCGGTGCGCATTCGAGCGGTATGATAGGTGAAAATCCAAAGGGAGTGCCAAACAACCTGATGCCTTATATTTCACAGGTTGCCGTGGGCAGGCGCGAGTGCCTGAATGTTTTCGGAGATGATTACGACACGCCAGACGGCACAGGAGTCAGGGACTATATTCATGTTGTTGACCTCGCTCTCGGCCATCTCAAGGCAGTTGAAAAGGCAAAGAGAGAGACGGGCTGCTTCACTTACAATCTCGGAACCGGAAAAGGTTACAGCGTGCTTGACATTGTGCACGCGTTTGAAAAAGCGTCCGGCATAAAAATCAACTGCAAAATAGCGCCGCGCCGGCCGGGAGATATCGCAACGTGCTATTCGGACCCGTCAAAGGCAAAGGCGGAGCTCGGCTGGGAAGCGAAGCTCGGCATAGAAGAAATGTGTGCGGACACATGGAAATGGCAGAGCATGAACCCCGAGGGATATTGAGGAGAGAGAACCAATTGAGAAATCTGAGCAAAAGGCAGCGGGTCATTGTTATCGCCGCGGCTGCTGTTTTTTTGATTGTTGTTGCGGCGACAGTTTTCGCTGCAATGTCCTCCGCCAGGGTGAACAGCAACCGTGTTTGTCTTGACCCCGGCCACGGCGGCAGCGATGTCGGCGCTGTGTCGGCAGACGGAAGATATGAAAAGGACGATAACCTGCGCCTCGCCCTTGCGGTGCGCGACGAGCTGGAAAAGCTCGGGGCGGATGTGGTGATGACAAGGGACGAGGACAAAACTGTTTCACTTGAGGACAGGGTCAAAAAAGCGGAAAGAAAAAATGCGGGTGTGATTGTTTCGCTCCACCGAAATTCGGCTGACGACAAAACCGCCTGCGGAGTCGAAGTCTGGGCAACAAGCAAGCACCTTCCTGCGGACACCATGCTTGCTTCCGCAATTATGGACGAGCTTGACAGGGCGGGAATTCAGAAAAACCGCGGTGTACGCTTCGGATATGTTACAAGTTCTGTGAAGGACTATTACATCAATTCCGAAAGCTCCATGCCGAGCTGTCTTGCGGAAATCGGCTTTATGTCAAACGAGCAGGACAACAAACTCTTTGACGAAAATTTTGACGAATACGCCGCCGCAATCGCACGCGGCATAGCCTCTCGGCTCACTCTTGAAACGGAGGAAGCATCGGAAGATGAATGAAAGCTACAATTCCCTCTCCAAAAACGCTCTGAATGCAATCAGGGTAGGCAGCCTTATCGGCTGGTTCGTGATGCTGCTGCTCGGCGGAATCGGAATATACTTAATATACACAAAATGGCTGCCTGCGGCGGCTTACATTGCCGCGGGTGCGCTTGTGCTGTGCGCTGTTATCGGAGTTACAATTGTGCCGCTGATTAAGCACAAGAGGTATAAATATCTTATTGCGGATGACAGAATCGAGATAATCGAAGGCGTGTTTTTCATTGTCAGAACTATTGTGCCGATTGACAGAATTTATCAAATTGACATTTCCCGCGGACCGGTTGACACCCATTTCGGTGTTGCCAAGGTTTCCGTGGTGACAGCAGGCTCAAGGGCAAGCTTCCGTTATCTTGAGGTTGAACGCGCGGAGGAAATCGCTCTCAGGCTCAACGAGACAATCAATGAAAAGCTTCGCAGGCTCGGCGGCGGGGAGGGCGAAGCTTGAACACTCCGATGAGAAACCACTTCACACTGATATTTGAGCGTCTCGGTGCGGTTTTTGTGTTTCTGGTGACGATTTCCTATACGTTCCTGCGCGGGGCGAGCGACGAAATTCCGTTCACAATACCGTTCTGGAAAGACATTTTTTTGAAGCTGACGCAGGCTGACACCTTCTTCTCCGGGCTGCTGCCGCTCGCGCTGCTCGCACTTGCAATCACAGTGCTGGTGTTGTCCTTCCTGTCATGGAGAAAAACTTATTTTTATATTGAAGGCAATCACTTTGTCTATGAAAAGAGGACAATTTTCAAAAAGACCTCCAAGCTCCCGATTTATAACCTTGCAACCGTAAATCTCGACAGAAACATTTTTGAAAGGCTCATCGGTACGGCAAAGGTCAAGGTGGACATAAACTCCTCCGCGACGGCGGACAATACCGACTTTACTTTCGTTCTCACCGTAAAAAAAGCGCAGCAGCTCCGTGATGAGCTGCTGGAAATCAGACGTTCGCTGCGGCATGACGAGGACACCCCGATTGTTGAGGAATCAGGCGAAGTCCTGCCCGAAAACAACGGCAGAACAAAAGTTGTCTCCTTCACAAACAAACAGGCGTTCAAGCATATGGTGCTTTCTCTGCCCGTGGTGCAGCTTGCCGTGACAACGGCAATGATGATTTACGCAACTGTGACCGACGGCACGGCAAAGGACGCGAAGGGCTTTATCACCGTGCTGGGCGTGGCGCTTGTGGGCTATGCGTTTTCTTTTCTGATGAAAACACTGCGCTCGATGGATTTCAGTGTTGAAATGGATGAGAAGTGTATATACATCAGCTCCGGCGTGCTTCAGAAGCGCAGCTACGCTTTTGAAAAAAGCAGGATAAACGCGGTGAAGATAACCCAGCCGTTCCTCGGCAGAATCTTCGGGCTTTACGGCATGGAAATTGCGGTTGTCGGAATCGGCAACGATAAAAAGGAAACTCCGCAGCTTTGTCTTTTGTCAAAAAAGGCAGAGCTGGAGCGCGTTATGAAGCTGTGTGTGCCGGAATATATCTGCACGGGCAAAGAGCTCAAACAGCATCCCGCAGGGCTTGTGATGAATCTCATCAAGGCGCTGCTGATTGCTATTGTGCCGTGCGCGTGGCTGTGGATTAAGGTTCATCCCATTGCTGCCGTTGCCGTCGCAGTTGCTTTGATTGTCAACGGCATCCTCGGGTTTACCACCAAAACCGTGTCGTATGACGACAATATTTTCACATATGCTCGCGGCATCCTCAGCAAGACTACCGGCGTGCTCAAATATTCCGACATGCAAACCGGCAAGTCGAAAACGAATCTGCTGCTGAGAAAAAAGAATGTCGGAGTGATGGTTTTTTCCATCCTCTCTCAAAGCTCCATGAAGGTGCACACAACAGGCTATATTGACCTTGCGCATTTTGACGAAATCTGCCGACGCATGGAAGGCTGACGCAGGGGAGCAAATGTATTGTTAATTCAGGCAATAATTGTTATAATATAAAGATAAGCAATTTTGCAAAATGGGGTGAAGGGTATCAGCGTTTCCGTGGCTCTCGCCGCATATGACGGCGGGAAGTATATTGCACAGCAACTCGAATCTGTAATACCGCAGCTCCGTGAAGGGGACGAAATTGTGGTGTCGGACGATTTTCCGGAAGGCACAACCCGTGCCGCAATTGAGCCGTTTTTGCTTGCAGGAGCGCCCGTTAAGTATATCCGCGGCCCCGGCAGGGGAGTTATCAGAAATTTCGAATATGCAATCGGGCAGTGTTCGGGGGATGTAATTTTTCTTTGTGACCAGGATGACGTCTGGCTGCCGGGCAAGCTCGAAAGGGTGCTCGCTGCTTTTACGGGAGACACTTTCGCGGTTATGCACAACGCGCGGATTACAAACGAAAATCTGGAACCGACCGGCGTAACTCTCTTTGAAATCAACGGCGCGGCATCGGGAACGGTTCACAACATTGTCAAAAACACGTTCACCGGTTGTTGCATGGCATTTCGACGGGAGCTGCTTGAATACATTTTGCCCTTTCCGCAAAAAATACCCATGCATGACCAATGGATAGGTATTCGGGCGCAGCAACACGGCGGAGTGGCACTCATTGAGGAGCCGCTGTTGCTTTATCGCCGACACGGCGGTGCACTCACGGGCGGGAAAACCTCCCTTGCGGACAAGCTTCGATGGAGGGCACAGATAATACATGCGGTTATGAGAGGGAACGGTAAATGAGCGTAAAAATATCAGGCTGTATAGTTACTCACAACAGTTTGCCCGGAATTGAACAAACAATTGACAGTCTGCTCAACAGTGACTGTGCGGACAATTTTGAACTTTTCATTGTTGACAATCTTTCGACAGACGGAACCCCGGATTATCTTCGGGAGAAGTATCCGTCACTTGAAATAATCGAGCCGAAAACCAATAACGGCTTCAGCGCCGGGCACAACGTTGTGCTTCCGCTGATAGATTCGGAATACCACGCAATTATCAATCCCGACGTGCTTATCGACCCGGACGTGCTTTCAAAAATGGTTGAGTATATGGACGCACATCCGGACATCGGCCTGCTCTCTCCGAGAATCTGCTTTCCGGACGGCAGAATGCAAATCCTCGGCAAGCGTGATCCGGAGCTGAAATACCTTGTTGCAAGCCGTCTGAGAAACGACAGTGAGCCGTCTGCAACTCTGCGTAAATACGCGATGCTCGACGAGGATATGTCCGTGCCCGTAGACATTGAAAACGCGTCCGGCTGCTTCATGCTTGTTCGCACGGAGCTTTTCCGTGAGCTGGGCGGCTTTGACGAGGGCTATTTTATGTATTTTGAGGATTGCGACCTTTCCCGCAGAATCCGTCAGAAGGCAAGAGTCGTGTATTTCCCGGATGCAACTGTCTACCATGTCTGGGGCAGGGAGAGCAAAAAGAATGTCAAGCTCATGCTCATTCAGATAAAATCTATGTTCAGATATTTCAGAAAGTGGGGCTTTTGAGTGGAAAAGAACAGGCTCCCGGGTGCACGATACGTGCAGAATTTTTATAAATACCGTTTTCTTCTCTCCGAAATAGTGCGGAAAAACATCAAGCTTCAATACAGGAACTCGGTTCTCGGCATCTTCTGGACCTTCCTTCAGCCCCTGCTCACAACACTGGTGCTTGTCATGGTGTTCGGAGGAATCTTCGGCAGAAGCAATTCCGGCGTGCTGAATTATCCTGTCTATCTTCTTTGCGGCAGATTGCTTTATGAATTTTATTCACAGTCCACAAAGCGGGCGATGCGCTCAATAACCAATGCCGCAGGAGTAATCAAAAAGGTCTATGTGCCGAAATACATCTATCCGCTCGCGAGTGTAATGTCAAACTTCGTCACCTTTGTCATTTCCCTGTTGGTGCTCGTTGTCGTCATGGGCTACATGATGCTGTTCACGGACACTCCCATGCACCTGTCGCCTTATATGCTCCTTGCATGGGTACCGATTTTAGTGCTGCTTCTGCTCTCCCTGGGTGTCGGGATGATACTCGCCACCATGGAGGTCTTTTTCAAGGATACCGAGTATCTTTACGATGTGTTCTGTATGCTCCTGTTCTACATGACCCCGATTTTCTACAACGTGGACAATATGAACTTTTCCGTCGGAGTCAAATACGTTCTCATGGCAAACCCGCTTTATTCGATTGTTGCAATGTTCAGGGATTGCGTTCTGTTCGGGCGGCCGATGAACCTGCATCATTTTCTGTATTCTCTGGGCTTCGGCATTGTAATGCTGCTCATCGGCGTCGCGCTGTTCTACAAAAAGCAGGACAAATTTATTTTGCATATTTGAGGCGGTGAATCACTTGTCAACTCCGGCAATAAAACTGGACAATGTCAGCGTGATGTTCAACCTTAACAAAGAAAAGGTGGACAATCTAAAGGAATATACCATCAAATTTCTCACCCACAGGCTTCGCTTCAACGAGTTCTGGGCGCTCAATGACATTTCGTTTTCCGTTCAGCCAGGTGAACGGCTCGGCGTGCTCGGCTTCAACGGAGCGGGCAAAAGCACTCTGCTCAAGGTTGTGGCAGGCGTGCTCAAGCCGACAAAGGGCACGGTTGATGTCAGAGGAGTTATTGCTCCGCTCATTGAGCTGGGCGCGGGCTTTGACATGAACTACACCGGAAAGGAAAACATCTTTCTTTACGGCGCGACGATGGGCTATTCCCGCAAATATATTCAGGAAAGATTTGACGAAATCGTTGATTTTTCGGAATTGAAGGATTTTATCGACGTTCCCGTCAAAAACTATTCATCGGGCATGAAAGCAAGGCTCGGCTTTGCGATTGCAACGGCGGTTGACCCGAAGGTTCTCATTCTCGATGAGGTGCTTTCCGTGGGCGATGCCAAGTTCCGCGAAAAAAGCGAAAAAAAGGTTATCAGTATGTTTGACAAAGGCGTCACCGTTCTTTTTGTTTCGCACAACACAAGCCAGGTCAAAAAGCTGTGCAACACGGCGATACTCCTCGAAAAGGGACATCTCACCATGTCCGGTTCGGCGGACGATGTCTGCGCGGCTTATGATGAGGTTGTCAAGAAGAAATAACAGTATTTTTTGAAATGAGGCGTTCTTATGGTATTCGCGGCTATAATGGCGGGCGGAATGGGCAGCAGAATGGGCAACTCCGACACGCCCAAGCAATTTCTGAAAATCGGGAACAAGCCTATCATTGTTCACACCGTGGAAAAATTCTACGTAAACAGCAGATTTGAAAAAATCATCGTGCTGTGCCCCGCCGCATGGGTGTCGCACACAAGGGATATGCTTGAAAAAGCTCCCGGGATTGACGGAAGGATAGCCGTAATTCCGGGCGGCGAAACCAGGAACGACACACTTGTCAATGCCGTCAATTATATCGAGGAAAATTTCGGACTGGATGACGACACCGTAATCGTCACTCACGATGCCGTGCGGCCGTTTGTGACTCACAGGATAATCGAGCAGAGCATTGATTATACTATTGAATACGGCGCGTGCGATACCGTTGTTCCCGCAACGGACACGATTGTCGAAAGCTGTGACGGCGAGTATATCAGCACAATTCCCGTGCGCAGCTGTATGTTTCAGGGGCAGACGCCGCAGTCGTTCAAGGCAAAACGGCTCAAGGAGATTATTCTCACGCTTACGGATGAGGAAAAAGCCGTGCTCACAGACGCGTGCAAGATATACACTCTCAAGGGTGAGCCGGTTCACCTTCTGCGCGGTGAGCAGTTCAACATCAAAATCACCTATCCGTTTGACCTGAAGCTGGCACAAGCCCTGCTTGAAAGCGATGATGAAAAATGATTAACACAGTTTATCGCCTTGTTGCTCCGCGCATGATTGACGTCACCTATACGCAGATTGACCCGGCGGAACAAAAAGTCATTCTCCGTCCGGAATATCTTTCGTTGTGCAAGGCTGACCAGAGATATTATCAGGGCACGCGCTCACAGGCTGTGCTGCGCTCGAAACTGCCGATGGCGCTCGTTCACGAATGCGTCGGCAGGGTTGTTCTCGATCCCACGGGAACCTTTGCACCCGGCGAAAGAGTTGTGCCCATACCGAACGTTCCCGGTGAGGACGACGGCGTGACAGCGGAGAATTACCGCCTGACAAGTTCCTTCCTCTCCAGCGGACACGACGGCTTTTTCCGCGACCTGGTTCAGATGCCGCCCGACAGAATGGTTAGGGTGCCGCAGGGCATAAAAGACGAAATCGCGGCGTTTACCGAGCTGGTCAGCGTTGCGGTTCATTCAATTTCACGCTTTGAGCGGCTTTCGCATTCGCGCAGACAGCGGCTCGGAGTTTGGGGAAACGGAAATCTCGGCTATATAATGTCCCTCCTGCTCAGCGTGATTTTCCCGGATGCGGAAATTTATGTGTTCGGAACCGTTGAGGAAAAGCTCGGCTACTTCACCTTTGCAACAAAGACCTTCCACGTTGATGCCGTTGAAGAGGCACCGATGCTCGACCATACGTTTGAATGTGTCGGCGGCACGGGTGCGAGAAGCGCAATCAATCAGATGATCGACCTCATTTTGCCGGAAGGCACAATCTCCCTCATGGGCGTGAGCGAAAACTTTCCCGACATAAACACAAGGATGATTCTTGAAAAGGGTCTTCAGCTTTACGGCTCGTCCCGCAGCGGCTATGACGATTTTGACAGGACGATGAAGCTTTTCAGCGAGCATCCCCGGCTGCTTTCTTATCTTGAGAACCTTGTCGGAGACGTTGTGACAGTGCACACAATAGATGATATTCACAGAGCCTTTAATATTGACTTTAACAGAGGATTCGGAAAGGTAATTCTCAAATGGGAAAAATAAAAAAGCTGTTTTACCTGCTGTTTGCGGCGGCATTCTATGTCGGCAGGTTGACCCCGGTGAAAAAAAACACCGTGGCGCTTATCTCGCCGCACAACGCCTCGTTCAACGACAGCCTCGGTTGTCTGCGAACAGAGCTTGAAGCCTCGGGGAATTTCCGCTTCATTGAAATTTCCCATTCCGACCTCGGAAAGTTCGCGTCGGCGCTGAAATTCTTCACCGTCAAGGCTTTCCGGCTCGCCGGTGCGGGGCTGATTTTACTTAACGACAATTTCATGCCGATGTCAATGCTGCACTTCAGCAAAAGGGCAGCAGTTGTACAGCTTTGGCACGCCGAGGGAGCATTCAAGAAATTCGGGCTGGACATCGAACAGCCGGAGGATATTCGCCGCAGCGAAATCGGCGCGAACAAACGCCTCACCCATGTCATCTGCACCGGCAGAAAGGTTGCTCCGATTTATGCGTCAGCGTTCGGAGTTGCCCCGGAGCGTGTGCTGCCTCTCGGCTCGCCGCGAACCGATTCGCTTTTCGGCAGGGACGCGGAGAATATGCGCGCAAGGTTCGATTCGGAGCATCCCGAATGCCGCGGAAAGAAGCTTGTGCTCTACGCCCCGACCTTCCGTGACGACAGAGCTGCGGATTCCCGTCTGCTTGACAGCTTTGATTTTTCCGCCTTCAAAAATGCGCTCGGCGGGGAGTATGCCCTGCTTGTCCGTCTCCACCCGCAGATTCACGCGGCGGCGGGGAGCATGGAGGGGGCAGTGGATATGACGGCTTATCCGGACGTCGGCGACCTCGTGTGCGTGTGCGATGTGCTGATAACCGACTATTCCTCCATCTGCATGGACTTCGCCCTGCTCGGCAAGCCCTGCGTGTTTTATGCCTTTGATAAGGCGGATTATCTCACCCGCCGCCCTGTTTATTTTGATTATGACGATTATGTGCCGGGTCGTGTTGTCAAAACCTTTCACGAGCTGCTTCATTGCCTCGCGGTCAAGGACTTTGCAACCGAAAAAATCAGCGACTTCATATCATTCAATTTTGACTCTCCCGGCCCCGGCAGCACAAAAAAAGTTGCAGAATACATCATGAAGATTTTATCGGAACATTAAATTTATAAGTATATGCCAAAAGGTAAATAATATGCGAAAACTCCACAAATACTTCAAATTTTTTTGAAAAATGCTGGACAAAGTCTGGAAAACGTGATAATATATACCCAATACCTGTAAAAGTAGGAGGTGGCAGTAATGGATTACGTCACAATCATCAGTGATGCGATAGCAAAGTTGTTCTCCAGCTTCGACTACAATGCTATTGCTGACGCATTCAACAAGTTTGATTTTAACAGCCTTGCACAGACTGTTGTCAAGCTCATCAAATCAGCTTTCGACCTTTCGATCGGCTGATAAAACAAAGTTATTCGGAGTAAAGAAGCAAAGCAGAGGCTCTCGACCAAGCAGTCGGGAGTTTTTGTTTTCTCAAATCGGGGGAATTGTATTGAAAATAATAGATATATCCAGAGATATATTAAATACTAATATATATCCGGGTGATCCCGAGCCTCGTGTTGAAAACGTGCACAGCATCGCGGACGGTGCGGACTGCAACCTCAATGTGCTGCATTTTTGTCTTCATACCGGCACACATGCCGACGCACCTCTGCATTTCATCGACGGCGCTCCGAGCATCGACTCAATTGCTCCCGACATCTTCATCGGTCCCTGCCTTGTGATTGAAGCTCCCGAGGGAGGGATAAGCGGCGACTTTGTGGATCGCAATTTTCCTCCGACCTGTGAACGGCTGCTGATAAAGAGCGGCGGCAAAGCATGGTTTACCCCCAGCGGAGCTTTTGAAGCGTCGGCATGCTCACTCAAACTCATCGGCACCGATTCGCTTTCAGTCGGAATTTCCGGCAATCAGGTTCAGCCGCACAAAGCTTTTATGTTTGAAAACGTGGCAATCCTGGAGGGGCTGGATCTCACGGATGTTGAGCCCGGAGAGTATTTCCTGATTGCTTTGCCGGTGAAAATCGGCGGGGTCGAAGCTGCTCCCGTCCGCGCAATCCTCATCAAAGACTATCTCTTTTGGGGTGCGAAATCAGAGTAAGCACCATATATTGGGGACAGGCTTTTCAACGCCCGGCGAGGTGTGTTTCAACGGCAAAAAAGTTGAAAAAACTTAAAAAAAAGGGTTGACAAGCGAGCGGAAATTTGATATTATTGTCGAGCGCTCTGAGAGAGAGCGCGATGCACCTTGAAAATTAAACAACGATTGAAAAGAAAAACCCTGAAAATTTTTTAAGAGTAAACCGGTCGAGAGACCGGGTACTTTCGAACAGTAATTCGGTAACGAATTAGCAAAGAAGATGCGCTAGCATCGAAAAGAGCAGAACAAGCTCTGAATACGATTTTAACCGAGAGGTTAAGATATAATATTTAGAGAGTTTGATCCTGGCTCAGGACGAACGCTGGCGGCGTGCCTAACACATGCAAGTCGAACGGACGAGAAGACTTCGGTTTTCGAGTTAGTGGCGGACGGGTGAGTAACGCGTGAGCAACCTGCCTTTCAGAGGGGGATAACGCTTGGAAACAGGCGCTAATACCGCATAAGATAGTAACATCACATGGTGCAGCTATCAAAGGAGCAATCCGCTGAAAGATGGGCTCGCGTCCGATTAGATAGTTGGTGAGGTAACGGCCCACCAAGTCAACGATCGGTAGCCGGACTGAGAGGTTGAACGGCCACATTGGGACTGAGACACG
>CAZIMM010000062.1:0-5171 GCA_964540415.1 uncultured Eubacteriales bacterium
CCTTGCTCAAGATGGTGCGCAGCAGCAGTCTTTCGAAGGGCAGCCGCAGCAACAGGAAAATCAGCGTGAGAAAAAGCAGCGAAAGGCAGATAAGGAGCGTAAGTTCCTCGGACTGTATTGCACCGATCTGACTGAAAAGGCAAGGAACGGAAAAATAGATCGTATTATCGGACGTGATAACGAGATTTACCGTTGCGTCCAGATTCTTTGCAGACGCTCCAAAAACAATCCATGCCTCATCGGAGAACCCGGAGTCGGCAAAACCGCAATTGCAGAAGGCCTTGCCCTGCGAATAGCGGCAGGCAATGTTCCGGCTAAGCTTGCAAAAAAGGAGATTCATCTGCTGGATTTGACAGCTCTTGTGGCAGGCACACAGTTCAGAGGTCAGTTTGAAAGCAGAATTAAGGGCCTTGTTGATGAGGTAAAGGCTCAGGGCAACATCATACTGTTTATTGACGAGGTGCACAATCTTGTCGGCACCGGTGACGCCGAAGGCTCCATGAATGCGGCAAACATTCTCAAGCCTGCGCTTTCAAGAGGCGAAATTCAGATTATCGGTGCGACCACCTTCACCGAATACAGAAAATATATCGAAAAAGACGGTGCTCTTGAAAGACGTCTGCAGCCGGTCAAGGTTGAAGAACCGTCAATTGAGGACACCTACAAAATGCTCCTCGGAATTAAGGATTATTACGAGAATTTTCACGGCGTGCGAATCAACGACGCTTTGGTTTACAGCACTGTTGTTCTGTCCGAGAGATATATCAACGACCGATTCTTGCCCGACAAGGCAATTGACCTGCTCGACGAAGCATGCACCTGTGCCAACCTGCGCAACAAGGCAATCAGCGACCTTGAGCTGACTAAGCAAAGAATCAGCGATTTGCAGGCGGAGCAGCAGCGGCTTATGGACGAAAAGGAAGTTGACTATGAAGCTGTTTCACGGCTGAATGCTGACATAATTGCATGCCAAACCTCACAAAAGCAGCTCGAAGTCAAGGTAAGGGACAGTTTCGTCACTGAGGATGATATCGCCCGCGTAATCCAGCTCTGGACGGGAATACCTTCGCATAAGGTTATCGAAAGTGATTTGCGCCGTCTTGCCGGTTTGGATGACAGGCTGCGCGAGAACCTTATTGGGCAGGACAAGGCAATCGAGCTTGTCTCCGCTGCAATTCGTCGCTCGCGTGTGCAAATCAGTATTCGCCGCAGACCGTCGTCGTTCATTTTTGTCGGTCCGACGGGCGTCGGAAAAACGGAACTTGTCAAGCGCCTTGCAGCCGAGCTTTTTGACACGCCCGAAACACTAATAAGGCTTGATATGTCCGAGTTCATGGAAAAGCACAGCGTGTCGCGCATAATCGGCTCTCCGCCCGGCTATGTCGGCTACGATGAAGCTGGGCAGCTCACCGAAAAGGTGCGCCGCAAGCCGTATTCGGTCATACTTTTTGACGAAATTGAAAAAGCTCATCCAGATGTTATGAATATTCTCCTCCAGATTCTTGATGAGGGGAAAATAACCGATGCGCAGGGTCGCACCGTCGGCTTTGAAAACACGGTTATCATCATGACCTCTAACGCCGGAAGCGACCGCGGGGACGGTGCGCTCGGCTTCGGCAAAATGAAAGGTGAGGCAACCAACGACAGGGCAATGAAGGCTCTGCGTGAGTTTTTGCGTCCGGAATTCCTCGGCAGAGTGGATGAGATTGTGTTCTTTAACGACCTTACCCTTGAAGATTTTGAAAAAATCGCAACACTCATGCTGAAAGAACTTGTTGAACCTCTTCAAAACAAGAAAATTGCTTTTTCCTGGGACAGTGACGTTCCCGCAGCCCTTGCCAAAAAAGCTCACGGCGGAACAAGAGGGGCAAGGGATTTGAGAAATGTCATCAGACGCAGCGTTGAAGATAAAATTGCATCCCTCATTGTTGACAATGCCGAAACACCTCTGTTAAGTGTTGTTTTGCATACGGACGACGGCGGAGAAATTGTCGCTGACTTTTCAAGGGAGACGGTTGAATGAACTCCGATATTGTTATGACAAATAACAGCAAGCTCCGTAAGGTTTTGCGGGCATTCGCTTATGCCGCGTTATCTCTCGCCGTTGTTGGTATGCTTGCTTATTTTGCAATCGGCAATTATCGGAACAGGGAAATCGAGCTTGAAAAATCCGGCAGTGATGTTTCCGCAAACTATATTCATAAACTTCCGGACGATGTTGTGCTGAAAACAAATTCTTCGGACATCGACGAGGAAGAGTTCTTCACCAGACTTGATTATGTCTGCTTCAACGGAATCGTCAGGGATGTGAAAAATATATCGGTTACCAACCTCGGCTCCTCGGTCTGCTATGCTGTTGTAAAAATTGAAATTAAGCATATTTATTTTTCCGACACGGGTGACGAAAGCCTGTCCGTCGGAGACGTTCTTCCTGTTTTTTTGCATTTCCCGGTTGTTGGCACGGACTACGATGGCGACACCTTTGTAAGCTGCCGCATTGAAAAGGGCATGGAAGGAATTTTTATGCCAATTTTGCTTGACGATTCAACCCATTTCTCAAGCGGAGAAAGCTATTTCTATCCGTCCGATATCGCGCCTTACGCTCTGGCGGACGGAAGCAGCCTCTTTCTTCAAACCGAGGACGGTGTGCTTTACGACAAAAATATATTTACCTCTCTTGATTCGCCCGACAACCTGCCGATGGTTGATAGGTATCTGACGAAAATGTACAAAAAGTATATCCATCCTGCGGAATCGGAGTGATGCATATGTCCTCGTTCCCGGTGTATCTGATAAGAGTTCTGACCTCATGGCTGACAGTGATTGCGTTCATCGTCATTGCTGTCGGTGAGCCGGCTCCGGGTGACGGCTTTTATGAGCCTGTAAGCACGCAGACTTTTTACGCGGTGGACGCATTGCTTCACGCACAGGGAATGACGACGGACGGTGAACATTTCTTTTACAGCTCTAATTACGGTCTGATAAAAACCGAGCTTGATTCCCGGACTGTTCTTGCAAGCAATCTTTGCGCGATTCCCCGTGAGCTTTTGTCACTCGGATGTAAGCACATCGGCGGAATAACTTATTACGACGGCAAAATATATTGCCCGATTGAGGACAGCAAGGTTTTTGAAAATCTCTACATTGCGACTTATTCGGCAGACACGCTTGAATATATCGAAAGCTTCAAGCTCTCAAATGAACTGCACGAGAACGGTGTACCGTGGTGTGTTGCAAATCCGGACGAGGGTGTGATTTATTCCGCCCGACGCGATCATATAACGTCTCTCAATGTTTATGATGCACAGTCGCTTGAATTCCTCCGGGAGATTCAGCTCACCGATAGTGTCCACAAGGTGCAGGGCGGTGAAATGTATAACGGTATTTTGTTCCTGAGCGTCAGCAGGGGAGAGCAGGCAGTTTACGCCGTTGATCCCGCCTCCGGAAAGGTTCAGAAAGCGTTTGACCGCAATCTCCCGAACGATGCGGAGGGTGAAGGAATGACGATTTTGCCGACCGCTGACGGCGCACTGTTCCACATTATGGAAATAGCAGGTATAAGAGTCGCGTCAAGAGTCAGACACTATGCCTTTGATATTTCAACTTTGTCATGGAATAACAGCAAGGGGGTAAACAATGAAAGGTAAAATCAGGCGCTCTCTTTGTATTCTCCTCGGTGTATTGATTGCATTTCCTTCCGCTGCACTTTTTGCATATGCGGACACGAACGAGCTGAAAATGTTTGTTGCAGCAGATGTACATTTCAGGCATCTCGACAGCTTTGACGCAACGCCGGAGCATTACGGTCTGTCGGGCAGTGAAATGTATTTTCATGCGGATGCACAAGGGCAGATGAACGTTGAAAGCGAGGCAATTTTGTATTCCTTGCTCGATGATTTTGAAAACTCCGACAGCCGTGTGATGCTCATTCCCGGTGATGTGACCGACACTGGCTATCTCACCGACCATAACAGGCTTGCTGAAATTCTCTCCTCCTTTGAACAACGTACCGGAAAGCAGATTTTTGTCATTTGCGGAAATCATGATTTGACATACGATGTCAACGGCAGCAGCTCCGAAGCCACATATGTTCAGTTCAAGAGCATTTACGCAGACCTCGGTTATAATCAGGCGCTGAGTGTACATTCCGCAACTGCGTCTTACACTGCGGAGCTTGACAGCAATTACAGGCTGCTTGCTATAGACACTTGTAAGCACGGCCTGGCAGGCGGCTGCATCGGTGATGACCTTATGGAGTGGATAGACGAACAGATTGCCGACGCAAAGAGGGACGGCAAAAAACTCATTGCGATGGCTCATCATAATTTCCTTGAGCATTTTCCGCTTCAAAGCCCTATATCCGGTGACTTTGTTGTTGACGGCTACCGCGGGCTCTCAACCCACTTTGCCGACAACGGAATCAAATATATTTTTACCGGTCATTTTCACACAAATGATATTTCTATGGCGACAACCCCTTCCGGCAACACAATATATGATGTTCAGACTTCTGCTCTCAACGCAACACCGAATATTTACAGACGAGTTATTCTCAGCGACGAAAAGGTTGACATAAAGAGCAGCTACATAACAAAAATTGACGTGTCGCATTTGCCTGAAGGAATGACGGCCAAGCAGGTTGCGCTGCTCGGAACCGATTTCCCGCGCTACAGCTCGGAATATTTTGTGGCCGGCGTCGAGTGGTGGATACTTTCATATATTGGGACGCCTCAAAAAATCGCGAACGCTCTCAATGTTGAAGAAGGAACTCCGGAATATGAACTTTTGGGCGAGCTTATGAACGTCCTTTGTGATGTGCTGACGATGCCGCTTTATGACCCCGGAACGCCGGAAGTTGACAGCTTGCAGGAAATTGCCGCGCTCGGCGGAGAAACATTCCCGCAGAGCAATTATAAAACCGTGCCGCAGCTTGCTGCAGATGTGCTGAACGCTTTCTTTGCCGGTGATGAGAACCTGAAGATGGATGACCCGGAAATACGTCTTCTGCTTTCCTGCGTAAAGGCGGCACTGACATACACTCTTGTCAACGCAGCGGATGATGTTTTGCGGGCTGAAACTTTTTTCGTCCGGATCGGGCGCGTCCATTTTCTTATATCCAAACACCTTTTCAAGCCACGCGTCGTTGCGTTTTTCGGGCAGGCGGTCTAAAA
>CAZIMM010000062.1:5181-11126 GCA_964540415.1 uncultured Eubacteriales bacterium
GCCGAGTACGGGATCAAGCTTCCGGTCATGCCTTTGGGCGACGGTGCAATGCAAAAAACCGCAAAAGTTGTTTTTGCCAAATCTGTCTCAACTCGAATTGTCAACGGCTTGTTAGCTCCGTTGGTTGAGAGTGTCGTATCGGATGCGTTTGCACCGGCGGATGTCAATGTTGTTCTTGAACCGTATGGGTCATCACCGACTGACACCTCAAGAGGAGTGCCTCTCGACACATGGACGATCATACTGTTCTGGATGAATATGCTGTTTAAAATGCTGATATCAGTTTTTTAAATAATTTGAAAAGAGGTATTCGATGAAAAACGAAAACGGTTTAAAAACCTACACACCGAAAGAACGTAATATGTATCTCATCGGTCTTGCCGGTCAGAACATAATTTACAATATTATCGGTGCCGGACTGCAGTACTATTTTGAGTCAGTCATTTTTATGCCGGCATTGGCTATCGGCGCAATTATGACCGCTGCGCGTGTTTGGGACGCTTTCAATGACCCGATGATGGGCACGATAGTTGACAGAACAAGAACAAAGTGGGGCAAAATGCGCCCTTACCTGCTGTTTTGTCCCTTGCCGATTCTCCTGATAACCGTGCTCTGCTTTACAAACTTCGGTATTTACACCGACCCTGCGGCGAACAAGACCCTAATCGTTGCCTGGGCGGCGGTAACTTATGTTCTTTGGGGAATGTCTTACACAGTCGGCGATATTCCTCTTTGGGGAATAACCGCAGTTATGACCGAAAACGACGACCATCGAAACAAACTGCTGTCACTTGCACGTCTGTTTGCGGGCATCGGCGGAGGATTGTCTTTGCTTACAATACAGCCTGTCGGTATTGCTGTCGGAAAATTTCTTCAAAACGCATGGTTTTCGGATTTGCCGTCAGATCAGGCGTTCGTTCAAGGTCAGAGATACGGTTTCCTTGTCACTGCCGCCGCCTTTGCAATTGTCGGCTGCGGTATGTTCCAGCTTGTCGGTATTTTTGCACGTGAGCGCGTAAAGGCAAGTGAAAAGAAGAACAACATCCGTCAGAACTTCAAGCTCATGTGGAGCAACAAGCCGTTCAGACAGCTTCTTGTTTCCGGCGTTCTCAGCAGCCCGAAGCAACTTGTTATGCTCGTGGCGATGACACTTGTCAACTATTATTATGCAAACAACGATTCCACGAAGATGCTTAAGTATTATGTCATCCTCGGTGCAGGACTTTTCCTGGGTCAGTTTGCCGTAATGCTGTTTATGCCTGCACTGGTGCGCAAATTCGAGAAAAAGACAATCTATAATTTGTCAAACCTCATCAGTGCAATACCGTTTGCCATGATTTTTGTCTGCTATGAGATAGCGGAAAATCATGATGTTACAACGCCTCTTTTCCTCGCTGTTTATTCATTGATGTTCACATTTGCCGGGCTTTCAATCGGTGCGGGTACTGTTTTGCAGTCCTTAATGATTGCGGATTGCATTGACTATGAGGAATATCAGAGCGGACTGCGTCCGGACGGCGTGTTCTTCTCGGGTCAGTCCTTCATCACAAAGCTTTCTACCGGAATTGCAACAATTCTCAGCTCCATTTCGTACTTCATTGTTGGTTTTGAGAAAGAAAGCCGTGAGGCGGTTGTTCAATATATGCAGATCGGAGTCGCACGCAATAATCCCGAATATGAGCCTTTCATGATGATTATGTTTTTCCTCATTTCTATCCCGCCGGCAATCGGCTGCATACTTTCTGCAATTCCCACATGGCACTACGCTCTGCCGGACAAAGAGCACAAGAGAATACTGAGCGAGCTTAATGAGCGCAGACACACCCCGGAAGATATTGAGGCAAAAGTAAAATAATCAAAAGCGGAATATGGCTTTTTTGCGGTGAAATCACAAAAATACGGTTTCACCGTTTTTTTGTATTATTTTTGTTATTCAGCTAATATTTATAACAAAAAATATAAATATAAAAGTATCCAAAAAAATTATTTTATATTGCGCAAATATATCATTTTAAATGTAGATTAGATAGGTGAATTGTGGTATAATATGTAGATAATAAATAGTAATGAAAGGAGTATGTCTATGGCATCCGAAACAGTGAACACGGTTATGGTTGCGGAAAAGGCGGCTGACGACAGGCAGGCGGCGGCAGCTTCTCAGGTTGCCGAGAACCTTGAAAAGGCAAACGATTCTGTCGCTGAGCTTGTCAAAAGCCGTAGGCTTGAAGCTCAGGCGGAGGCCGAGAAAATTATTGCTCTGGCAGAGAAAAAAGCTGCAGACGGTGCTGCCGATGCTGAAAAACAGGCTGCGCTCGCATGCAAAAAGATTACTGACTCGGCACGTGAAAAGTGTGATGAAGCCGTTGAAGCAGTGCTTAAAATCCTGCTTGATTAAATTTTGCCGTATAATACGGCTTTACGATAAGGAGGTGTTGTGATGGCAAAGGTTGCAATGAAAAAAATTGAACTTCTCGCTCCTCTTGAACAGAGCAAGTCAATTGTCGACTATCTTCAGCGGCAGGGTGCTGTTGAGCTTTGCGACGAGCCGGTTGAGCATGAGAAAATGTATAAGCTGACTACCTCAACCAGCGTTACTCAATTTGAAAAGTTTCTGCAAACCGCGCTGAATGCTCAGGCAGTGCTGGATAAATACGCACCCGTACAAAAATCCCTGATAGAAACTTTTTCGGCCCGCAAAGAGCTGGAAGTGAAGGATTATCTCAGCTTGGTTGACGAAACGGATAATGTTCTTCAGATTTGCTCGGACATTATCAGCTTGTCAAAGGATATTGACGAATGCTCTGCGGCAATAATCCGCAGCCAGACGTTGATTGACGCTCTGATTCCGTGGAAAGATTTCGACCTTCCGCTGAAAACCGAAGGCACGGCGAGCACGCGGATGTTTATCGGCACTTTTTCGGAGGAATACAGCGAACAGTCTCTGCTGGAGGCTCTTGCCGGTCTTATGCCGGAGGAGGACTGTATCGCAGCAGAAATAATCAGCGCGTCAAAAATCCAGACCTGTGCTTTTGTGGTTTGCCACAACAGCTGTGCCGAACAGACAGAGCAGGCGCTGCGTCAGTTGAATTTTGTGCGGATTTCTGAAAACTCCAAGCATACGCCGTCACAGAAAATCGAAATCAATAAAGCGGATATAACGTCCCGTGAAAAGGAAATCGAAAAGTCAAAGGAAAAGATTGCCGAACTGGGGCAATACCGTGACAAAATAGAATTTCTCATTGACTATACAACGATCCGCAAGGAAAAGTATGAAGCAATCACCAAACTGTCGCTGAGCAACAACATTTTTGTGCTTTCCGGATTTATTCCGGAACCAAAGGTTAAGCCGCTCACCGAGGAGCTTGAACGGGACTATATCACGGCAATCACAATCAGCTCACCGGACGGTGACGATGAGCCGCCGACACTTCTGAAAAACAATGCGTTTGCAGCGCCGGTTGAGACAATAACCGACATGTATTCCGTTCCGTCAAATAACGATATTGACCCGAATCCGATAATGGCATTTTTCTATTATTTGTTTTTCGGCTTGATGCTTTCGGACGCTGGCTACGGTCTGCTGATGGTAATCGGTACGCTTATAGCGAAAAAGAAGATTCATCTTGAAGAAAAGATGAAACGGACTGTCAATATGTTCATGTACTGCGGCATATCAACAGTGTTCTGGGGTGCAATGTTCGGCAGCTGGTTCGGTGACATTGTGTCGGTAATATTTACCGAATTCCTTCACAAGCCCGCACCGCGGCTTTATATCTGGCTTGAACCGGTAAATGACCCGATGACCTTACTGCTGTTTTGCTTCCTGTTCGGAATAATTCACCTTTTCGTCGGTATCGGTATCAGATTTTATCAGCTCTGGAAGGACGGAAAGCGGATTGACGCAATTTGCGACTGTGTGTTTGTCTGGCTACTGATTATCGGTGTTGCACCAATCGGCGCGGGGCTGGTGGTTGACACAATACCTCAGTGGATATCCGGTGCGGCAAAGTACTTCATAATTATCGGCGTTGCCGGAATTGTACTCACCTCCGGCCGCTCGGCGAAAAACATCTTGGGCAAGCTCGGCGGAGGTTTGTACGGGCTTTACAACACGGCGTCCGGTTATCTCGGAGACATCCTGTCATATTCCAGGCTGTTGGCGCTCGGGCTTTCAACCGGTGTTATCGCAAGCGTGTTCAATATGCTCGGTGTTCTGGTCAGCAATCCCGTGGCTAAGGCAATTTCTTTAACAATTATTTTCGTCATCGGTCACTCGGTGAACCTGGCAATTAATTTAATCGGAGCCTATGTTCACACAAACAGACTCCAATATGTTGAATTCTTTTCAAAGTTTTATGAGGGCGGCGGAAGAAGTTTTACACCGCTGAGCGTAAATACAAAATATTATAAATTCAAGGAGGAAATAAACAATGGATAATCTCGGAACAGCATTTGCAATTTTCGGAGCCGCAATTGCGGCAGTACTTTCCGGCATGGGCTCGGCACGCGGTGTCGGTCTTGTCGGTGAAGCAGGAGCGGGCGTTATTACGGAGGATCCCACAAAATTCGGTAAGGTGCTCATCCTTCAAATTCTCCCCGGCACTCAGGGCTTGTACGGTTTCCTGACCGCATTCCTGCTCCTTGTGAGAATCAACGTTCTCAGCGGTGAGTATGTGCCTCTTTCAATTTCCAAAGGCCTAATGTTATTTGCGGCTTGCCTTCCCATTGCAATCGTCGGCTATTTTTCAGCTATTGCTCAGGGCAGAGCAGCTGCCTCGGGTGTCGGTATTGTTGCAAAGAGGCCTGACCAGAGCGGTAAGTCCATAATCATGGCTGCAATGGTTGAAACTTATGCCGTTTTGACACTGCTCGTTTCTCTGCTTGCCATATTCAGAGTATCAGCTCTTGCTGTTTAAGGAGTTATCATGACCGGTCTTGATAGAATTCTGGAAAAAATTCAAAGCGATTGCGACGCACGCTGCGCAGAAATAGTTGCAGCAGGTGATAAACAGTGTGCCGAGATAATGGAAAACGGTCAGCGTGAAGCGGAGAAGGTTGCCGCGCTGGTGATCGAGGATGCAAACAGCAAATCTGTAATAATTAATCAGCATGCCGAGTCTGCACAGCGCCAGATTATTCGCCGCGCAGAGCTCGCTGCAAAAAATGCCGCGGTGGACGAGGTTATTGACAAAGTTCACAAACAGCTTGACTCACTTGCCGATTTGCAGTATTTTGACGCCTTGACGGCTCTGCTGATGAAAAACGCGGCGGACGGAGAGGGTATTATGTACCTCAGCGAGAGAGACATGAAGCGTTGCCCGCGCAGCTTTGTTGCCAATGCGAACGCTCAGCTCGGAGCCGGCAGAAGCATTAAACTCGGCGGTACCTCAAGCATAAAGAACGGCTTTGTGCTTGTTTACGGTGACATTGAAATCAACTGCGCCTTTGACTCACTTCTGGACGATATGCGTGACGAAATTAAGGAACGCATTTGCAGCATCATCTTCTGAATCGGGGATTAACTATGCAAAATGCAAAATATGCCTACGGAGTTGCAAGAATACGGGCAAACGAGCCGGATATGCTCAGTGCCACGGACTTTGACATGCTCATTGAAGCACCGGATTACGCTTCGGCACTGCGTATTCTTTCCGATAAGGGCTGGACATCTGACGGCACAACTGATTTTTCTTCAATGCTTTTTGAACAGCAGGAGAAAACGCGCCGCTTGCTCGGAGAAGCTCTTCCGGATTTCGAAAAGCTCGATTCTTTGCTCGTAGCAAACGATTTTCACAATTTAAAAGCGGCACTCAAAGCGGTTTTTGCCGACGAGGAACCTTCAAAGTATTTCGTCGGCGACGCAATCACCGAACCTGCGCTGATTGAAGAAGCCGTGAGGACAAAACGGTTTGATAAGCTGCCCGAGTATATGCGCGCAGCAGCGC
>CAZIMM010000062.1:11136-12664 GCA_964540415.1 uncultured Eubacteriales bacterium
CTCGCAACGGTCAGAAGGCGGATATTGCGCTTGATAAGGCGGCACTCGGAGCTGCCGTTGTGCTCGCCGAAAAATCAGGAAGCGCAATGCTCACAGAGCTTGCAAGGCTTCAGGCCGACTGTGCGGACATCAAAGCGGCTTTGCGCTGTGCCTCCGTCGGCAAAAGCGAGGAGTTCATTTTGAACACACTCAGCGGTTACGGACTGCTTGATAAAAAAACACTCACTGCTGCGGCACTTGCCGGAGTGCAGGAGCTTTGCTCATATGTTGACTCCGTAGCCCTGTATTCGCCTCTTGCAGAAGCACTCAAGGAGAGCAGCACTGCTTTTGAGCGAAAGTGCGACGATTTAATGATCAAGGTTGTTGAGAAAGACCGTTTGAGCGCTTTCGGTGTTGAGCCTATTGCCGCTTACTATATTTCAAAAACCGCTGAACTGAAAAATGTCAGGATTATTCTCAACTGCAAACTCAACGCTGTTGAAGCAAATGAAATCAGAGGAAGGGTGAGGATGCTGTAATGTATAAAATTGCTGCCGTCGGCGACAGGGACAGTATTTACGGTTTTGCATCGCTCGGCCTTAACATTTTTCCGACTGATGACGCTGCTGAAGCAACTCACATAGTCCGTCGGCTTGCCGACAGCGGTTACGGTGTGATTTTTATCACCGAGCTGCTTGCCTCGCAGATTACTCCGGAGCTTGACAGATACCGTGAACAGCCGACTCCCGCCATAGTCCCGATACCGGGAGTGAGAGGCAACACGGGAATAGGCATGGCAAATGTAAGCAAGTCCGTTGAACAGGCGGTCGGTTCCGACATATTAAAATAGTAAATCATCCACCTGCCGAAAGGAATGGTAAATAAATGAGCATTGGAAAGATATCCAAAATTTCCGGCCCGCTTGTTGTTGCGGAAGGAATGCGGGATGCAAATATGTTTGACGTTGTGCGAGTGAGTGAATCACGGCTCATCGGTGAAATTATCGAAATGCACGGCGACAGGGCGTCAATTCAGGTTTATGAGGAGACATCGGGTCTCGGCACTGGCGAGCCTGTTGAATCAACAAACGAGCCGTTGAGCGTTGAGCTCGGCCCCGGACTTATCGGCGGCATATTTGACGGCATTCAAAGACCGCTTGAGGTCATTATGAAGCTTGCCGGCAACAACCTCACAAAAGGTATTGAGGTTCCCGCTCTTGACAAAGAAAAAAAGTGGCATTTCAATCCGTCTGTAAAGCCCGGTGACAAAATTGTCGGCGGTGACATTGTCGGCACGGTCAAAGAAACCGAGGTTGTGCTCCACAAAATCATGCTCCCGCCCGGAATTATTGCCGAGGTCAAAAGCATAAGCGAGGGAGACTATACTGTTGATGAGCCGGTAGGCACAATTGTGACTGCGAA
Organism: uncultured Eubacteriales bacterium; assembly: GCA_964540415.1. Lineage (GTDB taxonomy): Bacteria > Bacillota > Clostridia > Oscillospirales > Acutalibacteraceae > CAZIMM01. The sequence continues at coordinate 12,537 of CAZIMM010000062.1, forward strand.
CGGTGCAGAGTTGCCGCTCACGCTGGCACACAAATGGCCTGTCAGACGCGGCAGACCCTATGCGAAGAAGCTTTCGCCCAATATGCCCCTTATCACCGGACAGCGTGTCATTGACTCCCTGTTTCCGA
>CAZIMM010000063.1:0-12633 GCA_964540415.1 uncultured Eubacteriales bacterium
TTTTTTGCGTTATCAATGTTCGTCAAAGCTCCCGGCAAGTAACATCAATTTGAATACCCCTTGATGAAAAATAAAATAGTATGAGGAGAAAATAACAGAGTTCAATGGAAGAATAATTTAGCCCAAACACTTTAACAGCAGATGACGGTTGTAATTGCGCTTTTTCCACACTTACCCTTGCCAATCACTATAACATTGTTTCTAAGGTTTAGCTCCAACTCGTCAAAAAAAAATACCATGGAGCCTACAGCGACACTAACCTAGAGCGAAATAGCGGAGAGCTTTGTAAACGCCTGCAACAAGTTATTGAAAAATAAATTCGGGCTGCTTGCCGATTGTGAGTTGATGCGAGAAGCTCTGTGCGGCACCTCGGCACATGATGCAGAAATGGAGCGGTTTAACTCTCTTGAAGCCGAGAAAGCCAAGCGGCAGCGCAAGAGCAAGGAGATTCAGGCATTCACGGCGTTGCTGAAATCTCAGTCAACTGTAGGTCAGTTCAATTGACAAACCTGCGGTGTCGAGCGTGTCGCCGAGGAAACAAACCTTTTTATCTGCCCTTGCTGTTTCGTCTTGGTAGATTAACTGTACTGCTTTGCCTATTTGCATCCTTTTTTCATGTTTTGTAACACATCTATTTTAATCCGACAATCTTTATTTGCGGATAACAGTTGACAGATGAAGGCTTTTTTGCTATGCTCAATAATAGAATCAGTATTCTATTCTTGAGGGAGACTGAAATGTATAGGGCAACCGAACGGACTCAAAAGCGTAAGGATAAAAAAAGACAACTGTTTTTGGATACGGCGGCAAGGGTGTTTGCCGAAAAGGGATATTACAACACGACTGTAAAGGACATTGTCAATAATGCTTCTGCTTCAGTGGGAAGCTTCTACTCTTATTTTGACAGCAAAGAGGATTTGTTTATCGAGCTGTACAGGAGCATTGTAAAACAATTCAATGATATCACTGCGAGCGTTTTAGACATTACAAACTATACGTTGCTAAAAAACTTTACACGGGTGATGACAGCAACACTATGGATGTATGAGCAAAAACGTGAAATTGCACGGATTATTCTGCTGGAAGCTGCAGCAGCCAATCCCGCCTTTCAAAAAATTGAATCAGACAGAATGTTAGAATCCGCACGAACTATGGCTGAGTGGTTTACACGTTTTAGGTTGCACAATGAGGTAAAGATTCCAGATGAACGCTTGGCTGCGCTTATGTACTCAGGGACATATTACTACCTCATAAATGATTGGTTGTCGTCAGACGCAAGCGTCTCGCTCACAAAACACAGCTATGCATTTTGCGTGTTTAACCTGCAGGCATTGGGAATCCGCTTTGACGATAATGACATCAAGACATACATCGACGAGGTTCTGGCTGAGCTGACAGCACGCAGCTCAGAGAATAAGGTTCAAAGAAACGAAGAAGGTGAGAGTAATGGATAAGGCGAAAAGGAAAGAGCTTCAAAATGCTTACAAAAACCGAACCGTGATAGGAGGAATCTATTACATAAAGTGCAGCGGCAATCAGCGCATATGGCTTAGATCGACTGTGAACATGGAGGGCACAAAAAACAGAGTATTATCTTCTCAAAAATTGAAGGGTGCTCCGGAGCCGGCAATGCTGCGTGAATGTAATGAATACGGATGGGAGTCATTTTCGTTTGTTGTGCTGGAAGAGCTGAAAAAAGAGGATAACCAAACAGATAAGGAGTTTGCTGATGACATCGCAACTCTTTTGGAAATGTGGACTGAGAAGTATGAATGCGGTGAGCTTGAATGAAAGGATTTTTTATGGCACAGAATATACGAATAGACCAGTTTCTTGACAGTGAGGGCAATGTTACGCAATTACCAAGCAAGCAAAATAAAAAGCTCGCTGTTTTGGAATATTTGACCGAGAAATTTGAGCTGAATATCATGTATTCCGAGCAACAGGTCAATGAAATATGCGCCCGATGGAACACATTTGGGGATATAAATTTGCTACGGAGAGAGCTTATCGATAACGGTTTTTTAGACCGCGAGCGAGACGGCTCAAAGTATTGGCGCATATGGACTAATGCTTTAGACACCAAACTTTAAAAACAGAGCCCCACGGCAACTGAGCTACCTCAGCTTGTACAGACAGCACAGGTAAGCACGGTAATTTTGATACAAAGTTACCGTGCTTATATCTTTCAAATCCGTTGAAATAAGGGCTTCCCGGAGATCGAGTTCTGAACGGCTTGTTCAGAGATGCAGTCCTTTTCTGTTCGGGCTTTCAGAGTCGGTGCAAAGTGCGGCAATAAAAGAAATCACTTCGTTTTAATCAATCGTAACAAACAAAGCATATTGCTTATTCTTCTCTGTATTAAAGACGAGACAGTCCCCCGACAGCTCGCAGGTCTTTCCCGTTTCGTCCTCAAGCCGTACGGCTTTTCCGAATGAATTGTGAATACGGCAGACACCGCCGAGCTTTGAAAAAACTTCCACCGACCTTGTTTTGCCGTCGCAGATTTCACATGCCACCTCAAAACCGCCTCGCGCCGCCAGCATAAACGACACATTCCAAGCCATATTCCATGCGGGGGCAATGTGAATTATACTTTCGTTATATGAAATGCCATCGGAGCAACAGCCCAGAAGGCACTCGGAAATACCTTCGTAATATGCCCACATCTGCAAATCCGTTATGGCTTTCCCGCGGATATCCGTCATTGCCTGCGGGTAATCACCGACAGACGCATCAAAATAACCGCCGTTCACTCTGCCGAACTGATACAGAATATGCTGTTGGGCAAGATCCGTCCTGCCAAGCCGTGCACAATCGGTGGTAAATCTCAGGCAGTCATCCATTTCAACAGGTGCTCCGCCGTTTGCCTCGTCCTCCATCTGCCGGAGAACCAGATGAGCGTCAAGCGTGTTCATGCAAAGCTCGCGAAGCTGCGCATTGTGTGAATCAAGAGTTACATAATCATAATTCATAATGGGACGTATCTGCTCATCGCAGGCTGTTCCGGGATACTCCTCTCCTCTGCTGAAGGGCACAAGGCAGGGCTTTCTGCACATGGCAAAGCCCCTTTTGCCGTCCTTTGAACGGGGAGATATGGCATCAGCCTCATCCGAAACGGGTATACCCGTAATATTATCAGCGACCTCCTGCCACAGTGGGACAAGCTCAGCGTCAACATTCAGCTTCAGCGCATAATAAATGACAATCGGAAAAAGCGATGAAATCATCGAAATGTCATCTATTACATCCCTCGCGCCCCAGAAGGTTTCTGCGTAGTTTGTCGGGAAGGTATGATATTTTCCGTCTTTCTCCTTATGAAGCAAGGGAGAGTTTCTGTAAAACTCCGCCGCCTCCCGCATCATCGGATAAGCCCTGTCCCTCAGAAAACTTTCATCCCCGGAGTAGAGGTAATGAAGTCTGAAAAGGTCGGCGATATCGGCAGCGGGATATACCATCCTCATTGTATATGAACCACTCATATCCCCATTTTCGAGACTGTTCCACATGCTCAGATAATGGTCCCTCTGTCTGCCGTAGTCGATATAGTCTTGTGACGGCCGCTGTGCATACAGGAAAAGCCGTTTCATTTCACTCTCTATAACCGACGGAACTCTTTGAAAGCCGTCATGAGCCGAGGTCTCGGTAATGCATATTCCCTTTGTGCCAAACGCCTGACGGGCAAAATCACCGTATGCCGGGAGATTACGCCACACCATATCCATAAGCGGACGATTGAGCTCGGGGTGATTTATATTGAGCATTCCGTATTCGTAGCGGCTTTGGTTAAACCACCAGAAGCGACTGCCCCAGTCGTGAATCTGAGTTGCGTTATAAAGCGGGTTAGCCTGATGCAGCGGAGGATATTTGCCGCGCTTTGAGAGTGCAAACAGATAAAGGTTTCTTATCCACATCACGGTGCTCGCTCTCAGAAAGCACTTTCGCCCGTCCGCCTGAATAAAGCTTTTTGACCAGAAATCGGCGAACCACTCAGCTCTGTCCGCAGATATGCTTCGAACACCTTTTTGAAGTCCGTTCTTTATCACATCCGAAGCCGTATTTTCCGCCGTTTTGAGGTCGACGTATGAAACGGCACCGCTTATATACAGCGTAAGGTATCCGTAAGAGCCGTCACTGTTCGTATTTCTTTGCGCCGAGCAGGAAATGCTGCCGCCGTCCCATGCGTCGGCTCCGGCACTCGTCTCCTCACCGTCAACCTGTAACCTCAAAGCAACTGCGCTGTTTGCGCTGTACAGTCTTTTTTCGTCCCCGTAATCACAGTCTTCTGAAAATTCCTGCGTAAGCATAACATTTCCGTTTTTTACCTTGACAGCTGATACCGCACTGTGTGCTGAGGATTCCGCTACACCGGGACGAAGCGTTTTCAGAGTCACCGTAACTGGCGGTGAAACGCGTCTGTCATCCTTAATTCTCACCGCAATAAGGTCTGTTGCCATATCCGCGGTGAATTCTATTTCGATGTTCTTCGCTCTGAAACCGCAGACACCTTCGTAGTAATTAACGTATTGCTCCGTTTCCCCGCAAAATATACTGTCATGAAAATCTATGTAAATATCAGCCATTCCGCAGGCGTAATTGGCGTTGATATCCTCCCCTTTTGCGGTTGAGGCGGCGCTGAACGGAAAAAGATCCGTATGCCCGGTGCCCAAATAAACAACGGAGTCTTCCGTTGTTACAGGTGTGGCAAAGCGTCCGTTTCCTACGGGCAGGCTTACTCTGTCATCTTTGCTTCCGTCACCGAAGGCAAGAGAGATATCTGCCTGTGACACATATTTCCGTGGGTCAAAAGCAACATATTTTGGAATGAAAGCCATAATTAATTTTTCCTCCTGCCATATGATTACTGAGTGTTTCGCTATCAAATCAATGCATCAGAAAAGACGTGTTAAAACGGCCTCTGGATAACATAAAAAAGCGGGCAGTGCAAAACTTCCTGCTGCAAGTCTTGGCTCTATCAATCGCGGCGTTTACGACAACACGATGAAAAAGCAGTGGGAGGAAGACTCTCCAGATATATTTAAACGGAACTGCAGAATATCTTACAAGTTACCGAAAAGCTGTCATTGCGGATGTGCAGCTCGCAAATTCTATCAATAAACAAGCGTTGCATTAAAATCCATCCGCAACCCGTAATCTATAATATATTTATAATCGAAAGTAAGACATATTACAAGGTGTTTTATATGAATAAAGTCATATTCGGCAAAAATCTTTCGAACAGTGTTGAGTTTTTCCACACGAACCTGTTTCATTCTCACGAAACTCTTTAACAAAATGAACTGCTTTATCCACACAAGCCCCGATATTTGCCCGATATTTAAGTGTATTTCGCGGATAAAAATTGTGCTGTTTAATCCGACCGGTAATATGTGTTATTGAAAAATGTGTATATTATGTGATAAAATTAAATGCAACAGTATGTGTCAGCAGTTCGAGCGGAATTTATATCGACGGCAAACAATGCGACCTCACGTTTCGCACAATAAAATTTGATTTCTGTGCAACCGTTTGAAAAAAAACTTGTCTTTATTGGCAGGACGGTAATCAGAGGAAAGGAGTGCAATTTGGAAGACCGTGAAATAATTGATTTATATTGGGAACGCAACGAACAGGCAATCCAAAAAACCGCCGAGAAATACGGCGCTTATTGCACTAAGATAAGTATGAACATTCTCAACAGCTACCATGACAGCGAAGAATGCGTAAACGATACATTTCTTCACACCTGGCGTGCTATTCCCCCAAACCGTCCGGTTATATTTTCTGCTTTTATCGGAAGAATCACAAGAAACCTTGCAATCAACAAATACAAAGCCCGTCACGCAGACAAACGCTCGGCAAGCGAATTTGCTCTTTCCCTCGACGAGCTTGACGACTGCGCCGCAGTCAGTTCTACGGTTGAAGCGCAGACGGATTCCGCGGAACTCAGCCGCAGGATAAGCGAATTTCTGCGGGCACAGCCGGATTCGACAAGGCGGGTATTTGTGCGCAGATATTTTTTTTGTGAATCTATTTCCGAAATCGCGTCATCATTTAATATGAGCGAGAGCAAAGTTAAATCAATCCTGTTCAGGACGCGAAAAGCACTCAAGCGCAATTTACAAGAGGGATGCATAGAAATATGAAAAACGAAGCTTTGGTCAACGCCATTACCGGAATTGATGACGACCTTATCGGCGACGCCCATGCCTCGGGCAGAGGGAAGGTTCTGCCGTTCAGAAAAATCCTTGCGGCGGCTGCCTGCATTGCTCTGGCGGTTACGGCAGCAATCGGTTTCATGAGCCGGAGCAAAGTGAGCATAACTGCTTTTGAAAAAGATATCGGCAATCAGCCGGTTGTTGTTGCCGAGTCCGGCGGAGTTTCCGACGTACGGTCAAACGGCGAGTCGGAGTCGGCGCGGATTGCCGTTCCGATGGAAATCGAGGTAAACAGAAAAACTGACATTTCCGTTTCCGACGGCAGCATTCAGGTGCTCGACCTTAAGACAGGCGCGCTGCTGTATAACGGCGATTGTTACACTTGTGAAAGCGACGTATCCGTTGTGTGGCTTGTCCGGGCATCCAAACCCGGCAGCTGCTTTGAGATGCATCTTGTTTCCGGAAAAAGCAAGCAGATTGTTACGCTCAACTACAGTGACAACAAATGGACAATGCAAAAAACAAACTAATGAAGAATTACGGAGGACTTACAATGAAAAAATTTACCGCTGTTATATTAGCACTTATTGTGACAGTTTCTTTTGCCGCATGCGGCAAAAAAGCAGATACCGCCACGACTACAGAAAACACAACGGTCGAGCAGACCACAGCAACGCAAACAAACAACATTGCCGATGCGCTCGCACTGCTCACCACAGTATGGAACAGCTACGCCGAGGATGATAAATTCCCCGTTTCGGGCGGTGACTCATCTGCTCCCGTTATGAATGCTCCCGCAAAATTCAGCATCAGTGACGCTGCTGCACTCAACTCAACTCTCGGTCTGCCCGAATCTTCGGCAGCAAAAATTGACGATGCCGCATCGCTTGTGCATATGATGAACGCCAACACCTTCACCTGTGGAGCTTTTCATGCAGCAAACTCCTCCGACGCCGCAGACCTTGCAACGGCAATAAAAGAGAACACAATGGCAAGGCAGTGGATGTGCGGCTTCCCTGACAAGCTCGTTGTTGTTACAATTGATGATTATGTCGTTTCGTTCTTCGGCGCAGAAGACCTGACAAGCACTTTCAAGGACAAGCTTGTGTCCGCCTACCCGGATGCAGCCGTCGTCTGCGACCAGGCTGTTATCTGACTTAAACGGAGCTTTTAATATGGTTTTTTCGAGCCTAACTTTTCTTTGTTGCTTTCTGCCCTGCGCGCTGCTGCTCTATGCGGCAGCGCCGAAAAGGCTGAAGAATGCAGCGATTCTTGCCGCAAGCCTTGTGTTTTATGCTTGGGGCGAGCCAAAGTTCGTTCTGGTAATGCTTTTTACAATTGCACAGGGCTATATATTCGGCTTACTGATTGAAAAAAGCGAAGGCCGCCGGGCAAAGATTTACTTGGCGGTCTCTTCGTTTATCAGTCTCGGTATGCTCGGCTACTGTAAATATGCCAACTTTTTTATCGAGAATTTCAACTCGGTCACCGGGCTTTCCGTGTCGCTGCTTAAAGTTACGCTGCCGGTCGGCATCAGCTTTTACACGTTTCAGATTATCAGCTATCTGGCGGATGTCTACCGCAGACAGGTCTGTGCGCAGCGCAATTTCATCAACCTTGCCGCCTATATTGCAATGTTTCCGCAGCTCATCGCCGGGCCGATTGTCAGATATTCCGACATTGCAAGGCAGCTGAGCAGCAGAACACACGGCTTTGAAAAAGCGGCGGAGGGAACAACGCGGTTCATCCTGGGCTTGGGCAAAAAGGTGCTTATTGCCAACACCCTCGGCGAGCTTTGCGATATTTTCCGCAATTCCGACGACAAATCGGTTCTGTTTTTCTGGCTGTATGCCGTTGCCTACACCCTGCATATATACTTTGATTTTTCCGGCTACAGTGATATGGCAATCGGCCTTGGCAAACTGTTCGGGTTCGATTTCGCCGAAAACTTCAACTATCCTTATATCTCAAGAAGTCTCACGGAGTTCTGGCGAAGGTGGCACATTTCGCTGGGCTCGTGGTTCCGAGATTATGTTTATATTCCGCTTGGCGGCAACAGAGTGAGCAAGCTGAAATGGCTGCGAAACATAATGGTTGTGTGGCTGCTGACCGGTTTCTGGCACGGCGCGGCTTGGAACTTTATTGTGTGGGGACTGTTTTTCGGCGTGATGCTGATTGCAGAAAAGCTGTTTATAGGCAGATTTCTCGAAAAGGCAAAGGTTCTCAATCACATCTATGTTCTGCTTGCCGTTGTGCTGAGCTTTGCGGTCTTTGATGCTGCGGATATGGCAGGCGCGTTCAGGTGCATTGCGGCGATGTTCGGCGCGGGAAGTTATCCGCTTGTTTCCGAAACCGCGCTTTATTATGCAAAGAGCTATTTTGTGATTCTTCTCGCGGCGGCGGTCGGCTCAACGCCCATTGTGTCTGCAGCAGTCAAACGCATCGAAAAAAGCGATGCGGGCAAAAAAGCTTTCTGCTTTGTGCAGCCCGTTTTCCTTGTTGCGCTGCTGTGCGCGGTTGTCGGTTACCTTGCCGACGGCTCATTCAATCCGTTTTTATATTTCAGGTTTTAGGAGGGCAGATATATGACAGTGAAATTAAAAAATATCGTTATCGTTTTTGTTACGGCTTCCTTTCTGTTCGGTCTGTCTGCCTTTTTTATTTTCGGGCCTGATAAAATCGTTTCGGAAAGTGAGCGCCGTCTGCTCAAAACATTTCCGGATTTCAATGTTTCATCCGTTATGTCCGGGCAGTTTATGCAGGACTTTGAAACCTACGCTGCAGACCAGCTGCCGCTGCGCGACCGCTTTCGCAGCATTAAGGCATTCTGCGCATACTATCTGTTTCGACAGAGCGATGTCAACGACATTTATTTGCAGAACGGCTATGCTTCAAAGCTTGATTACCCGCAAAGCAACGATTCACTTGACTACGCCGCATCGCGGTTTACGCATATATTCGACAAGTATCTGAAAAGCAGCAATACGAACGTATATCTGTCGGTCATACCCGACAAGAACTGCTTCCTTGCTTCACAGAACGGCTATCCGTCAATAGACTTTAACGATTTTGTCAGATATCTGCGCGAAAACACGGAATATATGCAGTATATTGATATTTCCGGTTGTCTGGAGCTGACGGATTACTACAAAACGGATACGCATTGGCGGCAGGAAGAAATTGAGGATGTCGCCCAAACTCTTGTCGGCGCAATGGGAGTTCAGCTTGAAAACAGCCATTCCCCCATTTCACTCGAAAATCCGTTTTACGGCGTTTACTGCGGGCAATCGGCACTTAATCTGCCGCCGGAAAAAATCCTCTATCTGACAGACGAAGTTATTGAAAACTTTGAGGTGTACGATTACGAAACGGACAGCAATATTCCCGTCTATGATATGGAAAAGGCATACGGCAAAGACCCGTATGAGATGTTTCTGTCCGGCTCAAAATCGCTGCTCCGAATCAAAAACGACGCCGTTTCCAACGGCAAAAAGCTGATTGTTTTCCGGGATTCCTTCGGCAGCAGCATTGCACCGCTGCTCGCAGAGGGCTACAGTGAAACCTTTTTGATTGATATTCGCTACATCAGCCCCGATATACTCGGAAGCCTTGTGGATTTCGACAACAGCGATGTTCTTTTTCTTTACAGCACCCTTGTGCTCAATAACAGCGTTACACTGAAATAAGTGACGAGTTGCAGAGACACTCGGATTTAAGAAAATGAAATTAAGATATATCGAGAGTGACAACTAAATCGTTCTGAAGTTAAGAGTTCCGGATGGCTTGTAATCAGATTGCGGACAAGTGATATTGTTGCATATCAATTGAAGTGTGTAAATACTGTAAAATCGTTATAAATAAGTAAATATACAAATTTTCATCCGAGTATCGCCCGGGTGAAAAATGAATATTCCCATTTGCCGGGTAAAGAGCATTGATGCTCCCCCACCCGGCAGACGGGATTTTTGTTTTCTTCTCAAACGGCAGAGAAACAGCCCGCAAAAAGCCTTGTAACAAGACCTTTTGCGGGCAGGTGGGTGAAAGAAAGAACGCAGGCATTGTATCATTGCTTCCGTTCTTTATGTGTCTATCGCGTATAAAACAGATGTTTTCGGCAAATCGGTGTATAGATTTTAACTCGCGTAATATATAATGCTTTGCATAGCCACCGACACAATTCACTATTATTTGTAAAAGTCGCAGGGGACGAACCGATATGCAAATGCCAGTCAAGAAGACACCGCTCCGGAGTGTCCGGCTTAACCTTCAAACGGACAAAAGAGGGAGAAAAAAATACTGTCCATTCGGTGAGCAGATACAGTTATAAGGGTTTATTGTCTTATTAATGCTTTATTATTACAGAGTGAGGCTGGCTGCGGCAGGAGGCGGATGAAACTCCGTGCAAGCGGCGGAGCTTACACCGGAATTCACAAATCGAGCCGCAGATGTCATCATCGGTTTGTACTACATATTTTTATATTTGTGATATTATCAGCGAAAAACATATTGCCTTTTTCGCTCATATAGTATAGGATACAAATAATGGATATTCTATTTCGGATTTCCGCAGCACCGAATTCTTAGAAAGGAAGAGATGCGGACAAATCATGTTCCGTATCGGGGTGAATTATATGGAAGAAAAAACTACTGTCTATGTGTGGCACCTGTGCGCTGAACACCAAAAAGAAAGCCTGACAAGGTTTCAGCCGCTGAACGCTGCTCTTAAAGCCGAGGTAAAGGCGGCGGTATATGAGCTGTTTGACAGGGCGGGCGGAGAAAAAATGCTCAAAGAGAGCGGTGAGGTCTTTATAAAGCCCAACGGCATCGACGGTCAGCCCTATTGCTATACACGGCCGGAGTTTGTCGAGGCAGTAATCGAATACTGGAACGAGCACGGTGCCAAAAAGGTGTATCTTTTTGAAAATTCCACTCAGAGTAATGCGACACGGCTTGTTTATGCCGTGACAGGATACGATAAAGTCTGCCGCAGGACAGGTGCAAAACCGGTTTATCTCGATGAGGAAAAAACGGTTGAGCTTGAATTCAAGGGACGTCCTTCCGAAAAAGACGCGCCGGACGGTTATGTTAAAACGACCTTCGGAATGCCCAGGTTCGTTTATAAAAATCTGATTGAAAACAAGAAAAAGAACCTCTATATCAGTCTGCCGAAGCTGAAAACGCACTCAATGGCGGGCGTTACGCTCGGTGTTAAAAACCAATGGGCGTTTCCCTGTCAGTCCAGCCGCGGCTTTGACCACAACTACAATCTCTCCAATAAGCTTGTGGATGTGCTCGGTTACGTCCGCCCGGATTTTACGATTATCGAGGGCATTGAGGGCACAATTTACGGTCATTATCCCGTAACGGCGCTTGCGGATAAGGCTGTGCTTCCGCTGAGAGTGCTCGTTGCCGGCAAAAATGTTGTGGCAACCGATATGGTCGGCGCACGTATTTTCGGGCTGACAACAAACGACGTGCCGCACCTGAAAAGCGCCATTGAAAAAGGCTATTCGGAAGGTGTGAAAAGCCTTGAGGATATTGACATTCAGGGTGACATTTCAATGTACAATACCGTTTACCCTTATGACCTGTTTGACTGTTACCCGAAGGACGTAAAAATAATTATGGGAAAAGAGAGATGCTGCAAGCAGGGGTGTCAGAATAATCCTCTGACGCTTTTACAAATACTTTACAACGACCACGGCGGAAAAGGCGGCTGGACAATGGTTATGGGCAAGGGGCACGACAAAAAGGAAATTGATGCGATAGAGGGGAAAGTACTTATCGTCGGGGACTGCGCTATAAAGGAGGTCGGCGACAGGCTTATAAGCCGACTGGGCAAAAAGAATGTCTTTATCAGCCCAAAATGCAACAGCCTTGCTTCAACCGCAGCGGCAATGTTCAACCTAATGCAGGTCAATCCGATGGTATTTGTGCCGATAAATCCGCTGAAGGCGTTGAGCTGCCTTACGCTTTCAAAGCTGCACGGCTCAACGGCGCTTGTGCCGTCACCGTTTTCAAACAAGATAAAAACCGTTTGATAAATCCGATGCACACAAAGAAATAGGCAGCATTTCTCGGGCTGACCTTGTGTGAATAAACTGTCTAATAATCATTTTACCCAAGGTCAGCAGAAGAATATTGAAAAAAGTGAATTAACGCCGTGATATAATCAAATTACGGCTGAAATCAATATACATAAGGAGGAAACAATATGTTTAGGTTCTGGGGCAGCGGCTCATCCGAAATAATGGAGCTTGTTAAAAGCATCAATGTCAGAAGCACGGAAAACTTCAACTGGACATTCATTTTTATCCTTGCTGTTGTGTTCTATGTTTACTGGACGGAAATTAAGAAAAAGGATTACAAGGTCATCAGCGCAGGCCTTGCACTTTACGGCGTGCACTGGTTCTATGAGATTATCAACGCTGTAATCGGTCACTTCTCCGGCTATCCCCTCTGGTCTGTTTCAAAT
>CAZIMM010000064.1:0-2483 GCA_964540415.1 uncultured Eubacteriales bacterium
AACCCCGATAACCCTGTCAGGGTCAACCGTGGGCATGAGTTTGCACTGAAACAACCTGTATTCTTTGTCCTCAAGAGCAAAAAGTCGCTGCGTGATTATGTCCGAACTGTTCATTTTATCTTACCTCGGTTTTTGACATCACAAATTCAAGCCGCCCGCCGTTCATCAGTTCATGCGCCGGAAGACGGTAATCCGCAAGCTCGCGTGAGTTGAACTTGACGCTTTTCACATAAATGTCATCTGCGGATTCGGCTTGAACGGAAATCTCCAGCGTTTTGCCGGATGACAGGGACATCTTTGCGCTTTTGACAAACGGAGAGCCAATCAGGAACAAATCCTGCCCCGCAACGGGGAAAATACCGAGTGCGGCAAGGACATAATATGATGAAAGCGCTCCCGAATCGTTGTTTCCGGGAATACCTCCCCTTCCGGTGGTGAACATGTATTTTGTTCCGGCACGGATGATTTCACATGTGCGGTCATGCCTGCCCGCATAAATGTAGGAAAACGGTGCCTCGGTGTCGGACTCGTTGTTGAAGCCCTCAAAGCGGCCGAGCTTCATCCCCTGCTCGACCGGCTTCGAATTGAACGGATCTGTCGGCTGCACTGTATCCGGTGCGCCGAAGCCGAAGAACCTGTCGAGGAGCTCCGCAAAGCGTTCTTTGCCGCCGGCAAGCTCAATGCGTCTGTCCATTTCTACCATTTGTCTGAATGAATAATTGTAAAGCGTACCTTCGTAATAAATCGAAATCTCATCCAGCAGGCCTGTTTCGGCTGAATATGCCTTTACCCACTGCGCCGCAAACGGCCGCAGTTTTTCATAAACCTGCATGAGTCCGTTTTCGCGGGCAACGTCCGCCGCATTTGCGCAGGCGTCTGCCATGTCGAGCATCCAGGTGTGTGAGCGGCATCTGCCCTCCACGGTGAAATCGCGCTTGTTTTCGGCAAACAAATCGTCGGTTATCACGCTGAGCATCCGTTCAACGTCAACGCTGATGCCGTATCTGTAAGCCGTCAGCAGCACATAAGCGCCGAGCATTCGCGCCTGCTCCGTCGGTTGCTTGTATTCGTCAGACACGCCCAGACTGTTCGGTATTCTCCCGAGCTTCTCGCCGACAAGCAGCAGCGTCTCAACAATTTTTTCGGATGTGTCCCGGTAAAGCATCAATATCAGCGGCAGGGCGGTTTTATACATATCCCACAGCGTGTTCAAATCAACCATGAACGCACCGTCGCCGTCATAAATGAAGCTTTCGCCGCCGCGGTCAACAGGCTTTATCAATGAATGGTACAGATTTGAATAAAAAATCTCCGCTGTTTTATCGTCATACGCTTCAATTTGAATTGCCGAAAGCGCCTTATTCCAGGCATCATATGCGTTCTTTCTCGCACAGTCAAAGCCGGGTGCGCCGACAAGGTCGGCAAGTGCCCTTTGGGTGCTCCGCAGTGAAATGCTCACAGTTATTTCGGCAGTATGCTCCCCCTCTTTCAGGTTGAGCACTGCTTTCTTTGAGTCAACACTCAGCGGAGAATCGGCGCAAACGGCGAAATAAAGCTTCACGCCCTCAATCTCGGCAGTTGCCGTTACTGTGTTGCCGCTTTCGGCGCGAACCTCAACAAAGGTGACCGGCGCGCGTTTTTTCCCGGTTATATTCAACCCGTTGTTGTCAAAATCAATCTCCACGCTTCCGCCGGAGCTGCCGAAGGTGTAGCGGTGCAGAGCGAGGCGCGGAGTCACGGTCAGTTCACATTTGATGTCCCCGAGAACCGCACTGTAATACCCAGGCTGTGCTTCCTCGTTTTGCGGTATGACCCGTTCGGGAGAGTTCGCGTATTTAGGAGTGACTACGGCATAGTTATAGTAATAACCTATAGCTCCCGTTCCGCTTTGCTGCAGGTGCGCAAAGCCGAGCAGACCCTTGCCCTGCTCAAAATGAAGCGGCCGCGAATGGCTGTTCGGGCAATGGTCGCCGTACCCCGTCGGATATCCTCCGGAAAACGGAGCAACCGACATTGCTGAGAACGGCAGGCAAGCACCCGGGGAGGTGTTTCCGCAGCCGGCCTTGATGAAAAACCACTTGGCGGCTATCCCCTCCGGCTTGGGAAGGTCAATTTCACCGCAGCCTTGAAAGACGTTGACATATTTGCAGCAATCCATAATCAGTTCCTCCGAAAAAAACGGCGGTTGACCCGAAGAAAGCCAACCGCCGATAAAATAACTATTTTCAGTGTTTCATTGCCTTGATTTCGTCGAACTCGCCGAGGATGGAATCATCGGGCTTCTTTGTCAGGAGGCTGACAACAACTATCATCACACAGGCAATAACGAACGCGGGAAGCAGCTCGTAGATTGCAAATACTCCGCCGAGCTTTGCGGCTATGACATATTTCCAGATGAATACCATAGCGCCGCCCGATACCATTCCGGCAAGAGCGCCCCACTTGTTTGAGCGCCTCCAGAACAGAGCCATAAGAACAACAGG
>CAZIMM010000064.1:2493-12607 GCA_964540415.1 uncultured Eubacteriales bacterium
ATTGCAACAATTGCAATGAGAATTACGGAAACTCTCGCGATGAGCATAGATGTTCTTTTTGAAAGCTTTATTTTCAGGAAATCAGCAAAGATGTTCTCCGATGCACTTGAGGACGCAGCAAGAAGCTGTGAATCGGCGGTGGACATTGTCGCGGCAAGAATGCCCGCAAGGATTATTCCGGCAAGGACTGTCATCAGAGCGCCGTGCGTGCTGATTAATCCGGCAATTTTTATAATTATTGTTTCGGAATCCGCAAGAGTGTCGATAGCCCCGACACTTGACATTGCGTTGCCGACAATACCGATGACAACCGCGGCCGCCAGTGATATAACAACCCATACGGATGCGACACGACGGGAAAGCTTGAGCTTGCGTTCTTCCCTGATTGCCATGAAGCGAAGAAGGATGTGGGGCATTCCGAAATAACCGAGACCCCACGCAAGCGTTGAAGCAATGGTCAGCGCGCTGTAAGGCGTTGAGCCCTGAATCTTGGGTGAAAATGTTGAGGTAAGATTGAGATAGCTTGGAATTGTCCTTGCATTTTCAACAACACTTTCCCAACCGCCGGCTTTTGTTATGCCGAAAATAAGAACTGCAACAAGTGCGATTGACATGACGATGCTCTGGATAAAGTCCGTTGTGCTCGCGGCAAGGAAGCCGCCCAGGGCAGTGTAAAGAATTATGACGATTCCGCTGACAATCATTGCCGTGAGATAATCTACACCGAAAAGTGTGCCGAAGAGCTTGCCGCAGGCCGAGAAGCCCGAGCCGACATATGGCACAAAGAAAACAATGATAATCAACGCGGCAATCACAGTGAGGATGTTCGCATTGTCATGGTAACGCTTTGAAAAAAATCCGGGAATGGTTATCGCATCTATGCGCTGTGAATAGCGCCTGATTCGTTTTGCAACGATAAGCCAGTTAATGTATGTGCCGACAGCAAGACCGATGGCGGTCCATGTTGCCTCGGCAAGTCCGCTGAGGTAAGCTACTCCCGGGAGACCCATCAAAAGCCAGCTGCTCATATCCGACGCTTCGGCGCTCATTGCCGTAACAAGAGGGCCGAGCTTGCGGCCGCCGAGATAAAAGTCTCCGACGTCATGCGTACTTTTTGTAAAATAGATGCCGATAGCTATCATGCCGATGAGATAAATACCGATTGTAATTGCAATTCCTACTGTTGAACTCACTTTTTACGCACCTTTAAAATTTGAACTCGGGGAGATATTGCTTATGGGCCTGCTTCATTTCCTCAAAGCACTTTGAGGCCTTCTCCCAGTCTCCGACAAGCGGGTGAACAAGGAGGGCGTTCAAGGCTGCGGACTCGGAGCCGGTTGTTGCCGCTTCAACCGTCAGCTTTTCGTATTCCTTGACAATGCGCATGAGGCCAATAATATGTCTGTTGTCGATTTCGCCCACCTGCACGGGAGTTGCACCGTCTTTGCCGACAACAGCCGCAATTTCAACAACATCGTCCTTGTCCATGAAGGAAAGCGTTCCGTTGTTTTTGATGTTGACAACGTGAACATCGTGAAGGTCGTTTGCAATGGAGTTAATCAGTGATACCGCCGCAAGGGAGTACTTGTGGCCGCCTCTCTGGTCAAGCAGAGCGGGCTTTGTGACAACGCTCTCGTCGCTGTACATTTCGAGCAGCTGCTCCTCGATTTCCATGCAAACCTGTGCCCTGCTCTTTTTATCCTCCTTGAGGTGAGCGAGCTTCGCCGCACGGCAGTAATAATACTGAAGGTAGGACGAGGGGATTCCGCCCGTTGCAGCAAGGCATTCCAGAGAGAAACCGTCGTCCTTGATGTTAGCCATAACTTTCGGCGAAAAGCCGGATTTTATCATATCGGGCAGAATTTCCTTGCCGTCCGCAATGACGGAGGTTATCCAGCTGAGGTGATTAAGTCCGACATAGGTTATCTTGCTGTCCTCCCCGCTGATTTCACGGGTATCATCAATCATGTTGATGGGCACGTTGCAAAGCCCGATGCTTTTGACGTTCGTGTTATTGAGCACGAACTCGGTGATGATGCCGGACGGATTTGTGAAGTTGATGAGCCACGCGTTCGGGCAGATAGCTTCAATGCGGTCGCAGATGTTCTGCATCACCGGGATGGTTCTCAGAGCCTTGAAGAAGCCGCCGATACCCGTTGTCTCCTGACCGATAAGGTCATATTTGAGCGGGATTGTTTCATCGAGATGGCGGGCGGGAAGCTTGCCGACACGAATCTGCGTCACAACAAAATCTGCGCCTTCAAGAGCCTCGTCCAGATTGTCGGTGAGGTTGATTTCGCAATCGACCTGAGCCTTTTTAAGCATACGGACGCAGAGGCCGCCGACAATTGTGCGCTTGCGCTCGTCAATATCCATAAAAGATATTTTCTTCAGCTTAAGACTATCCCTTGCTTTGATGAAACCATCAACCAATTCCGGGCAATAGGTGCTGCCCGAGCCGATTACGGCAACTGTAATTTCTTTCATTTTTATATCTCCTTCACATATATTTCTGAGCAATCCAGTTGATGCAGCCGGTAACGGGTGCACAACGAAGCTTTTTAAACTCCAGCGTGCGCTTTGAGCGCAGGCGGCATTCCTCCATGAGCATATTCACATAAATTTCAGACGGGAGCTTTGTGTGAATCGAACCGGAAAGAACAACCTCAACAGTGTCATCAAAATCAAGATAATTCGCATGTGCGCAAATGAACTGAGCACCCCTCACCGCAAGCTCACGGGTTGCCTCCATAACTGCCTCGTCGCCCTCCTGCGCCGCTTCAAAAAAGAAATCAAGCAGACGCATTATCATGTGCTCGGCTTTTTCCTCATCGTCGAGAATCGCAACGCTTGCAAGAAACTCATCCCGGGTTTTGATGCCGAAATCATCAAAGAATTTTTTTGTCAGAACGGTTTCGCGAATGTGCAGATAAACATCGTCATAAATCAGTTTGAACGCGGTTCTGGCAATGAAGTGACCTCCGCCGGTGTCTCCGGAGTAATCACCGAGGCCGGCGAGCTGAAGCATATTGCCGCTTTTGTCGATTGCGTTGCAGCATACGCCCGTGCCCATATTAAATCCGATTGCGGCTCCTGTTTCGGAGCCTGCCTTAACAACGATAAAGCCGTCGTTAAATATCTCAAAATTGCGCAAGCCCATTTCTTCAAGCTTTGCACACATGATGTCGTGCTGAAATTTATGGTCGATGCCTGCAAGCCCCATGAGGATAAAGGACACGTTATTCAGCGCAATACCGTGCGTGCCGACAAGCTCGCAAAGGCCCTTCCAGAGTTTCTGAGATGCCTCGTCAAACGAGCCCTCCATGTTTTCATGGTTTGTTCCGGGACCCTTGACCTCGCAAAGCAGATTACGGTTTTCGTCAAACAGCGCGTAAACGGTTTTTGTCCCGCCGCCGTCCACCCCTATGTAATATGCCACAGCGTATCCTCCTCATTTTATATACATATCCGTGCAAACCTCGTTCAGGCAGAACTTGCCTCTGACATAAGGCTCGCGGTCAATCCATTTTCCGTTGGTGAAATCGGGGAACGCAACCGGCTGACTTCCGAGTGCGATTGACTGCTCCGAAAGGCAGGTTACTGCCATCCATGCCGCTGTGTCGTAAACATCAATCGGCGGGTGAAGGTCGAACATTGCGCTTTCGGCAAAGGCACTGAGCACAAGGAAATCCATGCCGCCGTGTCCGCCGTGGACACCCTCGTTTTTGTATTCAATCCAGAGAGGATGCTCGTATTTATCAATATAAGGCTTTGCCGGCTCCCACTCGTGGCGCTTGGGCGACAAATTGTCAAAATATATGACTTCGCCGTCCTCCATGTATAATCCCTTGGTGCCCTGAACGCGGTATCCCCTCGAATAGGGGCGCGGCAGTGTGCAGTCGTGCGTGAGAAGAACCGTCTCGCCGTGAGCGCATTTGATTACAGTTGTCACAATGTCGCCCTGTGTCGGCTTGACTTCGGACAAATCATAATCCCCGCCCTTCTCACCGACAAACCACTCGTGAAGACCGGCCGCCTTGCTCGCAGTTGAGGTGAGGGACAGGAATCTGTTTCCGCGGTTAATGTCAAGCATTTTGGAAATCGGGCCGAGCTGGTGCGTCGGATAAAGCTCGCCGTTGCGGTTGAGGAAATTGAAAAGTCTGCCGTGACGGTTTTCACGGCCCTGACCAATTTCATCGCGCAAGTCGTGCTCATATCCTCCCTGCATATGTACAAGCTCTCCGAACATGCCGAGCTTTAACATGTTGAACAGTGCCATTTCGTTGCGGTCGTAGCAGCAGTTCTCGAGAAGCATACAGAATTTGCCTGTCTCCTCGCTTGTGCGAACAAGCTGCCAGCATTCCTCAATTGAGGCGGCGCCGCCGACCTCGAAGGCAACGTGCTTTCCGGCACGCATGCAGTCAATTGCTATCATTGAATGAGTTATCCATGTTGTACAGCAAAGCACGGCTTTTATATCGTCCCTGGCAAGCATCTCCTTATAGTCGAGATACTCCGCGGGGCGCACCCCTGTCACAGCTTCAACACCGTCCGCCGCATTGGTTACCCTGTCGCTGTATTTGTCGCACACGGCAACAACATTCACTCCGGGCACCTGAATGAATTCCATAAGCATACCGGAGCCTCGTCCGCTCAGGCCGACAACTCCGAAATTCGTTTGTTTTACTTTACGTTCTGCCATTCTTTCCTCCATAAAAACCGCTTATTTAAAAAGCTTACCGAATCTTTTTTGAAACTTTTTTATATATAGCGTTATAAGCTTCGTCAATGCATAATCATACATCAAAAACGTAACATTTGCAAGCCCCAAAAGGATATACAGCGAATACTTTCCGAAAGCTCCGCTGTCCTCAAACGGGATTCCGAACACAAATATTATCAGCGCATACGCGGCGAACACCGCGCAGTTAAAAACCGCAAGCTTGACAACCCATTGCAAAGCCTTGGGCAAATGCTGTTCAATCGGCGCTTTAATTATCGGATAGAAACCGAAAAAGGCGGCATACATCGTCGCCGCTTCCTTGTCCGGGACAAGGAGCAACGCGAGTATGCTCACCGCGGCATAAACAACGAATGCCCATTTTTTGTTCAGCTCAATAACCACAAGTACAAGCAGCACACCGGCAATTGCCGGCAGGGCGTATGTTAAAAACGGTATCACCGCTGTCATAAACATCAGCGTCACAGAAAGTGCGCAGATAATTCCGCCCAGGGCGGTTCGTGAGCTTTGCTTCAAGACATATCCTCCGTTCAGGTCAACAGCACGGTATCAAATCGCCGCCCATTGATTCACAGCAACAGTCGGCACAAACCAATCCGGTGCAGACATCGCACGATGAACAGCCGGATTTGCTTTTGCTCTCGGAGGTTCTGTAGCCTCCGTCGCGGTTGTTAATGAAGGAGCTGTATGCCTTACGGTATTCACTGTTTGACGGTTCAAGCTCGCTTGCAGTGGCAAAATTCTTTTCGGCTTCTTCAAGCCATCCCCTGCGCTGCTGAACCGTGCCCTTGAGAAAATACCATTCGGCATCCCGCTGTTCGTTCGGAACACCGTCGAGAATGAAGTCCGCATCCTCAATTCTGCCCTCGGCAATTGTGCCGCGGACATCCGCGAAATTCCCGCCGGACCAGTTCGGTCTGCTGTTCTGCCCATAATACTGCTGCGAGCCTCCGGAATAACCGCCGGAGCCGGTGCTGTTCATCACTATTGTATCATACGCTCTGTCAAGCTCAATCATGCGCTCACGCGCGGCCGCGGAGAGAGGACCGTTTGCCTCAATCTGTTCGTTATACTTTCTGGCGAGTTCTTTGTATGCCTGCCTTATCTGCTCGTCGCTTGCGTTCTGCGGTACTCCGAGCACACTGTACGGATCATTCATGCTCTTTCTCTCCTTTTCTGAGAATAGAGTTCATCGTGTCATACATTCCGTCAAAAATTATGTTGTCCAGAATATCTTTAAATCTTTTCAAGCGCAGCAGCTCATATGCAGCAACCGCTTCACCGAGTGTTACATTCATCAGTCCCTCGGCGTATTTTCTGATTTGTTCATCTGTTCTGCCCTTGCCGAGCAACGGATTGAATGAATTAAGCTCTCTGTCCTTTTCAAAATCGTCAAGTGCATCGGCAATGTAAATCCACCTGCCGATAAGGTAACCGAAGCGTTCGAGTACCTGACGCTGAACGGCATCCGGCTCTCCTCTTGCCGCAAGGAATTTCAGAGCTGCGGCAGTCGGTTCGGCAGCCATATCAAGCGACGAATCCGAACTTTTTTCAATTTTCTCCTGTCGGTCAAACGCACTTTTGATCTGCTCATATACATCGGGGAACTTTTTCTTCGCTTTTCTTTTCTTTAATGAGAAATACGGCAGCAAAGCTCTGAAAGCCAACCGACGGAAAAATGTGCCGTCGGCAATATTGTCCCTGATTTTGAAATACCCCATTATCATTGCACAAGCTGCGGCAAGTGACAGAGTTTCCGTGCCTCCGGTGCATTTTGCACACTTTATCAGCGGATTGAAGCTGCACCTTCCCTTTTTGAAACCCGGGCAGCATTCTTCTGTTGCCATGTGAAGCAATGCAAGAAGTGTGAAATCATAGTTGAGCGCAAAACGGGCAAACGGACCGTATTCCCGCCCGAGCTGCCGGCAGAGAGAGCAGTAAACTCCTTTGTAAATTTCGTAATCTTTGATTTTCAGCTCCGGCTTGCGAATTCTTACGTATCCGTACATCAGCTTTCGGACAGTGTACGAATGTATCTTTTGAAGAATCTCAGTGCAGAGTCAACGCTGGAAACCGGCAGCCTCTCATTGGTGCTGTGTGTGCACAGCAGCAGCTCGGTATTAACGGCAAAGGGAGAATAACGGTAAACATTGTCGCTGATTATCTCGTAGAAGCAGGCATCTGTGCCGCCCATTACAAGGTAGGGTGCAACAACAGCATCGTCAATTTCGGCGTTTGTTATGTCCTCAATAACCTTGAAAGCTCTTGAATCTGTCGGCGAGAAGTTTGACGCCTCTTTCTTCTTGAGACATTTTACAGTGACGTTTTTGCCCTTGACCGTCTTTTTAATATGATTCTCAATGTCCTGCGTGGTTGTTCCGGGCATGGCGCGGAAATTTGCAATAAAGCTCGACCTTTGCGGCAGGACATTCGCCGCAGGGCTGCCGCTCGCCATGGTGACAGCGGTTGTGGTTCTGATCAGAGATGCGGCGGGAGGAATCTGCTTGAGCACATTCAGAAGAACCGGATAGAGGAGCTTGATGTTGCAGGTGACAAGTCTTGCAGGGTAGGACACACGCCTGCCGAGGTTTTCAAAAAGGCTCTTTAAAAAGGGCATCATTTCTGCCTTGAACTGATTGTTTTCAAGCCGTTGAATCTGCTGTGCAAGCTCTCCGAGGCCGCTGTGCTTGGGAGGCTGAGACGAGTGACCGCCGACAGTTTCAACAGTTATTTCAAAGTCCGCATAGCCCTTTTCGGCAATGCCGATTCCGGCGATATGCGCATTGATTATGCCCTTTATGTTAACGGGAAGTATTGCTCCGCCTTCGTCGAGCACGCTGTCGAGCCTGATTCCCCTGTCCCGCAGAAGCTCGGCAATGATTTTTGCTCCGGAGTTTTCGGAATCGGCAATTTCCTCATCGTGTCCGAAGCAGAGGTAAACGTCCCTCTCCGGCTCAAAGCCTTCGGCAATCAGGCTTTCAACCGACTCCATAAGGCAGATCAGGTGGTTTTTCATATCCAGAGTGCCACGACCCCAGATGAACTCACCGTCATT
Source organism: uncultured Eubacteriales bacterium (assembly GCA_964540415.1). Lineage (GTDB taxonomy): Bacteria > Bacillota > Clostridia > Oscillospirales > Acutalibacteraceae > CAZIMM01. The sequence goes on from CAZIMM010000064.1 coordinate 10,290, forward strand.
ATATCCGCTGAACGGCTCATGCACCCAATCGTCAAGAGTGCCGTCGGAAATCGGCACAACGTCCTGATGTGACAGCAAGGCTATCGGCTCAAGCGCCGGATTTTTGCCTTTCCATTTGTAAATCAGACTTGCGCGGGCAACATTTTCTTTTTCGAGAGTTTTGTGTATCAGAGGATATCTCTCTTCCAGGAATTTGTGAAAACGGTCAAACTCCCCGAAGTCTATCATTTCTTCGTCAGGATAAGAAACCGTCTTGATCTGAACTGCCGCGCTGATGCTCTCACAGGCATGTTCAACATCAACAGTTTCCGGTGAGAATGACACGATTTCTTTTTTCGCCGGCTTGAACGTTGCCGCATGCACACAGTTTGCCGCCGCAGCCGCCCCTGCTGCTCCGAGGATAACCTTTGTTGACTTTTTCATAACAAAACTCCAGTTTTTTCGGCATATAATATATACCGTAATAAAATTGGCTTTAATTATAACATATAAAGATAAACAAATTATTACTCAAACAAAAAATTTTCTTGACAGCCATGCCCGCAGTCTCCTGTTTTTCGTAACAGCTGCAAAAAAAGCGATCAGAGCGATACAGCAGGCACCGATTATCACCGAATAGACAAGCGATGCTGTTCCGAAATAGAGCTTTGTCACAAGCAGCTCAATTGCGAAGGATGTCACTGCGATTCCCGCGCAAATGCCCACTGCAATCTGCGGCCAGTCACGCTTTTTCAAAATCAGCCATGCAATCAGCACTCCGACAGTAGCGGCAACGCAGAGTATCACCGGAACGGCAATATAAAAGAACCATCTTCCGCCGCTTCCGATCAGATAAAACACCGAGGTGTAAGCAATAACAGCGGCGGTGTTGAATGCAAAAAGCGCAAGTGCCTTAGGTTTTTTCCAGAGAAACGGCAGAATAAAGACCACCCAAATCAGAGCGCTTGAGGACGCAACATAAACAGACCACAAGCTGTCCTTGCTGAAAAGAAAGTTTGCCAGAAGGCAGACGACGTTCGGAATTGCAATGATGATTGAAAGCAGAAACGCAACGTATCTTCTTCGGACTCCCGGCGGAATGACAACAACATCCGAATACGGCTTTTCCTCTTTGCCGGAAGTCTTCGGGTCGTTCGGATTTATGACAGGCGTGGAACACAGCGCACATTTTTTTGCGCTGCTGTCAAGCTCCACACCGCAATTGACACAATAAGACATTTAACGTCCACCTCAGTCCTGCATATTGCTTTCGATTTTTACTGCTATCCCCTGTTTTACTAGCGTTGTGAAAAAGGCTCGTTCGATATCCGTGCTCTCATATATGTTGACAATTGTCAGAGAAAAGCTGCCGTTAAAGCTGGCCGCACCGCAGCGTGCTCCGTTAAGCTTGCCGGGCCCCGCAATGAAATCAAAGTGCTCGACAAACGGCTTCATTTCGTCAGGCAGTCTGACTACTCCGAGATTTGTCAGCAGAGCGCTGACGGTTTTTTCGCCTGTGAGCAAAAACGACAGCCCGATTGCCGTGTTCTTCAATGTGAGGGGCATTGCCCTCATCAGGAAGTTGCGCTCAAGCTTCAGATTTGACGAAGTCATTGCGCGCAGTGTCTTTTCGTCATTAATATATCTCAGATACAGTGAAACCTTTCGGACAATCTCCTCAAGAGTGTAGTCCCCCATGTTCGGGTCGAGCAGGCAGTTGTAAGCCAGGGAAAAGTTCCTCAGCGTGTACATATCAAACGGCTTGCGCAGATTCACCGCTATCTGGACACTCACGCCCTTTTGCCTGCGCTTTTCGGCCTTTTGCTTTTGGTAATGTACAAAGAGAAGCACCCCGGCAAGGTATTCGGTAATCGTCACACCGAGTGCGCCCGCTTTTTCCTTGAGTTCGTCAACGGACATTCTGCCTGTCGTCACCCTGACGGTGTGCGGCGGAAGCTTGTTGCCGACAGCGTGATAAACCAGCTTGCTGTTTCTCTTAATTTTCGCCTTTGATGTTCCGCATTTTGTGAACGGATCAATTAGCTCGGAACGCTTTGCGGGCTTGTTGATGTCCAGAACATCGCCTCCCGGCGGGATTTCATGCCCTAGCAGACGAAGATATTCCGCCGTCAGCGTGGAAAGGAATACGGCCGCTCCCTTGCCGTCAGTTAAAGCGTGGAAAAATTCAACGGAAATCTTCCTTTCGTGGAAATACACTCTGAACAAAAACCTGTTGTTTTCACTGAACCTTACGCGGTGGCAAGGGTTCCCGATATCCGGGTTAACGGGAGGGGCAGGAGACGGGTTTTTCTCAAAGTAATACCAGAACAAACCCCTTC